>NZ_JAASWB010000003.1:0-479273 GCF_014227425.1 Listeria marthii
CGAACACGGTAGTTAAGCTTCTCCGCGCCAATGGTAGTTGGGGGCTTCCCCCTGCGAGAGTAGGTCGCTGCCGGGCAGTATTTCTGGAGGTTTAGCTCAGCTGGGAGAGCATCTGCCTTACAAGCAGAGGGTCAGCGGTTCGATCCCGTTAACCTCCATTTTTTATGCCGGCTTAGCTCAGTTGGTAGAGCAACTGATTTGTAATCAGTAGGTCGCGAGTTCGACTCTTGCAGCCGGCACCATTAATATTATCTTTATAATAGTATATATTTTATTGTAGAGAGCCGTTAGCTCAGTTGGTAGAGCATCTGACTTTTAATCAGAGGGTCGCTGGTTCGAACCCAGCACGGCTCACTTTTTGCGGGTGTGGCGGAATTGGCAGACGCACCAGATTTAGGATCTGGCGCCGCGAGGCGTGGGGGTTCAAGTCCCTTCACCCGCACTTATTATACAATATGCGGAAGTAGTTCAGTGGTAGAACATCACCTTGCCAAGGTGGGGGTCGCGGGTTCGAACCCCGTCTTCCGCTTGTTTACAAAAGTTCCAATATGCCGGGGTGGCGGAACTGGCAGACGCACAGGACTTAAAATCCTGCGGATAGTGATATCCGTACCGGTTCGATTCCGGTCCTCGGCATTATTTTTATTTGCGCCCATAGCTCAACTGGATAGAGTACTTGACTACGAATCAAGCGGTTAGAGGTTCGACTCCTCTTGGGCGCACTTTATTAAACGGGAAGTAGCTCAGCTTGGTAGAGCACTTGGTTTGGGACCAAGGGGTCGCAGGTTCGAATCCTGTCTTCCCGATAGTTTAATCCCTTATTATTATGGGGCCTTAGCTCAGCTGGGAGAGCGCCTGCTTTGCACGCAGGAGGTCAGCGGTTCGATCCCGCTAGGCTCCACTTGCTTCACATTTAACCACATAAGTAGAAAATGGTAGCCTTATTATTATGGCGGCGTAGCTCAGCTGGCTAGAGCGTTCGGTTCATACCCGAAAGGTCGTGGGTTCGACTCCCTCCGCCGCTATTTTCAATCTTGGACCTTTAGCTCAGTTGGTTAGAGCAGACGGCTCATAACCGTCCGGTCGCAGGTTCGAGTCCTGCAAGGTCCACTTGTCACTTTATTATTATCATGGAGGAATACCCAAGTCTGGCTGAAGGGATCGGTCTTGAAAACCGACAGGCGGGTAATACCGCGCGGGGGTTCGAATCCCTCTTCCTCCGTTTTTTCACTTGTGATATGTGGACTAAAATTTAATATTATTGTCGCGGGGTGGAGCAGTCTGGTAGCTCGTCGGGCTCATAACCCGAAGGTCGTAGGTTCAAATCCTGCCCCCGCAATAGTGGTTCCGTGGTGTAGGGGTTAACATGCCTGCCTGTCACGCAGGAGATCGCGGGTTCAAATCCCGTCGGGACCGCCATTATGGCTTGGTAGCTCAGTTGGTAGAGCACTTGATTGAAGCTCAAGGTGTCGGCAGTTCGATTCTGTCCCAAGCCATTCTTTTTTTAAACAATTTTGCCTTATGGCGGATATGGCGAAGTGGTTAACGCACCTGATTGTGGTTCAGGCATTCGTGGGTTCGATTCCCATTATCCGCCCTTTGTTTTTAAAATTTATATTATGCGGGTGTAGTTTAGTGGTAAAACTACAGCCTTCCAAGCTGTTGTCGTGGGTTCGATTCCCATCACCCGCTTTTTACCATAAAATAGTTTTACTGAGGGCCTATAGCTCAGCTGGTTAGAGCGCACGCCTGATAAGCGTGAGGTCGATGGTTCGAGTCCATTTAGGCCCATTTTATTCCACAGTAGCTCAGTTGGTAGAGCAATCGGCTGTTAACCGATCGGTCGCAGGTTCGAGTCCTGCCTGTGGAGTTATTCTTTAAATGAGAATAGAATTTTTTATATCTGGGGAAGTACTCAAGTGGCTGAAGAGGCGCCCCTGCTAAGGGTGTAGGTCGCTCGCGCGGCGCGAGGGTTCAAATCCCTCCTTCTCCGCCAGATTGGCCCGTTGGTCAAGCGGTTAAGACACCGCCCTTTCACGGCGGTAACACGGGTTCGAATCCCGTACGGGTCATCCTAAAAAACAATGTCGATTATGGCATTGTTTTTTTATTTACTATGTTTTTGGAGGTAGCAAATGGGATCAAAAGGGAAGTTTTGGATTTTAACAATGGTTGTAGCGATTTCGGGGCTGTCACAAGGGGTGTTATTGCCGCTTATTGCAATCATATTAGAAGAGAATGGTATTAGTGCAGGAATTAATGGATTTCATGCTACAGGGATCTATTTAGGAGTTTTACTTATTTCTCCGTTTATTGAGGCACCACTGCATAAATATGGTTATAAGCCGATTATTTTAGTTGGGGGAGGGCTAGTTGCGGTTGCAATTTTGGCTTTTCCAATTTGGTTTAATTTATATTTTTGGTTTATATTGCGGTTGCTCATTGGTGTGGGGGATCATATGTTACATTTTTCATCGCAGACTTGGATTGGTGCTATGAGTGATGCTAGTAAGCGTGGTCGGAATATGGCGATCTATGGATTGTTTTTCTCATTGGGATTTGCAATAGGGCCACAATTGGTCAATTTGGCAAAAATAAATGCAAACTTACCTTTCTTTTTATCTGGGATTTTAGTGTTGATTGCTTGGGGGCTAGTTTGGTTTATTCGAAATGATTTTGTTGGAGAAAAGGCGGTTATTCGGAAAATTTCTTTTTTTGGGAGTTTGAAGCGCTTTTCAGATGTTTTTAAGTTGGCTTGGGTCGCGATGATTCCGCCATTTTTGTATGGGATTTTGGAAACTGGGCTGAATGCAACTTTTCCGGTTGTAGGACTTCGTGATGGACTCGATACGATGATGATAGCAATGATAATTTCTTCTTTTTCGGTGGGGACGATTATTTTTCAAGTGCCGATTGGGATTGTTAGTGATAAATTTGGTCGTGGGAAGGTGTTACCACTTTTGACGGGAGCGGGGGCGGTTGTTTTTGTGTTGACTGCTTTTGTTAAGATGCCTGTTTTATATGTGATTTTCTTCTTTGTTTTGGGGATATTACTTGGGTCGCTTTACTCGCTGGGGTTGTCTTATATGACTGATTTGACACCACTGGAATTGCTTCCGGCTGGGAATATTTTGGTTGGAATGTGCTTTAGCTTGGGGAGCATTATTGGGCCGAGTGCGACTGGAATGATGATTGGGATTTTTGGAAATCAAATATTTTATTTTGTGGTGGCAGGAATGCTTGTTTTAGGCTGTTTGTTGTTAGCTTTTGGAGCACGGAAAGATGCTTTAGAAAAGAAAATGGAAATTTAATGATTGACAGTTTTTAGGTGCAAGTGGTATGATGATTTCAATCCAATTTAAGTGATTAAAAAAACTAAATAAATTGCTCTTATAATGAGTGGTAGAGGGACTGGCCCGTTGAAACCCGGCAACCTTTCAATACGTTGAAAAGGTGCTAAATCCTGCGAAGTGTGATGCTTCGAGAGATAAGAGAGACTTAAAAAGTTTCAGTGTATTTGTGTATCGAAACTTCCAAACCTCTCTAGTTCTCTAGGGAGGTTTTTTATTGGCAAAAAATCGAGAGGATAAGGTGATAGGTATGGTAAAGGCGATTAGTTCAAACTTGGGGTATCCGAGACTTGGGGAGAAACGTGAATGGAAACGTGCGTTAGAAAAATTCTGGAATGGTGCGATTTCAGAAGAGGAATTGTTGGCTGAAACGAAGGCTCTACGATTGCATGCGCTGAAAAAGCAACAAGACAAAGGAATTGATTTGATTCCGGTGGGTGATTTTAGTTTTTATGATCAAGTGCTTGATACGAGTGTGACATTTGGGATTATTCCAAAACGTTTTCAGCATGATGGTGGGAAAGTTTCGCTAAATACATATTTTGATATTGCACGTGGTAAAAGTGACGCGGTTGCTTCTGAAATGACTAAATGGTTTAATACTAACTATCACTATATTGTTCCTGAACTGGCGGATGCGGATCCGAAAGTGTTGGATAATCGGGCGCTTTATTATTACGAAGAAGCGAAAAAAGAGCTTGGTATTGAAGGTAAGCCAGTGCTTGTTGGTCCGGTTACTTACTTAAAACTTGGAAAAGGGAACGATGCGGAAAATTTTGAAGCGTTATTAGATAAATTTATTCCGGCGTATGTGGAAATTTTGAAAGAGCTTGAGCGGGCTGGTGCTAAGTGGGTGCAAATTGATGAGCCTTATCTGGCAACTAGCTTTGATAAATCAGAAATTAAGTTATTTGAAAAAGTGTATCAGGCGTTTCAAACCGCGGTACCAAATTTGAAAATCGAGTTGCAAACTTATTTTGAAAGTTTGGATTATTATGAAGAGGTTGTTAATTTACCGGTAGCGGCGGTTGGGATTGATTTTGTTCATGATCATGGCGATTCGCTCAAAGCGTTGAAGGCTCATGGGTTCCCGGAAGATAAATATTTAGCGGCTGGTGTGATTGATGGTCGGAATGTTTGGCGGAGTGACTTGGATGCAAAACTTTCGCTACTTACTGAGATTGCGGATTATGTGGCGGATGGGAAATTGATTGTGCAGCCTTCCAACTCCTTACTACATGTGCCAGTGACGAAATTGAGCGAACCAGATTTGGATGAAGTGATTCTCGGTGGTTTATCGTTTGCTGATCAGAAATTAGATGAAATTGCCATTTTGACGAAGGCTTTGACGGATGGTGCGGAAAGTGTGGCGGCTGAGCTTGAAGAAGCTCGTGCGGCAGTGACGGCGCTTAATGAATCGAGTCACCGAAACAATTTAGAAGTGCAAGAAGCGATTGCGAATTTGGAAAATGTTCGGGTTGACCGGGAGTTGCCATTTGCGGAACGGATTAAATTGCAGCATGCTTGGTTGAATTTACCGCTATTTCCAACAACGACAATCGGAAGTTTCCCACAATCGCCGGAAGTTCGGAAAACTCGGGCTGATTGGTTAAAAGGTAATATTACGGATGCGGAATATAATGTTTTTATTGAAAAGGAAACGGCGCGCTGGATTAAAATTCAAGAGGATTTAGATATTGATGTATTGGTCCACGGCGAATTTGAACGGACAGATATGGTGGAATATTTCGGGCAAAAATTGGCTGGTTTCCAAGCAACGAAATTTGGTTGGGTGCAATCATATGGTTCGAGAGCGGTTCGTCCGCCACTTATCTACGGGGATGTTGCTTTTACAGAAGAAATTACGGTGAAAGAAAGTGTCTATGCCCAGTCGTTAACGAAACGTCCGGTCAAGGGAATGCTTACTGCGCCAGTCACTATTATCAATTGGAGTTTCGTTCGTGATGATGTTCCTGAAAGTGTCGTTGCGAATCAAGTTGGACTCGCACTTCGTAAAGAGGTAGAAGCCTTAGAACGTAATGGCATTAAAGTGATTCAAGTCGATGAGCCGGCTTTACGTGAAGGTTTGCCGCTGAAACAAGCTAGATGGGAAAAATATTTAAATGATGCGGTTTATTCGTTTAAATTAACAACTGCTTCGGTACAAAATGATACGCAAATTCATACACATATGTGTTATTCGGATTTTGACGATATTATTGATACGATTAGTGCTTTGGATGCGGATGTTATTTCAATTGAAACGTCAAGAAGCCACGGGGAGATTATTTCGACGTTTGAAGAAGTGACATACGATAAGGAAATTGGCCTTGGGGTTTATGATATTCATAGTCCACGTGTTCCAACTGTGACAGAAATTAAAGACAATATTCGCCGGGCGTTACGGGCAATTGATGCGAAACAATTTTGGATTAACCCGGATTGTGGGTTGAAAACGCGGAAAGAACCTGAAACGATTGCGGCGCTGCAAGATATGATTAAAGCGACTAAAGAAGTTCGTGCGGAATATCAAGTATTAGAGAAATAAAGGAATGGAGGAGAGGTAATTATGGCAAAGCTGAAACAAGAGACGATAGCAGCGCAAATTGGAAATAGAAAATGTGAAAGAACGGGTGCTGTCAATATGCCAGTCTACTTCTCTACAGCTTACCAGCATGCCGATCTTGGAGTATCAACGGGGTATGATTATACTAGAACTGGAAATCCGACGCGAGATGCTTTGCAAGAAGCACTCGCGGAACTAGAAAATGGGACGCATGCTTTTGCAACGAGTTCAGGGATGAGCGCGATTCAACTCGTTTTCCAGCTTTTTAAAACCGGCGAACATATTATTAGCTCGCAGGATTTGTACGGGGGGACTTTTAGATATTTTGAACAGTTTGGTGCGCAATATCAGATTGGATTTTCTTATTGGGACGGGGCGGAGATTACTGATTTGGAAAAATTGGTTCGTCCGGAAACGAAGGCAATTTTTATTGAAACGCCTACTAATCCATTGATGCAGGAAACAGATATTGCGGCTGTTGCGGAATGGGCACATGCGCATGATTTGCTTGTGATTGTGGATAATACGTTTTATACGCCGGTTTTACAGCAACCGTTAACTTTGGGCGCGGATATTGTGATTCATAGCGCGACGAAGTATCTTGGTGGACATAATGATGTGCTAGCCGGGGCGGTAATTGTAAAAGAGGAACAACTTGGGAAATTCTTTTTTGATCAGTTGAATGCGACGGGGACGGTGCTATCGCCATTTGATAGTTGGTTATTGATTCGTGGACTCAAGACGTTGGTTTTACGTGTGAGACAGCATCAAGCGAATGCGCAGAAAATCGCGGCGTTTTTGGAAGAGCATGAGCTGGTGGAGGAAGTGCGCTATCCGGGACGCGGTGGGATGATTAGTTTCTTTATTAAAGATGCGTCGCTCGTATCGCCACTTTTGAAAGAGCTGGAATTGTTTACTTTTGCGGAAAGTTTAGGCGGGGTGGAGAGTTTGATTACTTATCCCACAACGCAGACGCATGCAGATATTCCGGTGGAGTTGCGAAATTCGTATGGACTGACGGATAAATTGTTGCGCATTTCGGTGGGGATTGAAGCGAGTGAGGATTTGATTGCTGACTTAGCTAAGGCGCTTGATACGGTTTTGGAAGGGGTGACCGCTCGTGGTTAAAGAATATGCGCAAGATACGGCTGTGATTAAAGCGAGTTTAGGGATTGATAAAGAGACCGGTGCGCTGAATACGCCCATTCATTTATCATCTACTTTCCATCAGCATGACTTTGACAACTATCATGCGTATGATTATGCGAGAAGCGGGAATCCAACGAGAGAAAAAGTGGAACAAGCCATTGCGGAACTGGAAGGTGGAACGAACGGTTTTGCCTTTGCTAGTGGAATGGCTGCTGTTTCTGCGGCGCTTTTTACACTTTCAAAAGGGGATCATTTTATTATTGCGAAAGATGTGTATGGCGGGACGTTTCGTTTGGTGGAGCAAGTGTTGCCGCGATTTGGGATTACGCATACGTTTGTTGATACGACGAACATTGATGAGGTGGCGAAGGCTTTTCAGGCGAATACAAAGCTGGTTTACTTGGAAACGCCGTCTAATCCGTTGTTGCATGTGACGGATATTCGGACGGTGGCCAAACTTGCGAAAGCGAATGGTTGCTATACATTTGTCGATAATACGTTTTTAACGCCGCTGCTTCAAAAGCCGTTAGAGCTAGGTGCGGACTTGGTTATTCATAGTGCGACGAAGTTTCTTGGCGGACATAGTGATATTTTGGCAGGGCTTGTTGTTACTAATAATCCTAATCTGGCTGAAGCAGTGTACTTTTTGCAAAATTCGACTGGTGGGGTTCTTGGAGTGCAGGATTCGTGGTTGTTATTGCGCGGACTAAAAACACTTTCTGTGCGGATGAAGGCTGGGACGGAAACGGCGGAGAAAATTGCGCTATTTTTAAATGCGGAACCAGATGTGGTTGCGGTGCATTATCCGGGGTTGCCATCTCATGCGGGCTATGACATTCAAGTGGAACAGGCGACAAGTGGCGGAGCTGTTTTATCGTTTGATTTAGGTAGTGAAGAAGCGGTGCGGGAACTAGTAACACATTTGGAATTGCCGGTATTTTCAGTGAGTTTAGGTGCGGTGGAGAGTATTTTATCGTATCCTGCAAAAATGTCTCATGCGGCTGTTCCGGAAGAGGAGCGTTTGGCACAAGGAATTACACCAGGATTATTACGTTTTTCCGCTGGTTTAGAAGATGCCGATGATTTAATTGCTGATTTGAAACAAGCACTTTCGTTCATTAAGAAAGGAAGTGTCGTCAAGTGAATTTAAGAAAAGATTTAAGTGAAAAAGTATTAATTGCTGACGGCGCGATGGGCACTTTGCTTTATTCTTACGGGGTGGATCGTTCGTTTGAGGAGCTGAATTTGTCTCATCCGGAAGATATTGTCGCGATTCATAAAGCGTATATTGGTGCTGGGGCGGATATTATCCAAACGAATACATATGGTGCCAATTATATTAAATTAGCGCGATATGGTTTAGAGGATGAAGTGAAGCGGATTAATCAAGCGGCGATTCGGTTGGCGAAGGAAGCTGCCAGAGGGACTGGAACGTATATTTTCGGCACGATTGGTGGGATAAATGGGGCAGTGGATGCAAGACTTCCGGCGGCTCCACTTGAAGAAATTAAGCGTAGTTTCAGGGAGCAGCTATACTGTTTTTTGTTAGACGGTGTGGATGCGATTTTGCTGGAAACGTATTATGATTTAGATGAGCTTAAAACAGTACTAAAAATTCTGCGTGAAACGACCGATTTGCCAGTGGTTGCGAATGTTTCGATGCATGAACCGGGCATACTGCAAAATGGGCAAAAATTACCGGATGCGCTGGAGGAATTGATTGCGCTTGGGGCGGATGTCGTTGGTATTAATTGCCGACTTGGTCCATATCACATGGCGCGTGCTCTGGAAACAGTGCCGCTTTATGATAAAGCGTATTTGGCTGTTTATCCGAATGCTAGTTTGCCAGAAATGCAAGAAGGTAAAGTCATTTATCAATCGGATACGGATTATTTTGCGCAATATGGTGAGGTTTTTCGTCAAGAAGGCGCTCGGATTATTGGTGGTTGTTGTGGGACGACTCCAGACCACATCCGTGCTTTACGTGAAGGGCTGGAATCGACGAAGCCTATTTTAGAAAAAGAAGTGCGACCGATTTTGGAACTTGTTCCGGAAGAATTGGAAGACGCGGAGTCAGGTGAGCGATTGCTTGATAAAGTGAAGGAACGTTTGACGATTTTAGTTGAACTGGATCCACCGCGGACTTTTGATACAACGAAATTTTTTGAAGGGGCCAAGGCGCTTGACGCGGCAGGGGTTGATGCGATTACGATTTCGGATAATTCACTTGCGACGCCGCGGATTAGTAATATGGCGCTGGCTTCGATTTTGAAGCATGAGTATGGGATTAAACCACTCATTCATTTGACGACGAGGGATCATAATTTGGTTGGGATGCACTCACATGTTATGGGATTTCATAAATTGGGGTTACATGATGTGCTGGCGATTACTGGTGATCCAACTAAGGTAGGGGATTTTCCCGGAGCTTCGTCAGTGTTTGATTTAAGATCAGTGGAGTTAGTTCAGCTGATTAAAAAATTTAATGCTGGGATTTCTTATACTGGGAAGTCGCTGAAAGAAAAGGCGCGATTCCATGTTGGCGCAGCGTTTAATCCGAATGTGCTGAACTTAGAAAAAGCGGTTCGGTTAATTGAGCGAAAAGTGGAATACGGTGCCGATTATATTATTACCCAGCCAATTTATGACGTGAATAAAGCTGTTTTACTAAAGGAGGCCTTGCAAAAAGCAAAGATTGATGTGCCACTTTTCATTGGGGTTATGCCACTTTTATCGAGTCGGAATGCGGAATTTCTTCATAATGAGGTTCCCGGAATTCGTTTGACCGATGAGGTGCGTGAGCGAATGAGAGAAGCGGAAGAGCACGGACACGCTAATGAAGAAGGTATGGCGATCGCGCGCGAGTTAGTGGATGCGATTTGTGAGCATTTTCAAGGGATTTATATTATTACGCCATTTTTGCGGTATGATTTATCGATTGAACTGGCGAAATATGTTCAAAACAAACAGCAAGTCCAAATTGTTTCCAAATAAAAAACTGGTTGTCGTTATGACAACCAGTTTTTTTACATGAATAAGTTTCGAGATAATAGGCTTAAAAGGTAAGCAAGCGCTAGTGTGATTCCAAAGATAGTTAATGCTTTGGAAGTGGATTTCATCGCTGGAACCATTGTGATTGGCGACGTTTTACCAATGAAGCGGCGAACGGCACGAACGGCTTCTGGCAAACTTAGTAAAATTAACAGTGTCCACCACGGAGCATCTTGCGTAAAAATAAGGGAAATCTCAAATACATAACTGAAAAGAAAGGCTGCTGCGAACAATACGGTTGCCCATTTACGTCCAAGCAAGATAGCTAAAGTCAAACGACCATTTTTCTTATCAGGTACTAAATCACGAATACTATTGGCAAGTAGCAAGTTACCGACAAGTACCATAACTGGAATGGATACATATACGATAAACATACTAATAAATTCGGCTTGGATGTAGAAGGATATGAAAGTTATAATTCCTCCCATGAAGAAGCCTGCCATGATTTCACCAAATGGCGTATAAGCGATTGGATATGGCCCGCCCGTATAAAGGAAACCAACTAACATACAAATAGCACCAAGTAAGCCAACATACCAATTTAACTCGAAGGATAAATAAACACCGCCGAGAATCGATAAAATGTATAAAAAGATTGCGAGGAACAAAATGAATCCGGGACGCATACCGTTACGAACGATAGCACCACCATTGCCGACCGAGTGCTCATCATCTTGCCCTTTTTTATAATCAAAATATTCATTGAATAAATTGGCGGATGTTTGTATGAAGAAACAAGCAATTAGCATGACGATAAAACGTGTAAAATGAAAACTGGTGTAGCTCATTGCGACCGATGTTCCAAGAAATACCGGAACAAAAGAGGCTACAAGTGTATGGGGGCGAAGTAACGTCCACCATTTTTGAAAACCAGTTTGTTTCGTAAGTGCAGATTTTGAGGCATTAGCCATGTTTTTCTCTCCTTTTTCACTTCCATATGTTTCAGATGTCTACCCTTCATTTTAGGGAAATATTGCAACGGCGTCAATAATTAATGACGAAATGAAAGAAAAAACGCAAACCAAGCAGTTTAGCTCCATTTTTGGTATAATAGAAGATGTGAATGTAAAAGGAGAGATAAGCATATGAATACTAAATTGCCTCTTGATTTATTTAATCAAGCGAAACGTAGCGCAAGCCAAGATCAACCGGCTCTATTTAGCTGGGTAACTGAGTTAGATGAATTAGTGTCTCCAGTCAAATTGTTTAAAAAAGCTGGTACTGCTTTTAAAGGTGAACGTTTTTTCTGGCAAAATCCAGAAATGACGCTGACGATGACCGGTTTTGGTGTAACGAAACAATTTTTGGCGGAGAAGAAAAAAGATGCTTTTCTTGGACTGCAAGAGAAAATTGAAAAAAGGCTACGCACTAGTGTAACGAATGCTACAGTAGATGCAACTGGCCCAATTTACTTTGGTGGTTTTGCCTTTGATCCTGAACGTGATACAGAGAAAGAATGGCAAAGTTTCAAAGATGGCTTGTTTTACTTACCGTTATTTATGTTGACGAATAAAGATGGTAAAAGTTACTTAACGGTCAACCTGTCCATTTATTCAGACGATACGGAAAGTAAATTAGAAGCTGTTTTTAATCAATGGCAAAAAATCATTCATCAAGAGGTTAATGAAGCTGAAATGGCGTTACTGACAGATTTCAAGGAGATAGGCAAAGAGCATTTCCTAGAAACTGCGAGTGAAATTATCGATATGATTAATCATTCAGAAGACGTGAAAAAAGTTGTTCTAGCTAGACGCATGGGGCTACGGTTCCAGCGCCAAGTAGATAGCGCAATTATTTTAGAAAATATGCTAGCAACACAAGAAAATAGTTATTTCTTCCTGATTGAAAAGGGAACAGGGGTCTTTTTCGGAGCAACTCCAGAAAGATTACTGGCTGTAAATGGGGATACGATTCACTCATCATGCGTGGCTGGTTCTACGGAGCGTGGCGCTACTGAAGAAGCGGACAAAGCATTAGGAAACGCGTTACTAAAAGATGCCAAAAATTTACGAGAGCATTCTTATGTTGTACAAATGATGGAAGAAACGTTAAAACCATTTACAACAGGGCTATCGTTATCTAGTCAACCCGTACTTTTGAAAAATCGCGATATTCAACATTTATATATGAATATTTCCGCGAAGAAAAAACCAGAAGTTTCGATGTTAGAAATGGTGAAAGCTCTTCATCCAACGCCAGCACTTGGCGGCTTACCTCAAAAAATGGGGCTAGCGATTATTCGTATGAAGGAAGAAATGGACCGTGGATTTTACGGTGCACCGATTGGTTGGATTGATTTAAAAGGCTCTGGTGAGTTCGCCGTTGCCATTCGTTCTGGCTTAATTGTTGATTCGCAAGGGTTAATCTATGCTGGTTGCGGGATTGTTGGTGATTCTGTACCACAAGAAGAATTAAAAGAAACGGCGGTTAAATTCCAACCGATGTTACGCGTATTAGGAGGCATAAAGAAATGACAAACCACGAACAAGTGCTGACAGATTATCTAGCTGCATTTATTGAGGAACTCGTGCAAGCCGGTGTGAAAGAAGCAATTATTAGCCCGGGTTCACGTTCTACTCCGCTTGCACTGATGATGGCAGAACATCCGATTTTGAAAATTTATGTGGATGTTGACGAACGCTCGGCTGGCTTTTTTGCACTAGGTCTGGCGAAGGCTTCAAAACGTCCAGTTGTTCTGCTTTGTACTTCTGGAACTGCGGCGGCAAACTATTTCCCAGCAGTTGTTGAAGCGAATTTGTCACAGATTCCACTGATTGTTTTAACCGCTGATCGTCCGCATGAGCTTCGAAATGTCGGGGCTCCACAAGCGATGGATCAGTTACATTTATATGGTTCGCATGTCAAAGATTTTACCGATATGGCGCTTCCTGAAAATAGCGATGAAATGCTTCGTTATGCAAAATGGCATGGCAGTCGCGCGGTGGATATCGCAATGAAAACTCCACGTGGCCCAGTCCATCTGAATTTCCCATTGCGGGAACCACTTGTACCGATTTTAGAGCCTTCACCATTTATCGCAACCGGAAAAAAACATCATCACGTACATATTTATTATACGCATGAAGTGTTGGACGATAGCTCGATTCAAAAAATGGTGACGGAATGTATTGGCAAAAAAGGAGTTTTCGTCGTAGGTCCAATCGATAAAAAAGAATTGGAACAGCCGATGGTTGATTTAGCGAAAAAACTAGGTTGGCCGATTTTAGCAGATCCGCTTTCTGGACTCCGTTCTTACGGGGCGATGGATGAAGTGGTGATTGACCAATATGATGCGTTTTTAAAAGAAGCAGATCTTTTGGCTAATTTAACACCGGAAGTCGTGATTCGTTTCGGAAGTATGCCCGTTTCTAAACCACTTAAAAATTGGTTAGAACAACTGGCAGATATTCGTTTTTACGTGGTGGATCCTGGAGCTGCTTGGAAAGATCCGATTAAAGCAGTAACGGATATGATTCACTGTGACGAGCGATTTTTACTAGATATTATGCAACAAAATATGCCAGATGATGCGAAAAATGCTGCGTGGTTAAACAGATGGACTGCTTACAATAAAGTTGCTCGTGAAATCGTTATGTCAGAAATGGCGAATACAACTACTTTAGAAGAAGGTAAGATTGTTGCAGAATTACGTCGCTTATTGCCGGATAAAGCGGGATTATTTATTGGTAACAGTATGCCAATTCGCGATGTTGACACGTATTTCCCACAAATTGATAAGAAAATAAAAATGCTTGCAAACCGCGGCGCGAATGGTATTGATGGAGTTGTTTCTTCGGCGTTAGGTGCTAGTGTCGTGTTCCAACCGATGTTTTTACTAATTGGTGATTTGTCATTTTATCATGATATGAATGGTTTGCTTATGGCGAAAAAATATAAGATGAATCTGACTATTATTATCGTCAATAATGACGGTGGTGGGATATTCTCGTTTTTACCGCAAGCAAATGAACCAAAATATTTCGAGTCGCTATTTGGTACTTCAACCGAGCTTGATTTTCGCTTTGCTGCTGCATTTTACGATGCGGACTATCATGAGGCGAAAACGACTGATGAGCTGGAAGAAGCAATTGATAAAGCTGGTTACCACAAAGGTTTGGATATTATCGAAGTGAAAACAAATCGTCACGAAAATAAAGCAAACCACCAATCACTTTGGGCTAAAATTGCGGACGCATTAAAGGCATTAGATTAATATGTTAGTAAATGGTCAACATTACTATCTGAAAAATTCTTTAAGTGGCGATAAACCCGTTTTACTAATGTTGCATGGTTTTACAGGATCAAGCGAAACGTTTCAAAATAGCATTTCCCATTTAAAAGAATGGTATAATATTGTCGCGCCAGATCTACTTGGGCACGGAAAAACAGCAAGCCCAGAAGAAGTGGCGCGCTATTCGATACAAGAAATATGCGCTGATTTGGCCGAGATGTTACATCAATTAAAAATCGCCAAATGTTTTGTGCTTGGTTATTCGATGGGCGGGCGAGTGGCGACTGCTTTTGCCGCCGCGTATCCAGAAATGGTGCGCGGACTTGTATTAGTTAGTAGCTCACCGGGACTTAGGCAAGCGGATGTTCGTGCGAGTCGAGTTCAAGCCGATAACCGTTTAGCAGACCGGATTGAAGCAGAAGGCATCACGTCTTTTGTCGATTACTGGGAAAACTTAGCCCTTTTTAATTCACAGTCTGTTTTGCCAGCTGAACAGAAAAAGCGAATTAGGTCTGAACGGCTAGCGCAAAATCCGCACGGCTTGGCGATGAGTTTACGGGGAATGGGCACTGGAAAGCAACCCTCATACTGGGATAAGCTAGCAGGCTTTACTTTTCCTGTGCTACTCGTTACTGGCGCTTTAGATGAGAAATTCGAGAAAATCGCGCAAGATATGCAACAACTTTTACCAAATAGCACGCATGTTACGGTGCAAGAAGCGGGGCATGCAGTTTATTTAGAGCAACCAAACATCTTTTCAAGTCAGCTTAACAACTGGCTGGAAGTTATTTTAAAGGAGGAAGAAAAATGAGTTTTAATTGGCAAACAGAAAAAGTATACGAGGAAATCAAATATGAAAGTTACGAAGGAATCGCGAAAATTACGATTAATCGTCCAGAAGTACATAATGCATTTACACCAAAAACAGTAACAGAAATGATTGATGCATTTAACTTAGCGCGTGATAATTCAAATCTTGGCGTGATTATTTTAACTGGGGAAGGCGAAAAAGCTTTCTGTTCTGGCGGAGATCAAAAAGTTCGTGGTCACGGCGGCTATGTTGGTGATGACCAAATTCCACGCTTGAATGTTCTTGACTTACAACGTTTAATTCGAGTTATTCCAAAACCAGTTATCGCGATGGTTGCAGGCTGGTCAATTGGTGGAGGAAACGTTCTTCAATTAGTATGTGACTTAACAATTGCTGCAGATAACGCGAAGTTTGGTCAAACTGGACCGAATGTTGGTAGCTTTGATGCTGGTTATGGTTCTGGCTATTTAGCACGTGTTATCGGACATAAGAAAGCGAAAGAAGTTTGGTTCATGTGCCGTCAATATTCAGCGGACGAAGCACTTGAAATGGGCTGGATTAACACAGTTGTTCCAGTAGCAGATTTAGAAAAAGAAACAGTAGCTTGGGCGAAAGAAATGTTACAAAAAAGTCCGACTGCGCTTCGTTTCATCAAAGCGGCGTTCAATGCAGATACAGATGGTTTAGCGGGTATTCAGCAATTAGCTGGTGACGCAACACTTCTATACTATACAACGGACGAAGCAAAAGAAGGTCGCGATGCCTTTAAAGAAAAACGCGATCCTGACTTTGATCAATTTCCAAAATTCCCTTGATTTGAAGGTGTAAAAATGGACATGACAAACTGGCTTCAAAAACGAGTGCGGCTTTCTCCTAACGAGACCGCGCTCGTTTTTGAAGGAAAAGAAGAAACATTTGCGGAAATAAGTGACGCCGTGGAGCGACTTGCAGGGAAATTGTTCGCGCGTGGTATTAGAAAAGACGAGATGGTCGCCTTGCTAGGAAAAAACGACCGAATGACGTTCTTGCTTATTCATGCCTTGCAACAACTTGGCGCTGTCACGCTATTCCTCAATAACCGTTTGACGAAAAAAGAAATTGCTTTTCAACTCGCCAATGCGGAAGTACAACAAGTGATTATGGCCGATTCCTTTGCGGATAAAGTGGCAACTGGAATTAGCTACACCGAATTGCAACAAACAGTCTACATAGCGCCGGCACTGATAGAAATATGGGACTTATCGCGTGTGGCTTCGGTTATGTATACATCAGGGACAACCGGGCAGCCCAAAGGTGTTATGCAAACCTATGAAAACCATTGGTGGAGTACGGTTGCTTCTGTTTTAAATTTAGGCTTGACCGAAAAAGATAGCTGGCTTTGTGCTGTGCCGATTTTCCATATTAGCGGTTTATCGATTATGATGCGCTCGGTGATTTACGGAATTCCGGTATATTTGGAAGAACATTTTAACGAAGAAAAAATCACCCAATTGCTAGAAAGTGGCCAAGTTTCTACGATTTCAGTCGTGACTTCGATGCTTGAACGATTACTGAAAATACACGGAGGTAGCTATCATCCGAATTTACGAACTGTGCTCCTTGGCGGGGGACCGGCGAGTAAGGCTGTTTTGGAAATTTGCAAGCAACGTGATATACCGTTAGTGCAATCATTTGGTATGACCGAAACGGCATCGCAAATCGTCACCTTACCACCGAAAGATGCCTTAACTAAAATTGGTTCTTCTGGTAAAGCGTTATTTCCAGCAGAAGTCAAAATTGCGGATGACGGGGAAATTTTATTAAAAGGGCCATCGATTACGCCAGGATATTTACACAATGATGCTGCAACAAATGCTGCCTTTGTGGATGGCTGGTTTAAAACGGGCGATATTGGCTATTTGGATGAAGAAGGCTTTCTATTCGTGTTAGAGCGTCGCTCGGATTTGATTATCTCGGGCGGAGAGAACATTTATCCAACCGAAATAGAACATGTTATAGCTACTTATGAAGCGGTGAAAGAAGTCGCGGTAGTAGGGAAGCCAGATGACAAATGGGGAAGTGTTCCAGTCGCTTTTATCGTTGCGGAACAAACTTTTGATGAAACGGAATTACGCACCATTTGCCAAACGAACTTAGCTAGTTTTAAAATTCCTAAACAAATAACAATTGTCGACAATTTACCTAAAACAGCTTCTGGTAAAATTCAACGTAATAAATTAAAAGAAAGGCACTCTATTACTTAGAGCGCCTTTCTTTTTTAGTAATTAAGTCCTTCTTTTAAAGCTTTTAAGTTGTCGTTCATGATGGAAAGGTAATCGCGTTGGTTGTCGATATCTTTTTGCGTTAATGTTTCTAAATTATGCAGTGTTAAGGTTTTCGTGTTTGTTTCTTGTTGGATTACATCCGCTATTTTAGAATTCGTGTTTTGTTCCAACATGATATACGGGATTTTTTCTGCTTCGATTTTTTCGACAATCGATTTTAGTTTCTTTTGAGATGGTTCGTCACTTGTTGATACGCCGGCGATGGGGATTTGGTGCAATTTGTATTCTGTTTCCCAGTAGCTATAGGCAGCATGAGCAGTAACGAAATCTTTTTGTTTGGCCTCGCTTGTGACAGTGCGGAAATCTTGATCAAGTGTCTTTAATTTTTCTTCGACAGCTTGATAATTTTTCTCGAAAGTTTCTTTTTGGTCAGGCATTTCTTTGATTAATTTATCTTTGACGACAGTGGCCATTTGTTCCATATAAACTGGATTTAACCATACGTGCGGGTTGATATCGCCGTGTTCGTGTTCTTCTTCGCTTTCATGGTCATGCTCCTCGGCTGCGTCCGGATCTGTTGGTAAATCTAATTTTTCAGCGGTAGGGACGAAAGTGACATGTTCGTTTGCTAATGTTTTTTCTGCTTTATCGACAAATCCTTCCATGCCAAGACCAATATAGAAAAATAAATCACTATCGGCAATTTTCATCATATCTTTTTGTGTTGGCTCAAAGCTGTGAGCGTCTGAACCGGGCGGGTAAATACTGTTAACGTCAACATATTTGCCACCAATTTGTTCTGTTAAATACTGCAAAGGATATACCGTCGTATAAACGGTTAATTTATCACTGTTCGTTTTTGTAGCGCTGCTGTCCGAACAGCCAGTCAATATTAATAAAGCGGATAATAGTGCGGTTAATACGATAAGATAGCTTTTTTTCAATCCATTCACTCCTCTAAATCGAAATTGTTCTTGTTTAAATAATATGCGAATCGTAGTAATTACGATTTATAGTCCGAACTTGATAATACCTTATTCTTTCATAAAAAGCAAGAAAAAAATGAACCGGCGTAAACCGATTCATGCTATTATTAATGATGATGATGCGCTTTGCAGTGATGCTCGGAATCATCGTTTTTATCTTTTTTAGGTGGCACGAAATCCAGCCCGCCTTTATGAAATGGGTGGCATTTAGAAATACGTCTAATCGCGAGGTAGCTTCCTTTTAAAGCACCGTGCGTCTGTATCGCTTCAATCCCGTAAGCAGAACAGGTTGGATAAAAACGACAAGTCGCCGGGGTGAACCGCGAAATATATTTTTGATAAAGTCGGATTCCTCCGATAAGAATTTTTTTCATTAATATTCATCCTCTAAATTTCAGCTTACATACAGCTTACCATATTTTTGAAAAAAGAAAAGGAAGTGAGTTTTTGTTTATTTATAATGATACACTTGGAAACAAAGTGACGATTTATTTTGAAGAACAGCAAATGAATCCGGATGATGTGCTGATTATTCCTAAAATGAAAGATGGCTGGCTTTTTACGGAACATAAAATTCGCGGACTAGAATTTCCTGGTGGCAAAGGGGAGCCTGGGGAAAGTAATTTGGCGGCAGCGAAACGAGAACTCATGGAAGAAACGGGAGCAATTAGTGATGCTTTTTATTTTGTAGCTGATTATTTGGTTGAATCCAAGGAGCGGACGTTCACGAAACGGGTTTACGCGACAAAAATTACCGCCATCGAAACAAAAGCTGATTACTTAGAAACAAAAGGGCCCGTCGTTTTGCGCGGAGCATTGAGTCAATTTATTTTACACCCGGCATTCAGTTTTTTTATGCGTGATGCTGGGATGGTTCAAATTGTGAAACAAGCTGAGCGGATTCTAGCCGATAAAAACTAGTCAAACAGGGGTCAACTCTGCTATGATAAAAGAAAATGGAGGTGGAGAAATTGGGTATGCCACTAGAGGTAAACACAATGATCGTAACAAAAGGAAATGAAAAACGAATTTCTGATAATTTCTTTGAACTTGAAAAAGTAGGGTATCGGATTTATCCAATTGATGTGCCAATCGCAGTTCGTAAAACAAAAGAAGGCGAAACACTTGGAGAAGCAATTCCACGAAAACTCGTATGGGAAAATAATAAAACCATCATTAAATATGAATTAATCGCATTAAATTCAAGTAATTAATTTTGGAGGGGATTTTGTGAAACGCAAAGTAGGAATAATTGGTACAGGTCATGTTGGAAGCGACGTGGCTTTTTCCCTTGTTACTCAAGGGATTTGTGATGAAATTGTTTTAATTGATAAGGTCGAAACAAAGGCAGAAAGTGAAGCGTTAGAACTACGAGATATGGCTTCGATGACGCGTTCTTATACAACTATCACATCGAACGATTGGGATGCGCTGGCGGACGCAGATGTGATTGTGATGGCAGTTGGGCCAGAAACGCTACTTCGGGAAGATCGAATGGAAGAACTTGTTGAAACAAGCAAATCTGTGGCAGAGATTGTACCGAAGATTGTAGCGACGGGTTTTAAAGGGGTTTTTGTGAATATTACGAATCCGTGTGATGTAATTACGATGCTTATTCAGAAAGTTTCGGGCTTTGATCGTTCGCGGGTGTTTGGGACGGGCACATCGCTTGATACAGCGCGAATGAGACGAGTAGTCGGGGAAACGTTACATATTAATCCAAAGAGTGTCGAGGGATACGTCCTTGGCGAGCACGGCGAATCGCAATTTGTTGCTTGGTCAACGGTGAAAATTGGCGGCATTAGTATCGCCGATTACAAAATAACAACACCACTTGATTTACCAGCTTTAAAAGATGCTGTTCGCGGTGGTGGCTGGAATATTTTAACTGGAAAAGGTTGGACGAGTTTTGGGATAGCGACAGCCGCGGCGGGAATTGTGGATGCGCTTTTAACAGATGCTAAACAAGTTTTTCCGTTAGCTGTGTATTCCGAAAAAACAACGACTTACATTGGTCAACCAGCGCTTATTGGTGCAAATGGGGTAATAGCTATTTTAGAACCGAAACTAACTGTAGATGAAGAGGCTAGTTTTGTTGCATCAGCTGAAATTATTAAAAAAGCTTTTCAGTTAATTGAACGATAATTTTTCATAAAAAAAGCTAGCGACATTTACGTCGCTAGCTTTTTAGGCTGTTTTAGCTTTTTTCTTTTGTTTAGGTTTTTTTGATTTTTTGGAAATAAAGCGAACTAGGCTAATGATAAGTGACACAACATATTCACCAAATGAGCCGATAAAAATGGCAATTGCTATTTCTGTTTGGGACATCCCACCGCCGTAAAAGCTGATGAAAAATACCACACCACTTGCAATTAATCCCATTGTTGCTAGGAAATATTTAAACCAATATAAACGAAACACAAAATCAAATAAACATACAACTGCTAAAAACCCAAGAAAAATAATCAAGGATAGCGGAATTAAACTCATAGATACAATCTCCTTTAGTTAAGTAAAACATCTTTTTTATCCATCTATCATACCACAGGTTGGAAATAATGATAAGTGAAAAATAATCAAACGCCATTTTTAAGGGATGGAAATGAATTCAAAACCGAATTATTATTGCATCTGGCCTCAGTTTATGGTATTCTATTTTAGAATTAAAATTTATCTTTCATCCAGAGCGGTAGAGGGACTGACCCTTTGAAGCCCAGCAACCTACACATATATGTGAAAGGTGCTAATCTGTTGCAGGAGTATTATCTTCTGAACGATGAGAGCAAAGGTATAATTATAGCCTTTCTCTATTCGTGCGCGTTTTGTGCAAAATAGGGAGAGGCTTTTTATATGAGACGTATTTGGAGAGAACTAAAGGAGGAAATTAAAATTGGCTAAAAACCGTCATCTATTTACATCAGAATCGGTTTCTGATGGACATCCAGATAAAATTGCAGATCAAATATCTGATGCAATTTTAGATGCAATTATTTCAAAAGATCCGGACGCGCGTGTGGCTTGTGAAACCACGGTGACGACTGGTTTAGTATTAGTAGCGGGAGAGATTACGACGTCTGTTTATGTAGACATCCCTAAAATCGTTCGCGATACTATTAAAGAAATCGGCTATACCCGTGCAAAATATGGCTTTGATGCAGAAACATGTGCTGTTTTAACGGCAATTGATGAGCAGTCACCAGATATCGCACAAGGCGTAGACGAAGCGTTAGAATCCAGAAGTGGCAACGAAATTGACGCTGCTATTGAAGCAATCGGAGCAGGAGACCAAGGTTTAATGTTCGGTTTTGCAACAGACGAAACAGAAGAATTAATGCCATTACCGATTTTCTTAGCGCATGGTTTAGCTCGCAAATTAACCGAATTACGTAAAACAAATAAATTAGATTACTTGCGTCCAGATGCGAAAACACAAGTAACTGTCGAATATGATGAATTTAATCAACCAGTTCGGATTGATACGATTGTTGTTTCAACTCAACATCATCCTGATATCACACAAGAACAAATTGCGAAAGACTTGCACACACATCTTTTCCCAGAAGTGATTGATGCTTCTTTCTTAGATGAAGATACGAAATACTTTATCAACCCAACTGGCCGCTTTGTTATCGGTGGCCCACTTGGCGATGCTGGTTTAACTGGCCGTAAAATCATCGTAGATACATACGGTGGTTATGCACGTCATGGCGGGGGAGCATTCTCCGGTAAGGATCCGACCAAAGTAGACCGTTCTGGCGCTTATGCTGCAAGATATGTTGCGAAAAATATCGTAGCTGCTGGACTTGCTAAAAAAGTAGAAGTACAAGTAGCCTATGCTATCGGCGTTGCGCGTCCGGTTTCGATTTCGATTGATACGTATGGAACAAGTGACTATTCCGAACAAGAATTAATCGATGGCGTAAATGCATTATTCGACTTACGACCAGCTGGCATTATCCATATGCTAGACCTGCGCCGCCCAATTTACCGTCAAACAGCTGCCTTTGGTCATTTTGGCCGTAGCGACCTTGATTTACCTTGGGAAAGAACTGATAAAGCAGAAGCATTGAAAAAATTAATTGTAAAATAAGTCTAACCGAGCATTTCATCTTAGAAATGTTCGGTTTTTTTCTTTCCTAAACAGTGCAAAGAGCGTTTAGTTATGATATGATAGACGTTGTGAAAAAAAGATAAAATGATTATCTATTATAGAGGAGAAATGTTACCATGTGTGGATTTGTAGGATGCGTACATGACCGCATTACAGAAATTACTGGCGCTGATAAAGAAACCTTTAGACAAATGAATAGTATGATTACGCACCGTGGGCCAGATGATGAAGGATACTTCACAGATGATCACGTGCAATTTGGTTTCCGCCGTTTAAGTATTATTGATGTAGAAAACGGTCATCAACCCTTAACGTATGAAAATGAACGTTACTGGATTATTTTTAATGGAGAAGTGTATAACTATGTGGAACTCCGTGAGCAATTAGTTGCTGAAGGAATGACATTTGAAACCGAAAGTGATACCGAAGTAATTATCGCTACATATGCGAAATACAAAGAAAAAACAGCAGAACGCCTTCGCGGGATGTTTGGTTTTGTGATTTGGGACAAACAAGAAGAACTTGTTTACGGCGCACGCGACCCATTCGGAATTAAACCATTTTTCTACGCAGAAGAAGACGGCAAACTGTTCATGGGTTCTGAAAAGAAATCCATTTTACATGCGTTAAAAGAAAAAGAATTAGATGAAGTATCATTACAAAATTATATGACGTACCAATTTGTTCCAGAACCAGATTCCTTAACTAAAAATGTAAAACGTTTAGAGCCAGGACATCAGTTTACGAAAAAAATTGGTCAACCAATGGAAATTACGACTTATTGGAAAGCATCTTTTGCACCAGTAACTAAATCAGAAGACGCATGGATTAAAGAAGTCCGTGACGTAATGTATGATTCTGTTAAAATGCATATGCGTTCTGACGTACCAGTTGGTTCATTCCTATCTGGTGGCATTGATTCATCGATTATTGCAGCAATTGCCAAAGAATACCACCCAGCAATCAAAACATTCTCAGTTGGTTTTGAACGCGATGGTTTCAGTGAAATCGATGTAGCAAAAGAAACAGCGGACAAACTTGGCGTAGAAAACATTAGTTATGTTATCTCACCAGAAGAATATATGAAAGAATTACCGAAAATTGTTTGGCATATGGATGATCCACTTGCTGACCCGGCTGCTATTCCGCTTTACTTTTTATCAAGAGAAGCTCGCAAACAAGTAACCGTAGCATTATCTGGTGAGGGCGCAGATGAACTTTTCGGTGGTTATAACATTTATAACGAACCAAATTCCCTTGCAATGTTTAACAAAATGCCAGGCGTATTTAAATCAATGTTAAATAACTTGGCGCGTATTATGCCAGAAGGAATGCGTGGTAAAAGTTTCTTAGAACGTGGAACAACGCCGATGGAAGAACGCTACATCGGAAACGCCAAAATGTTCACCGAAAAAGAAAAACAAATTTTACTTCCAAAATATCAAGCTGGTCATGATTATACGAACATTACAGATCCATTTTATGCAGAAACAACGAATTATCATCCTGTAGAAAGAATGCAGTATATTGATATTCATACGTGGCTTCGCGGAGATATTCTTCTCAAAGCTGACCGCATGACAATGGCTAATTCACTGGAAGTCCGTGTACCTTTCCTTGATAAAGAAGTGTACAACGTGGCAAGAAATATTCCAGATACAA
The DNA here is from genome assembly GCF_014227425.1 of Listeria marthii. Taxonomy (NCBI): domain Bacteria; kingdom Bacillati; phylum Bacillota; class Bacilli; order Caryophanales; family Listeriaceae; genus Listeria; species Listeria marthii. The sequence continues at coordinate 24,185 of NZ_JAASWB010000003.1, forward strand.
TGAAAACAACCAATGGAACAACCAAATATATCTTACGTAAAGCGGCAGCAACATTTGTACCAGAACACGTACTTAACCGCCGTAAACTAGGATTCCCAGTACCAATTCGTCACTGGTTAAAAGACGAAATGAACGCTTGGGTTAAAAACATCATTAAAGAATCACCAACCGATCATTTAATTAACAAACAATATGTACTAGACTTACTAGACGACCACTGTGCCGGTAAATTCGACTACAGTCGTAAAATTTGGACAGTCGTTATTTTCATGATTTGGTATGATGTATACGTAGCAGACAAATACGATTTTAAAAAATAAAAAGAAAACCTAGACAAAGCGGTTAATTAGCCTGTCTAGGTTTTCTTTTTTCAATAATAATGACAAATGGAGCATCATTTTTTTGATTAATAAATTTGTAAGATAATACATGAAAATTTTGTTGGGGGATAGCTTCGCAAAAAGTCACGACAGCATCTTTTTCTTGTTTTCCAGCAGGGTGACCGTGATAAATAACGAGAATAATGACGCCGCCAACTTCGAGCAGCTCCATTAAATGGCCAATGCTTTCTAGCGTAGAATCAGCAGTTGTTGTAATTTCTTTGTCGCCACCAGGTAAATAACCAAGATTGAAAATAGCGGCACGAACCGGTTTGGATGTATATTCCGGAATGCGCGCATGGCTAGCACATACGAGTTCTACTTGCGAACTGGCACCCGCATTTTCTAACCGAGTGTTCGTCGCATCAATCGCCAGTTGCTGAATATCAAATCCAAGCACATGTCCATTGACGCCGACTAGTTCTGCTAGCAGAAGTGTATCATGCCCATTACCACAAGTCGCATCCACCACGTAATCTCCAGAACGAACTACTTTTCGGAGCGTATCATGTGCGAAGGGGAGAATGCCGCGCAAATTCATTTTGCATTCACTTCCACAGGTTGATACAATTTCCCTTGCCAGCTATCTCTTCGTACCAATTCCGCGTCAATCGCATTCAGAACTTCAAATTTATTCAAACTCCAAACTGGTCCAATCAAATCATCCACGCCACCATCACCTGTAATTCGGTGAATAACCATTTCTGGTGGTAAGATTTCGAGTTGATCAGCTACTAAGTTCACATAACCATCACGCGTTAAAAATTCTAAGTCACCTTTTTTATAATCTTCTACCATCGGCGTTCCTTTTAATAAATGAAGTAAGTGAATTTTAATACCATCCACGCCACTTTCTACTACTTTCTGCGTTGTTTCCATCATCATTTCCGGCGTTTCTTTTGGAAGACCGTTAATAATGTGAGTACAAATGCGGATATTATGTTTTTGGAGTTTACGCACACCTTCTACATAACAATCATAATCATGTGCCCGGTTAATTAATCGCCCAGTTTCATCATGAGCGGATTGTAAACCAAGCTCCAACCATAAATAAGTACGTTCATTCAACTCAGCTAAATATTCCACCACATCATCTGGCAAACAGTCCGGTCTTGTCGCAATCGAAAGCCCAACTACACCCGGCTCATTCAAAACAGTTTCAAATTTCTCACGTAACTCGGCAACCGGGGCATGTGTATTCGTGAATGCTTGGAAATAAGCGATACATTTCCCATCTTTCCATTTCGTTTGCATTTTGTCGCGAACTTGCTGGAATTGCACCTTCAAATCAAGCGCGCGGTTGCCGGCAAAATCCCCAGAACCTGCCGCACTACAAAATGTACAACCGCCGTGCGCGACCGTGCCGTCACGATTCGGACAATCAAAGCCGCCATCAAGCGCCACTTTATACGTCTTTTGCCCAAATTCCTCGCGCAAGCAGTAGTTCCACGTATGATATCTTTTATTATCATTACTATATACAAATGGATTCGTTTGTTTCACTAGTTTTAGACTCCTTCAAATGAAATTCTCCATTCATTTTAGCACATTTTAGTAGGAAAGTTAGATAAATCTTCAGAGCGCTTGCTAAAAAAATGAAATTCAGCTACAATAAAACTAATGAATTTTGCGAAATAGCGATGAATTGGAGTAGTAATCTGCATATTTTGGTGTGAAGAGAGCTGACGGTTGGTGCAAGTCAGTCACAAAATCCGGATGAACTTACCATGGAGCTTGGGTGTATCCCCGTTTTCCGCGTTAAGGAATTGATAAGTTGAGTGGTCAAACACTAATGTGGGTGGTACCGCGGGAGAAGCATCTCTCGTCCCATGGCGATAAGCCGTTGGGATGTAGGGGTTTTTTTGTAGCCAAAATTCGATATTTTAAGGAAAAGAGGATGAGTAAAGTGACATTTAATCATAAAAAAATGGAACCGAAATGGCAACAATATTGGAGTGAACATAACACTTTCAAAACAACCGAAGATAAAAATAAAGAAAACTTCTATGCACTTGATATGTTTCCTTACCCGTCTGGAGCAGGTCTTCACGTAGGACATCCAGAAGGTTATACAGCAACTGATATTTTGTCTCGAATGAAACGGATGCAAGGGAAGAATGTACTTCACCCGATTGGTTGGGATGCATTTGGCCTTCCTGCTGAACAATATGCGATTGATACTGGTAATGACCCAGAAGAATTCACCGCACTTAATATTGCGAACTTTACTCGCCAAATTAAATCACTAGGTTTTTCCTACGATTGGGATCGCGAAATCAATACAACAGATCCTGAATATTATAAATGGACCCAATGGATTTTCGAAAAACTATATGAAAACGGCCTAGCTTATGAAGCAGAAATCGCTGTAAACTGGTGCCCAGAGCTTGGTACTGTTTTAGCTAACGAAGAAGTTATCGATGGCAAAAGTGAACGCGGTGGCTTCCCAGTTTTCCGTAAACCAATGCGCCAATGGATGCTTAAAATTACTGCATACGCGGATCGTTTGCTAGATGACCTTGATCTAGTAGACTGGCCTGAGAACATCAAAGACATGCAACGTAACTGGATTGGTCGTTCTGAAGGAGCAGAAGTTACTTTTAAAATCAAAGGTAGCGATGCAACGTTTAACGTCTTCACAACACGCCCAGATACTCTTTTTGGCGCAACATATACGGTGTTTGCACCTGAGCATGAACTTATCGAAAAAATCACTACACCGGAGCAAAAAGAAGCAGTAGAAGCATATAAAAAACAAGTAGAATTAAAAAGCGAACTAGAAAGAACCGACCTTGCAAAAGATAAAACAGGTGTCTTCACTGGTGCTTATGCAATTAATCCAATCAACGGCGAAGAAGTGCCAATCTGGATTGCTGACTATGTATTGATTCAATACGGAACAGGCGCAATTATGGCCGTACCAGCACATGACGAACGCGACTTTGAATTCGCGCAACAATTTGGTTTGAATATTCGTCCAGTACTTGAAGGCGGCGACGTTACAAAAGAAGCATTCACTGGCGACGGACCACATATTAACTCCGATTTTTTGAACGGACTAGCTAAAGCAGAAGCGATTACCGCTGCAATTGATTGGCTAGAAAAAGAAGGTATCGGCAGCCGTAAAATTACCTATCGTTTGCGCGACTGGTTGTTCAGCAGACAACGCTATTGGGGTGAACCAATTCCAGTTATCCACTGGGAAGACGGCGAATCGACACTTGTTCCAGAAGAAGAACTACCACTACTTCTGCCGAAAGCAACGGAAATCAAACCATCAGGCACAGGCGAATCACCACTTGCCAACTTGCATGAATGGGTAAACGTAACAGACGAAAATGGCCGTAAAGGTCGCCGTGAAACAAATACCATGCCACAATGGGCTGGCTCAAGCTGGTATTTCTTGCGTTACATCGATCCAAAAAACAGCGAAGCAATTGCTGACAAAGAAAAACTAGCAGAATGGCTTCCAGTTGACGTTTACATCGGCGGGGCAGAGCATGCTGTGCTTCATCTTCTTTACGCACGTTTCTGGCATAAATTCTTGTACGATATCGGTGTAGTTCCAACAAAAGAACCTTTCCAAAAACTGTTTAACCAAGGAATGATTCTTGGTGAAAATAACGAAAAAATGTCCAAATCAAGAGGCAATGTCGTTAACCCTGATGAAGTAGTAGAAAAATACGGCGCAGACACACTTCGCTTGTATGAAATGTTCATGGGACCACTCGAAGCTTCGATTGCTTGGAATGAAAATGGACTAGAAGGTGCGCGTAAATTCTTAGACCGTATTTGGCGTTTGCTAGTAACTGAAGAAGGCACACTCGCTGAAAAAGTGACAACTGATGCGAATGCTAATTTAGAAAAAGCGTATCATCATATGGTGAAAACAGTTACGAATCATTACGAAAACCTGCGTTTCAATACCGGGATTTCGCAACTGATGATTTTCATCAATGAAGCATATAAACAAGATACAATTCCAAAACAATATGTCGAAGGTTTCGTTCAACTCTTGTCACCAATCGCACCACACCTTGCAGAAGAATTATGGGAAATCCTAGGTCACACCGAAACAATCAGCTATGTAGCTTGGCCAACATACGACGAAACAAAACTAGTAGAAGATGAAGTAGAAATCGTACTTCAAGTAAACGGCAAAGTAAAAAGCAAAATCACTGTTGCCAAATCTCTAGGAAAAGAAGAACTAGAAAAAATTGCACAAGAAGACAACAAAATGAAAGAAAACCTAGAAGGCAAAACAATCCGTAAAGTGATTGTCGTTCCAGGGAAACTTGTAAATATTGTTGCGAATTGATTATAGAAACTGCTGGCTTTTCGCTGGCAGTTTTATTTATGAATATTTTTTGAATAATTACGGAAAATGGAGTGCAGTAAATTAATGAGTAATGGCAATATTATCAATCGAACAGAAGGTATGTCAAATGATTTATTAAATCAGAGAAAAATGGCTCAAGTAGTATTAGCAAATCCGGAATTTACAACTAGTGGCCTCGATTCATAAGTTAAATCAGAAAATAAATACAATCGGGGCAGTAATCAGCTACTTAGATGACCTAAGAGGGATTGTTATTGGAGCTTTACTTATCCCACTAATCGTACAGAATGAATGGCTTTCTTAGGTCGTCGGATTAGTTGCAGCATATTTAGGTGGATTCAATTTAACTTATTACTTTTGAACACTAAAAGACGCTATGAATATCGCAGAATTGAAAGTTAACCCAAAAATAATAAAAATCATCATAATTTTAAATAACATTTGATGTTTATTGCAGTTATTGTTTGGCTACATAAAATTCTTAACTTTAAGTGACGGAATGTTTATTTAACCGGTATAACAAATAGAGTAACTTTTTTATCAGCAAGAATAAAAAAGGATATTTATAGGGAGTGTAAGCAATGATAAAAACTGTAAATAACATTGACTGTATTAAAACGGTTCAAAAGTAAATTTGTTTTTTGAGTGATTTCAACAATTAAGCTATATTTCAAGATTAAAAATAAAACCGAAACTTTCCAGAAGAGATTACTTGGAAGAATCTCTTTTTTGTAAGACTTGATGAAAAGCAAGGCTTGATTGGTTAGTAATGGAATATACGAAAATACTAAATCAAATATATGAATTGTACCAAAATGTTTTGGCGAATTGCTATATTAAACAAAAAAATGTTAGTGTGATGTTGGATCTTTCCAATGAAATTATATAATTAAAAAACGGCTGTCTTAGAATTAGCAATGAGACTTAGCATTATGGTTAAGAAAAACAATTAAAAATACCGGGAAATGACTTTGTTTAGATTTATAATAACTGTTACATTACTCAGTGATTTCTTTGAAGCTGAGAATCATAGTAGGGTAAAAGTTTATTTATATTGTTTGATTCTCGGTATATTAAGTAGTATTTTGATTGTGTAAATATTTCGTGGGATAACTTGACTAAAGAAGACTTAATCGAAAGACTTTGAAAACTTTTTATATAAAGCTTTTTGATAGGATTGTTCGATTTTGTGTCTAGGTTGGGATAAAAAATAGTTTATATGTATTATCGCAAACGGGAAAGCTAATACAAGCGAAGTTGTTGATTCTTTAAACAGTTCACCTGCTGTATTAGAGTCGGGTGAAATCGCAAGAATTGTGGCACCGAGAAGTGCAAAGATTAGTGAGCTATGAGAAATTTGACGCTTGATTACTTCTAGATTATCCGTACAAAAGGATGCAAGAAGAAATATATCATATTTAGTTTTAATGTCTTCTTTTTTAAACAAGTCAATAGAATACTTAAAAAAAATTTTTTTTGAAACATGACGAGAAATTATAAAGGTAATTAAAATAAGGAAAAAACAAAGAAAAAAATAAAAAAAGTAAGTAATTGAAAAAGGAATTTTTTCTAATAGGGTGATTATACACATTAGGATAGCTAATCCTACTATATAACTGCCCATAATTATCAATAATAGAGTTCCTATGGTCGAAATAATAAATTTGACTTGTAGATTCAATTGATACTGCATTTTAGTGAGAAAATTTTTCATGATAAACCTCCAAATGTGAAAAGATGTATAGTTAATTTATCATACCTACAAAAATGAATATAAGTCAAATAAGGAAAGGTATTTAGACAATAAAATAAAAGAATTTAAGTTGAGAACAGCATGGTGGGTAGATGATAATTTGTCCACACTTCTAAAATATTATATTTGTTTGCTTATACCTCCAATTTGTGTAAAAAGTGTCGCTGATTTTGTTGTTTTATAGCATAATTAAAATCACCTGTTTAATAGAGCCATTTTTATTTGCGTAGTATGTTTTTGTGTATGAGAAATTGAAACTTTTATCGCAAATAAGCGAGAAAATAGTTTCTGTACACCGAACGCTATCGTGTTAATAACGAAAATGGCGTTCGGTGTTCCGGCAATATTCAGTTGTAATAATCTTCAATTTACACTAGTATAGATTTTAGGAAGTTTAACGCAATAACTTGCAACTTTAACTCTATTATGCTATATTTATTGTTAGTGTTAAATCACACACGCACGGTGACAGACTGAGAAGGTGCTTAACGACTTGTTCGCTTAAGTTTTTCAGCTGGTTGATCCATGCGGAGGGCGGTTATCCGCAAAAAATAAACCAATAGGAGGGAATAACACATGCCTGTTATTTCAATGAAACAATTACTCGAAGCAGGAGTTCACTTCGGCCACCAAACTCGCCGTTGGAACCCAAAAATGAAGAAATATATCTTCACAGAAAGAAATGGTATTTATATCATTGACCTACAAAAAACAGTGAAAAAAGTAGACGAAGCTTTCAACTTCATGCGTGAAGTAGCTAGCGACAACGGAACTATCCTGTTCGTAGGAACTAAAAAACAAGCTCAAGAATCCGTTCGCGACGAAGCTATCCGTTCTGGACAATATTTCGTGAATCATCGTTGGTTAGGTGGTACTTTAACTAACTTTGAAACTATTCAAAAACGTATTCAACACCTTAAAAAAATCGAAAGAATGGAAGCAGATGGAACTTTTGAAGTCCTTCCTAAAAAAGAAGTTGTCCTTCTTAAAAAAGAACAAGAAAAATTAGAACGCTTCTTAGGCGGAATCAAAGACATGAAAGGTCTTCCTGATGCATTATTCATCGTTGACCCACGCAAAGAACGTATTGCGGTTGCAGAAGCTCGTAAACTTCATATTCCTATCATCGGTATTGTTGATACAAACTGTGATCCGGATGAAATCGACTACGTAATCCCTGCAAATGATGACGCTATCCGCGCGGTTAAATTATTAACTGCTAAAATGGCTGACGCTATCATTGAAGTGAACCAAGGGGAAGAGTTAACGGAAGCGGAAGTTGCTCCTGTAGAAGAAAAAGCTACAGAAGAAACTACTGAAGCATAAGATTTTATTTGAAACTTTCAAGGTGATAAGGCACTATTCTTATCACCTTTTTTAAAGAGAAAAATTGGAGGGAAAATAAATGGCTAATATTACAGCTCAAATGGTAAAAGAATTACGTGAAAAAACTGGTGCTGGTATGATGGATTGTAAAAAAGCACTTGTAGAAACAGAAGGAGATATGGAAAAAGCAATTGACTATCTTCGTGAAAAAGGAATCGCTAAAGCTGCGAAAAAATCTGACCGTGTAGCTTCTGAAGGTATGACTCATGTAATCAGCAATGAAAAACATGCAGTAGTACTAGAAGTAAATGCTGAAACAGATTTCGTTGCTAAAAACGATAACTTCCAACAATTAGTTGACGCTTTAGCTAAACAAATTCTTGCAGTACGTCCAGATAGCTTAGAAGACGCACTTAAAACAGAAATGCCTAATGGCCAAACTGTTCAAGATTACATCACTGAAGCAATTACAAAAATCGGTGAAAACATTTCCCTTCGTCGTTTTGAAGTAAAAGAAAAAGCGGACAACTCTGCTTTCGGCGAATACATCCACATGAACGGACGTATTGGTGTTCTTACACTTCTTGAAGGAACTACTGATGCTACAGTTGCAAAAGATGTTGCTATGCATATCGCTGCAATCAACCCTAAATACATTTCTCGTGAAGATGTTTCTTCTGAAGAAGTTGCACACGAAAAAGAAGTATTAACTCAACAAGCATTAAACGAAGGCAAACCAGCTAATATCGTTGAAAAAATGGTAGAAGGCCGTTTGAAAAAATATCTAAGCGAAATTTCCTTAGAAGACCAACCTTTCGTTAAAAACCCAGACATCACTGTAGGCGACTACGTGAAACAAAGCGGTGGTAAAGTTGTATCATTCGTACGTTTCGAAGTAGGCGAAGGAATCGAGAAAAAAGAAGATAACTTTGTTGAAGAAGTAATGAGCCAAGTGAAAAAATAAGTCAATTTTAAATTGATTACTAAAACCCCGCATTTTCTTAGGAAATGTGGGGTTTTTCTTTGGAAATATTTTACGTACACTTTTGCTAGAGTCAATAATTTTAAGATTTAGTGAATACTTATACTTCATTATTCACTTATTATTAATTAAAAATGATAAATAATTAAATAATTTCGCGATTTTAACAAATGTAATAACATAAATTTCGAGCGAATATGAACTTTTTGTGAAGCGTTGGGAAAATAGTGCATAAATTATGAATAAGAACGGATGATTTGTATTATTTTGTGATTAAAAACACAATGATACTCATTTTGTGTAAGAATAAACCTAAATAAATCTTATTTTTAGTCGTTCGCGACAAGAATCGGACATTTCATTACATTTTTGGTTATACATTCTTTTTTTATGCTAAATTATATTTGTGATAAATAGCACTCATATCGTTGAACATTAAATTTATGAAGGATGTGGATAGTAAATGAAAAAAGTGAAGATGGAAAAATGGCTTATAGGAGTATATGTGCTTACTGTAATATCTTGTATATGTATATATTTTGCAACAGGCTTTCTAATTATGTTGGCATGTGCTTTTATATCACTTTTAGGTACAGCGTTCCAAACTTTAAGATACAGCAATGCAAAGAAAGAAAATAACCATAGTTGAATTATGAAAGTTATTTTACTCAATCATTAAAATATTAAAATGGAAGTGTAGTTAATTTGATACTTGGAAATGTTTTTAGTTATTATGATACTTTATGGGTAATTATTGCTCCAATAATTTTAATACTACTACTTATTGCTTACATTCACAAAAGAAAAATAACAATAAAAAAGAAATAGCATACTTGCATGTTAAAATAACTTTTGACATGATATCTTGATTCTTTTGGAATTAAGTCAGAAAGTGGGCAAATAGAAATTTACCTCTTGATTTAAAGAACAATAGATGAAACTCGTGATATACTTAGATAGTACTGACACGAACTTCACCAACTATAAAGGAGAACTAACAGATGAGTAAATCTAAAGGAATTGAATACACATTTATAATTATCATGCTATTAGTTACATTCGCCTCTTCGATAATCAATGAGAGTCTGACTTGGCCAATTCTCATTTTAGGCTGTTTGATTCATGCTTTTTGTATGGCAGATAAGAAAGATGTTTTGCGCGTGGATTTAGTTATTATCGCTATTCTGGTATTACTCAATAATTTCGATCCGTACAAATAATACTTTTTAGTCATGTAGTTTTTCCTTGCTAAAAATGGTTTAACATCCATCTTTTTTTTGCTATACTTGAGAAAGAGAATATTAACGACAAAGGGAGAGCAACATGAAAAAAATCATCAAGATAGTTTTAATTGGTTTATTTATGCTATTTTTACTAAATAGTTTGTGGACGATGATACAGACAAAAGAAGGAATGAGTTCACCGCTTTGGTTACAATTGCTTTATTTGCTTATTTATGCAGTTTCAGCATTTGCTACCTATAAGGAAAAATGGTATGGATTCTTCGTGGCATTTGTATTCGGTATAGTCGTTATGGTAGTGAGTATTATCATTAGTATATAGCTAAAAACCTCGATAATAGATCGAGGTTTTTTTATTTATCAAAGTTTAATATACCATTGGTGAATATTTATGCGCTGTAAATATAATATTTTATATGTTTTAGGAGTTAACAGTATTAAATATTGAGGCGCTATTACCGGATTATGAACATTTAGTGAAGTCTTACAAATCTGATGTATAAAAAAGAAAAAAACACTCTAAAATGAGTGGAAATGCTGACATTCAGTAACTTTTAGCTCAAAAAGAGTAATAATGATTATAATTAAGAACGATTTTAAGTCATTCGCGACGTAAAACAGGCATTTCATTACATTTTTGGTTATACAGTGGAAATTCATGGTACAATTTTTTTGTACGAGACTAAACTTATGCTCTCAAGTGAACATGTTATTTACTAAGTGATAACAATAGGTTGTTCAATGCAATTCCTATTTTTATGATAAATTCAAAAAGAGAGGGGAGCAAGAAAACGAGCAGGAAGTTAGTGCTATCTTTTTAGCAATCAGAACTGGGTTAGACGAAGATGAAGAAAACTGTATTCAAAGGGAAGAATGTTAAAAATAATTTTATTTTTAATAGGATATGTATACGGTTTCATTTAATTAAACAATTACTTACAAAGAGGGGCGACACAGAATGAAGAAAATAGTAACATTGTTAGTAGCATTTGTATGTTTATGGACGGTTTTCCTTCCAGGACAAGAAGCGAGTGCGGCCGCAAAAATCAATGGTTGGGATCTAGTGGATTCTAGCAAACACATGGATTACTCCGGAAATTCAAAATATATGTCTTTTATTAGAAGTGGAGCTAACACATGGAATGCTTATAAAAAAGGTGTAATTAGACCAGCATCTGCAACGAATAAATCTGATGTATACTGTAGTGATATTTCAGCAAATAACAATATCAATGCAACGACTTACAGCAATGGGAAAATCACGTTTAACAAGAAAAATATGGATAAAAAGAATAACGCTGGGAAACAAAATGTGGCTACACATGAACTAGGACATGGTTTACGATTAGCTCATAATGCAGCTTCGGACGTTATGTATCAGTATAGTACGTCGAAAACAACTTTATCCACAAATGATAAAATATCGTATGACGCAGCATATAAAAAATATTAAAAAGGGGTACTTACATTGAAAAAAACAACTATGGGAATTATTGCTTCAGTGGTTAGTATTTTAGGCGTCGGCTGTTTCTTAACAGTAAATACGTATGCCGAAAAAGCAGAACCAAAGAAAAAAGACGTACCAACTTATGCCATCTTTTCCGATTATACACTTGATGTAGATAATCCAAATGAAGTCGTTGGTGACGCTGATTATGTTTTTGTAGGGAAAGTTACAGAAGAAACAGGAACTGCATATAAAAATAAAACACCAATCGAACAAGAAGATGGTTCGATAGCATATATTGGTGAGGCGTATACAAATTATAAAGTAGAAGTAATTACTAATTTAAAAAATGAATTAACAGTTAATAAAGAAATTTCACTTGAAAAACAAGGTGGTATTCGTGAAGACGGATCTGCTTATGACGTATTTGAAGATGACCAACTGCCGGAAGTAGGCAAAGTTTACATCTTCACTGCATATATACAAGACGATGGCTCCTTGCTTGTAGCGGGCGGGAACTCGACTATTTCCTTCGATGAGAAGACGAAAAATATTGATACGGAAAAAGAAGTTATCAAAACAGAAGAATTTGAGCTGTATGAAGAAGCGGTGGAAAATCAAGTAGTTCCAGAAGAAAAATAAGAAGAAAGCATAACGATATGTACGATAATCGTTATGCTTTTATTTTGCGTAATAAAAATAATTTTTAAACAATTTGCAATTATTTGTTGCGCTTTCAAAAAAAATCGGTTAAACTAATAACGTTGCATAATAAAACAAAGGAGGAATGGACGATGAATAATTATATAAAGACTTCAAACAAGGCATTATTGCGCTTAAAAATAGAATTTATTTCACCGGACCATTTCAGGGACAAGGGAGCTCTCCTTTAATTTGGTTTTATTTTATACAAAGTGGTGACAAATAAATATATTTTTTCGGGTAATAATGGGCAGAAATAGGTCCATTATTTTTATTTGTCCAATTTTAAGGAAAAAAGGGAGGGATTGTTGTTTGAAAATATATAAAGCATTAGGCTGGTTTTTTAAAGAAAATTGGAAATCTTATGCATTTGGAGTAACGATTTTGTTTACGATTGCGCTTTTGCAGTTGGTTCCACCGCAAATTATCGGTTATACGGTAGATGCCGTGACGAACGACTCACTGACAAAAGATAAATTGATTAAATGGATGGTTATTCTCATTGTGGCAGCGATTCTTGCATACGGTGGTCGCTACGTTTGGCGGATGTTGATTTTCGGTTCTGATAATAAATTACAACGAACATTACGCTTACGTTTATTTGAACATTTTACGAAGATGTCACCATTTTTCTTCCAACGGTATCGTACGGGAGATTTAATGGCACATGCAACAAATGATATTACCGCGATTCAACAAGTAGCGGGAATCGGTGTCTTGACTTTATCAGACTCGGTTTTAACAGGTGGAACAGTCATTGCGACAATGGCGATTACGATTGATTGGCGGCTAACCCTGATTGCGTTACTACCGATGCCGTTTATGGTACTCGGAAGTTCGATTCTAGGTAAAAAGCTACATGACCGTTTCCACGGGGCACAAGCAGCTTTTTCGATGCTAAATGATAAAACACAAGAAAGTATTTCCGGAATTAAAGTCACTAGGACATTTGGGCAAGAGAAAGAAGATATTCAAGATTTTGCGAAACAAACCAAAGAAGTCGTTCAGAAAAATATTTCTGTTGCAAAAGTGGATGCGATGTTCGACCCGATGATTTCGATTATTGTAGGGATTTCATTTGTACTTTCCCTTGGTTTCGGTGCGAAATTTGTTGTGGATGGGGAGTTGACTATTGGGCAAGTGATTGCTTTTTCGAACTACTTATTCCTATTGATTTGGCCGATGTTAGCATTTGGATTCTTATACAATATTATCCAGCGCGGGAATGCGTCTTATGACCGTGTGCAACACTTACTTGCAGAAAAGGAAGATGTGCTTGATTATGACGGCGCAATCGACACGGTTCCTGTTGGTGACTTACAAGTAGAACTGGACCAATTTACGTATCCAGATGAAACTGAACCAGTCTTGTCTGATATTCATTTTGAATTGAAAGCTGGCGAAACATTAGGGATTGTTGGTCGAACTGGTTCTGGGAAAACATCCTTATTAAAACTTTTAATGCGTGAATATGATACGTATGAGGGCAAAATTGCTTTCGCTGATGTGAAAATTCAAGATTACACGGTTCGAGCGTTAAGAGAAGCGATTGGTTATGTGCCACAGGATCAATTTTTATTTTCGACAACAGTTCGAGATAATATTCGTTTTGGGAAACCAGACGCACCTCAAGAAGAAGTGAGCAATATCGCGCAACTCGTTTCTGTCGATGAAGATATTCTTGGTTTTGAAAATGGCTATGATACAGTTGTTGGTGAGCGTGGGGTTTCACTTTCTGGTGGTCAAAAGCAGCGACTTGCAATTGCGCGGGCATTAATTATGAATCCGGAATTGCTGATTTTAGATGATGCGCTTTCGGCGGTTGATGCAAAAACAGAGGAACAAATTTTAGCTAATTTAAAAGAGAATCGTTCTGATAAAACGACGATTATTAGCGCACACAGACTTAGCTCTGTAGAACATGCGAATTTGATTATCGTGATTGACAAAGGGCGAATTGTGGAGCGGGGAACGCATATGGAACTTATGGCTTTAGATGGCTGGTATGCGGAAATGTTCCACGAGCAACAACTGGAGGAAGCGTTGGAAGAAGGGGGTGCGGCAGATGGAAGCGATGAATGAGCAAGATGAGATGTTAGTGATGTCCGGTAAAGAACATCGCGAAGTATTAAAACGAATGCTTAGTTATACGAAATATCATATTCCAAGTTTAATTTGGACTGGAGTGCTTGTTCTACTTGTAACGCTTGCGGATGTATTCGCGCCGATTTTGATTAAAATATTTTTGGATGATTATTTAACACCAATGAATTTAGAAATGCAGGCTTTGCTCATTCTTGGAGCTGGGTATTTGGGGCTGACGATTGGGAAATCAGTAGTTTGGTATTTTCAACTACTGTTCTTCCAAAAAATCGCGCTTGAAATTGTTCAACAAATGCGGATTGATATTTTTACGAAACTGCATTCGCTCGGCATGCGTTATTTTGATAAAACGCCTGCTGGGAGTATCGTTTCGCGTGTGACAAATGATACCGAAGCTGTGAAGGATATGTTTATTAACGTGCTTTCTACAGCGATTCAAAGTTTATTTATGCTTGTCGGGATTTATGCTGCGATGTTCGCGCTCAATGTGCAATTAGCGCTATATAGCTTGCTTTTATTCCCACTGATTGTCTTTATTATCTTCGTTTACCGGAAATATAGTTCGCAGTTTTACCGGGCACGAAGAGAAAAATTAAGCCAATTAAACGCAAAAATTGCTGAGTCAATTTCGGGCATGTCGATTGTGCAACAATTTAATCAAGAGCGTCGGTTAGTAAAAGAATTTGAGAAAATCAATAAAGATTACTATGACGTTGGTATGAAGAATATTAAGTTTAATGCGCTATTACTTGGGCCGGCAATTGATTTGATTTACGCACTTGCTGTTGTGATTATTCTTAGTTTCTTCGGGGCTGAGTCTTTAATCGGACCGGTAGCAATTGGGACGATTTATGCGTTTATTAGTTATTTTGACCGTTTTTTAGAAGCGATTTATAACGTGATGGAGCGGCTTGCAATGTATCAAGAAGCGATTACAGCGGCATCGAGGGTATTTCGGATTATGGATGAAACCGAAGAAGTGCCAGCCCAATTAAATGATCCAGAAGCGAAAATTACGCGCGCAAAAATTGAGTTTAAAGATGTTTCGTTTGCTTATGAAGGCGGACGTGATGTGCTGAAAAACATTAGCTTTACGGCGGAACCTGGCCAAACGGTTGCACTTGTTGGTCATACGGGGAGCGGGAAAAGTTCGATTATCAATTTAATGATGCGTTTTTATGAATTTGAACGTGGTGATATTTTGATTGATGGTAAGTCGATTAAGTCGCACGAAATTGCTGAATTGCGCAAGAAAACGGGTCTAGTATTGCAAGATAGTTTTATGTTTTATGGCGATATTAATACCAATATTCGGTTGTATAATAAAAATATTACCGATGAACAAATTGTGGATGCCGCGAAATTTGTTCAAGCAGATGGTTTTATTCAAACGTTATCAGATCAATATAAACATAAAGTAATCGAGCGGGGCGCTTCATTTTCAAGTGGACAGAGACAACTGATTTCGTTTGCTAGAACGGTTGTAACGAATCCGCAAATTCTCGTGTTAGACGAAGCAACGGCGAATATTGATACAGAAACAGAAAGCTTAATTCAAACGGGGTTAAAACGAATGAGAGAAGGACGTACGACGATTGCGATTGCGCATCGACTTTCGACAATTAAGGATGCCGATTTAATTTTAGTTTTATCCAAAGGAAGAATTATTGAGCGTGGTACACATGACAGTTTGATTGCAGAACAAGGGGTGTATCATTCGATGTATCAATTACAAAATAGCGGAATGGATTTAGACGAAGCGCTTTAAGCAGAGAAGTTTATTTCAAACGGTAAAAGGAATATAATGAGGAGCGAAGTGTTACAGCAGATTAGTAGGGGGAATTAAAAGTGTCATTAATCATTTCAATTATCATTACACTTGTTTTTGGGGCTGGAATAATCATGATTCGAATGAAAGCATCGACGCGTCCAGCAAGTGTGAAAGGGATTATCATACCGCCAATTATGATGTCAACAGGCGCTCTTATGTTTGTTATTCCTTTTTTCCGTGTGTCGTGGGTAGATATTTTAGAAGCTATTGCAATGGGGCTTGTGTTTTCGGTTATTTTAATTTGGACAACGAAATTCGAAGTTCGTCATAAGTACGTATTTATTAAACGCACAAAAGCTTTTCCAGTTATTTTGATGGGATTACTACTGATTCGGATTTTTATTAAGTACTGGATTAGTGGTAGTTTAGAAGTAGGCGAGTTGTCTGGAATGTTCTGGATAATGGCGTTTGCAATGATTGTACCGTGGCGAATTGTGATGTATTTCCAATATAAAAATACCGAAAAAGAGCTTAGTAAAATAGAAGTAAGCGGAGAGTATGAATAATAGTGAAAGCATTTTCCAAAACAGCTTGAATTATTCCATATGAATAGCTTATAATGAATAATGTTACATCGTGAGTAATGTTAACTTGCCGGATGGGTGAAGCATATCCGAGACTGACGCGGCCAGTTACAAAAGGGCTTCCGAGTTTGGCTTGAAAAAAAGGAGGACATCATCTTGAAAAAATGGTTATTAGTTGTTTTAACTTTAGCATTAGGATTGTCACTTGCGGCATGTTCTGGTTCTAGTAGTTCAGACAAAAAAGAAGACACAAGCAAAGAAACAACAAGCGATAAAGACAACGTATTAAATTATTACATGGACTTAGTAAACGTTATTAATGAAAACAATGGCGATTACAACGCTTATGTAGGAGCAGTTGGCGCAGATCCTAAACCAGCTGAAGCAGACCTTGCAGCTCTTGCAAAACCAGCTAGTGAATCAGCACTAAAAGTATCTGAAGCACTTGCTAGCGAAAAAACACCTGACCTTGGTAAATACACAGATGATTTCAAAGCAGCTGTGAAACAATTAAGTGATGCTTATAAATTAGAAGCAGACGCACTTAAAGCTAGTGGTCGTGATACAACTAAAGCAGACGAAGCAATGGCAAAAGCGGACGAAGCAATTGCTAGCGTATTAAAAGATGCAGGACTTAATCCTTCAAGCATCACAACTGATACAGCTTCCTGATAATAAAGAAACCGAAATAAAAGACTATCAATTGAAAAGATAAAAGTAAAACATAATGTGTATTGCCATAAAAATGCGATATAACATTTGCTTGCTATTTTTCAGTTAAAAGCCCTTTTATTTCGGTTTTTTTGTTTAAGAAATGCTACTTAATAGGTGAAATAAAGTAATATAGAGGTGAATTGCAATGGGCGCTTGGGGTTCTGAGCCTTGGGATAGTGATGAAGCGGCAGATTGGTTTGGGGAGTTTATGAAACATGTGGATATCGATTTTATCATCCAGACTGTAGAAGAAGTTGAAAATAATGAATATGATTATGATCGAATTAGAGCGGTTTCATATATAGTAGAAACACTTGGGAAATCGTATATTTGGCCAGTTGACTACTATGCTGATTTAGATAAAATAGTCGAGAAACTAATTAATTTATTAACGTTAATGATTGAACCAGATTCTGATTTTTTAGATATGTGGGGAAATAATCCTGAAATTATAATAGCTGTGCAAAAACAAATAGATGCCCTAAAAAAAAGACTGTAAAGAAAATAAATTTTACTTTCCTTACAGTCTGAGACAGTTTCTAAAAAGAAACTGTCTTTTTTTATTTGTTTTTTGTTTGATTAATTTCGTTTTGAAGCTGTTCGAAAGTGTTCATTAGTTCTTGAGATTTAACTTCTAGTAGCTCTTTTTGGTCAAGTTCGGTATCATTGAATAGTACCGGATCGCCAAAACGAATAATAATCTTTTTACGTTTTAAAATTTCTCCAAATGTTTTTGGTCCATCATAAACAGCGGGTAGCATAGGAACTTTTGCTTTATGAGCGATTGTTACAGCACCGCGTTTTAAATGAAGGTTGGTTGTTTTTCGTGTACCACTCGGGAAAATCCCAACTACTTTGCCAGCTTTTAGCATCCGGATTGGCGCTTTAATGGCGCTTGGTCCCGGGTTATCACGGTTGACTGGAAAGGCGTTAAGGTGTGTCATTAGCCAGTTAAGGAATTTACCTTTGAATAGCTCTTGTTTGGCCATATAATGCACTGGTGTTGGCGATAGGGCGAAACCGAGGTATAGAATTTCAATCCATGACGTATGCGTGGAAACAACCACATAAGGCGCTTCAATGATTTTGTCTTTGTTTTGTACTTGAAATCGTCCACCAATAATAATTAAAATAAAATGAACGAGGTTTTTTGCGAAATGATAAAACAACTTCTTCACTCCCAGTATTGCTAGTTATTTTTTTAAACTATATCTAGTATACTTAAAATTGACGAGTTTTGCATTAAAAATAAATAATCTCCGGGAAAAAGAAAAGAGGAAACCAATGAAATTTTTACATACAGCCGATTTGCATTTAGGGAAAATTGTATCTGGCATGTCGATGCTTGCGGAACAAAAGTACATTTTGGCGCAAATAACGAAGATTGCCGAGGAAGAGCAAGTAGATGCACTTATTTTGGCGGGAGACTTATATGACCGCGCTGTGCCGCCTGCTGATGCGGTGAAAGTATTAAATGATATTTTAGTGAAATGGAATGTCGAACTTGGTATTCCGATTTTTGCGATTAGCGGAAACCATGATAGTGCTGAGCGACTTGCGTTTGGTAGTCAGTGGTATGAAAGTAGCAAGTTATATATGAAAGGGAAATGTACTTCGGAGTTTGAAGGAATTCCTTTTATGGATGCGGAAGTTTGGCTTGTACCATATCATGAACCAGCAATTATTCGGGAGGTTTTTGCGGATAATTCCATTCGTAGTTTTGAAGACGCTATGCAAGCCGTGACGAAACAAATTCGTTCTAAATGGGATCCAAGTAAGGCGCAGATTTTGGTTGGACATGCGTTCGTTTCTGGCGGAATTCCGAGTGATTCCGAGCGTCAACTAGCGATTGGGAATGTCGATCGTGTTTCGACAAATTGTTTTGACGGTTTTACTTATACCGCGCTTGGTCATTTGCACCACCCGCATGCGATTCGCCATCCATCTATTTTTTACAGTGGTTCGCCTTTGAAATATTCTTTTTCAGAAGCAAATGATCATAAAAGCGTCCGGATTGTGGAAATGGAAGGCAAAGAGCTAGTTAGTGTGACAGAACGCTTTCTAACGCCAAAACATGATATGCGGATTATTTCTGGAACCCTCGCGGAACTGACGGAAAACTTAGTAGAAAATCCCGATGATTTCTTCCAAGTTAATTTAATGGATGAAGGTGCTTTGATTGACCCAATGGGGAAACTGCGCCAATTTTATCCAAACATTTTACATTTAGAACGTAAAAAACAGACCTTAAAAGAAACGCAAGATAGCTTTGAAGAAATTATGAAAAAAGATGATTTGGAGTTATTTGGGCAATTTTTTGAACATGTAAATGGAACAGAATTAACGGAAACGCAAAAACAAAAGTTAGCGGACGTTTTCGAACAAGCAAGGAAGGAGGATGCTGAATGAGACCGATTAAATTAACGATGCAAGCTTTTGGAGCTTATGCAAAAAAAGAAGTGATTGACTTTGAAAAACTGGGAACGGAACAAATTTTTGTGATTTCTGGTAAAACTGGTGCGGGGAAATCGACCATTTTTGATGCGATTAGCTTTGCGATTTTTGGAAAAGCTAATACGTTTGATCGGGAAAGTTTTTCAATGCGTAGTCATTTTGCGACCGACAAAGAGGTAACCGAAGTAACGCTTGTTTTTAGATTGAAAGATAAGATTTACCAAATTAGCCGGATTCCACAGCAAGAAATTGCGAAACAACGCGGGAACGGAACGACTACCTCGCCGCAAAAAGCAGAATTGTATGAGTTGATTGGCGACGAAATGAAGCTACTGGCGAGTTCGGTTCGCGATGTAAATACAAAAATGGAAGAATTAATTCAACTTAATGTGGATCAGTTTAGACAAATTTTGATGATTCCACAAGGAGAATTTAGAGAATTACTCGTATCAGATAGTAAAGAAAAAGAAGTGATTTTACAACGGTTAGCGCATACTGTTTACTATGAAAAAGTCGAAAATTTACTATGGGAAAAACAAAAAGAAGCAGAGATTTTAGTTGTAGAAGCGCGCAAAAAAGTGGCAGAGCTTGCGGAACTAAGTTTACCGGGTGTTGAGGTAGCTGGGAAGACGACGAGTGAAATCAGTGTTTTGCAAACCGAAGCAATGCAGAGAGAACAAGCGATTTTAGTAGAATTAGAAACAGAATTGAGCGTTATTCGCAAACAAACCAGTGAGGCTGTCGAAAAAGTTACGCTTGCGAAAGAACAATTGCTTGATTGGCAAAATTTAGATGCATATACAGCAGAAGTAGCTAAATTGGAAACAGAAAAGGATTTTTATCAAGCGATAGAAGTGCGGATAGAAGCGGCGAAAAGAGCGAGTAATTTGCGTTCTCAAGATGCCCTTTGTATTCGTTTGAAAGAACAATTGGAAGCGGCAGAAAAAAACGAAAAACAAGTGGCGATCGAGGCGGAGCGGGTAGCAAGTCAATTTTCACATGCCAAAAAACAAAAAGAAACGCTGGCAGAAAAAGAAGCTGAACTTGAGGCTAACAAACGTACGCTGTTTCAACTGGAAGAAATGGAACCGAAAATTATTGAACTAGAAGCGGTGACCATCCAAAAAAGACGCGCTGAACTGGACTGGAAAGAAGCAACCAGTCATTTAGAAAAAGTGGTGAAAAGTGAGCAAGAAATCATTGCAGAAATGCAGGTGATGGAAGCGAAGTTAGCAGAAGTAAATCAAGCAGAACTCGCCAATTTAGAAGCAATTAATGAGCGAACAACAATCGAAACAAGCATCGAAAAAAATCAAGAATTAGTTAATAAGCGGGTGAAAATGGCCGGTTGGGACAAGCAGAAGCAAGTAGAAGAACAAACGCTAGCCGAGCTGCTAACTGAGAAGACTGAAATAGAAACAACCATTAAACGCGAAGAACTAAAACGACAACAAGAACAAGCAGCCACACTTGCGCTGCATTTGCATGACGGCGATGCTTGCCCGGTCTGTGGCTCGGTGTCACATCCAGAACTCGCGAAATTTGGGGAATCTGCCAATCTCGAAACACTTGAAGTAGCCAGTGCAAAACTAAACGAAAAACAACAAGCGATTCATTCAGCTGAAAAATCCATTAGCCAATTCGAATGGCAACTAAATGAATGGGCTGAAATTGCTGATGTGAATTTAGCCGAAGTCGAACAAACATTAGCTGAAAACATCCAACAAGCAAAAAATCTAACAGCACAAATAGAAACACTGCAAGCCAAAGTAGCGCAAAAAGAAACTATTCAAGCGACACTGGAAACATTAAAAATTAACCAAAATAAAGCAGAAATAGAAAAAAATAATATTGCCGTGCAAGTAGAAAACTTACATCAGCAAGTCCAACTAGCTGCCGGGAAATTAAACTATTTAGAACAATCTATCCCAGCAGATTTACGAGATAAAGCCGTTTTTGAGCATAAGAAAAACGAATTAAACACCAGTATTCAAACACACATTGAGCAGGCCGAGCGAGTTGATGCGGCATTTAGACAAGCCGAAAAAGCAACAACCCAACTAGAATCGACCTTAGAATCCGCGCAAAAAACCATTTTGAGCGCACAAGAAGCATTACAAGAACAACGCGAAATTTTTAAAACAGCGATGAAACAAAATGATTTTTCGTCCTATGATGTCTATAAACAAGCACTAATGTCCGCCGAAGAACTAAAGAGCCAAGAAGAACAACTGGCCGACTTTGAACGAAAACGTCATTTAGCCATCTCGCGTCAAGCGGATTTAACAGAGAAACTTAAAGATAAACAAAAGCCGAATATCGAACAACTAGAATTCGTAATGCGCGAAAAACAACAACAACTCGGTCAATCAGAAGAAAATACAATCAAGCAACGCGAATTTGTGACTAAACGTAAAGAACTGATTGAAAACTATCAAAATAGTATTCAATCCGTCGAAAAAGCCGAAGCAAACTATGCGGATATCGGGTTACTCGCAGACGCAGCCCGTGGGAAAAATGCCCGCCGCCTAACCTTTGAACGCTACATTTTAGCCATGTTCTTAGATACCATCATTCACCGAGCAAATCACCGTTTATCGAAAATGACGAGCGGACGTTTTGAACTACAACGAAAAACGGAAAAAGCAAAAGGAAACGTCCAAAGTGGCTTAGAACTTGAAGTTTTTGACGAATACACCGGACTAACACGCCACGTAAAAACACTTTCGGGGGGAGAAAGCTTTAAAACATCGCTAGCGCTTGCTTTATCACTTGCAGAAGTAGTCCAAGAAATGGCGGGCGGGATTTCGCTGGAAACGATGTTTATTGATGAAGGATTCGGCACACTAGACCCAGAATCACTCGAAGCTGCGGTGGAATGTTTACTTGAAACACAAGAAAATGGGCGCCTAGTTGGAATCATTTCCCATGTGCCAGAACTAAAAGAACGAATTTCAGCAAGGCTCGAAGTAACGGCGACAAATCACGGAAGTACCACTAAATTTATTACCACTAGTAGCTAAAAGACCGCATGCGTTGCCGTCCCTCGTCTTTTCCTATATAATAGTAGTTTAGAGTAATGGACGGTTTTTGGGAGGAAGAAAGTAATGGAGCACTTTACCGCAATTCAAAATAAAATGATTCCATATAGTGTGAAGCAGGCTGGAAAGAAACTGATGGAAGACGGAGAAATTATTCAGTTTCGTGAAAAGGATGCATCAGACCATTTTTCAACGTATTTTATTGATCAAAATGTCGTGGAAGATGCTGGTAATGAAAATTATGCGTGTAGCTGCGCCGATTTTCAGTTGAACGCGATTTGCAAACATATCTACGCCACGCATTTAAAAATGGAAAAAGAAAAACAAAAAGCAGCCAAACAAGATTTTAAAAATCGAATTCTCACGCAAGAATCAAATACGCTTCTTTCCCTTTTTCAACAAAATATGGCGCAACAATTTGAAGTGGAAGAGGATAATACGAATAAAACGCCACTTCAAACTCAATATATTATTCGCTTAAAACCGGATGATGCGAGTTATATTATGACGATTGAAGTGAAAGTAGGGACTGATCGGACCTATGTTGTCAAAAACATGAATACATTTTTAGCCGCAATTCGCGATCGACAGTGGCTCGTATTTACCAAGAATTTCGCTTATGATCCAAATGAGCATTTCTTTGCGGAAGAAGACAAACAAATTCTTGATAAACTACTGCAAATCAGTGAAATTGCCAAAATGTATGATACGGATTCTTTCTATTGGTCTAAATCTTACGCCGAAGAGAAAAACCTCACCATTCCACCGAGCATGGCGAGTGAGTTACTAGAACTTCTCACTGAACGCGATACGACGTGCATTATTATGAAAGAACGCGTGGAAGATATTAAATACCGCGGTATCAACGTGCGTCACGACAACCTTGATTTCATTTTTGAACTCAAAAAAAGCGCGGATGATAAATATCAATTAGAATTGGAAGACTTGCAGCAAGCAATCTTTTTCGAAGCTTACCAATTACTATTCTTTGACGGTACTTTCTTCATTCCAGCCAAAGAAGTATGGGAATCTTTAAAGCCATTAATCGAATTTCATAAAGTAACAAAAAATGAAATAGTCCAGTTTTCTGAATCGCAACTCAGCGAAGTCATTTCCTATGTTCTACCAGCTCTACAGAAAAGTGGGAAATTAAAACTGGATGATTCGATTGAAGACCGGATTACGCAGCAACCGCTTGATTGCAAATTATTTATTGCCCTCGAATATGGTGAGCATACGTTACGTCTGGAATATCATTATGGCAGCCAATTATTTGATCCATTTGCGACAACCGAAGAAGAAAATGAAAAAATCATGATTCGTGATGTCGAAAAAGAAGCCCGCGTAATGAATATTCTCGAAAGCGCACCCGTTCATTTTTCCGGAACAAAAATGGTCGTTAATAAACAAGAAAAGGATTTGTATCAATTTTACTATCGAACCATTCCAAAACTTGCTGAGTACGCGGAGATTTACATGGAAGACGGCTTAGAAGAAATGGTCGAAGAGAATGTCCGCCCAGTGACGACGCTGGATGTTTCTGGCGATAACGATTATCTTTCTGTTTCATTTGATTTCAAAGGGATTCCGGAAGAGGAAGTCCAAAATGTCCTCGAATCGTTGCGTGAAAAACGAAGCTATCACCGCCTTAAAAGTGGTCGTTTCTTATCACTCGAATCAGAGAACTATAAACAAATGGAAGACGTACTCCAAATGCTCGAAGTACGTAAAAAAGATGTCCAAGCAAATATGCAAGTGCCACTTTATCGTGGGATGCAAATTTATGATATTTTAGGAGCAGGAACGCAGGACGAACATCATAAGTTCAGCCGTTCGTTCCGTGAACTATTAACAGATATTACGACCCAATCCGAAGACAGCTTTACTTTACCAAAAGGTTTAAAAGCAGAGTTGCGCGATTATCAGCTAACTGGTTTTGAATGGATGAAATCACTTGCGAAATATAATCTAGGCGGAATTTTGGCGGATGATATGGGACTTGGGAAAACGGTGCAAACGATTAGCTTTTTGGCATCTGAGCTAGAAGATAATCCAAACTTAAAACCAGTCTTAATTATTACACCTGCCT
Organism: Listeria marthii; assembly: GCF_014227425.1. NCBI lineage: Bacteria > Bacillati > Bacillota > Bacilli > Caryophanales > Listeriaceae > Listeria > Listeria marthii. The sequence continues at coordinate 49,111 of NZ_JAASWB010000003.1, forward strand.
CACTGCTATACAACTGGCAAAGCGAATTAGAAAAATTTGCGCCAGCTATTCCGGTGACCGTTTTACACGGGACGAAACAATCACGGATGGCCGAAATGGAAGAGATGAAGCGGGGCCATGTGTACTTGATTTCTTATCCATCATTACGCCAAGATATTGTGCATTTCGCGGATGTAGCCTTTTCGAGTGTTATTATCGACGAATCGCAAGCTATCAAGAACTACCATACGAAAGCTTCACAAGCTGTGCGCGCCCTGAAACGAAATCATGTTTTTGCACTCAGCGGAACGCCACTTGAAAATAGCATCGATGAATTATGGGCGATTTTCCAAACATTAATGCCAGGATTTTTCCCATCGTTACGCAAATTCAAAGAAATTCCTTACGACAATATCGCCAAAATGATTCGACCGTTCTTGTTGCGCAGATTAAAACAAGATGTAGTCAAAGAACTACCCGACAAAATCGAAACAAACTTGTATTCTGAATTGACCGATGAACAAAAAACCATTTACTTAGCTTATTTAGAAAAAATCCAAGCTGATTTAGAAGCGAGCAATGGTAATGCCGGGGAAGAACGAATCAAATTGCTCGCGGGATTAACTCGTTTACGACAAATTTGTTGCGATCCAAGCCTGTTTGTGGAAAATTATCAAGGTGAATCTGGTAAATTACTACAGTTATTTGATACAATACAGACAGCAAGAGAAAACGGTAAACGGATTCTGATTTTCTCCCAGTTTACGGGTATGCTTTCGATTATCCGCCAGAAACTAGAAGAAGATGGACAAACACTTTTCTATATGGATGGCAAAACACCATCGAAAACAAGACTAGATATGGTCAATGCCTTTAACGAAGGAGAGAATGATATTTTCTTAATCTCGCTAAAAGCTGGAGGAACCGGGCTCAACCTTGTTGGGGCAGACACCGTGATTTTATATGACTTATGGTGGAATCCGGCTGTAGAAGAACAAGCTACAGGACGGGCGCACCGAATCGGTCAAAAACGTGTCGTCCAAGTGTTCCGAATGATTACTAAAGGAACGATTGAAGAACGAATTTTTGATTTACAAAAGAAAAAACAAGCACTAGTGGATGAACTTATTCAGCCTGGGGAACAAATGCTAGGTAAATTAAGCACAGAAGAAATTAAACAAATACTACAATTGGATAATGGAAGGGATGACGAATAATGAAAAAGTGGGAAGTATTCGCAGTTCAAAATGTCGCGGCAGCAGAGGAAATTATCGACAAATTAGTAAGTGAGGGCTACGAAAAAGAAGACATTTCTGTTCTAGCTAAATCAAAACACAATAAAAACCTAGAAACATTAGCAGAAAAAGAAAACATCGAAATCGAGCGCCCTGTTAATGAAGAAGCATTCGGTATTATTTCTGGAATTCTGCAATCCCTAAGTGGCGCTATTGTGATTCCACAAGCCTACAATCCTAAATACGGCGCTTTATACGCAGCTGGTCCTTTTGCCAAATGGTTCTCTAAAACAGATGATAAATCTGTCAAAAAATTACTAGAAGACTTTGACTTAACAGAAGAACAAATAAATAAAATGGTTGAAAATTTACATGCAGATAACATCTTAATTTTTGCGAGATAATATCGGTGAAAAAGGAGAAGTTTATGCAGATTAAGCAATTTTTAGTGGAGCGTCGTTCGATTTTAGTTAATATGTTTTATGAAAATTATTATATTAATACGGACGAATATAAATTAAGACTTAGTGGCGGCGAGGATGAAGTATCTATTCGTTCGCTAAGTACAGCGTCATGCGGCATGATTATCGATGTCATTACCGGCGTGAAAGAGCGCGATTTTGAAAACATCGGTAAAAGACGCTTCAATGATAAAACCGATATTAGAAAAATCCATCAACATATGAGTGAAATTGATAAATTTATCATTACTAGCTTACTCAAATGGAAAGAAACCGAAGACGTTTTTTATACAGATGCAGATATTATTCAGTTTATGTTAGAAATAAAAGATATCTTGGCATCGATACAACAACAGCTGTTAGAAGGATTTATGCAAGAAAATCGAAATCAAGTTGCTGCTCAGCGAAAGGAAATCATTCAATTATCGACGCGGATTATTCCAATCACTAATTCTATCGGCGTCTTGCCAATTGTCGGCAGTTTAGATGATGATAGAGGCTATTTTATGAAAGAAAAAGCGGTAGAATCTGCGGATAAGCTAAATTTAGACACGATCGTGATTGATTTTTCTAGCGCGGTATTAAAAGATGATTTTGCAACCAAGCACATGGAAGATATGATTCAATCTTTTAAACTAATCGGCTTAGTACCAATACTTTCCGGCATGCAACCAAGCTTTGCGCAGCGCACGATTCAAGTTGGATCAAACATTTCCAAACTCGAATCATATGGCTCGCTAGAACAAGCATTAACCAATTTAGTTTAATAAAGCACAGATGAATGGCACTCGTTGTCATTCATTTTTTGGTTATAAGAAAAAGTTATTGAATTATAGCAGATTCTCTTTGTTTACTTATCGCTTGTTTTTAAGTACAATAGATGAGAGAGACCAATCGTTTCAAGAATTGAAGGAGGAAACGTGGATGACTAATTGGAAAGAAAAATCAAAAGCATCATTTCAACTGAACGACAAAACGTATCATTATTACAAACTTAAAACCTTAGAAGAGGACAAGCTTACAAACATCGAGAAATTACCTTATTCTGTACGTGTTTTGCTGGAATCTGTATTAAGACAAGCAGATGGTCGCGTCATTAAGGATTCACACGTGGAAGACTTAGCCCACTGGTCAAAAGATGGCAATGAAGGCGAAGTGCCATTCAAACCAGCGCGCGTTATTCTACAAGATTTCACAGGCGTTCCAGCAGTCGTTGATTTAGCTTCTTTACGTAAAGCTATGGCAGATCTTGGCGGCGATCCAGAAAAAATCAATCCAGAAATTCCAGTTGATTTAGTTGTCGATCACTCAGTACAAGTTGATAGCTATGCGAATCCAGAAGCACTTAAAATCAACATGGAACTTGAATTCAAACGCAACATGGAGCGTTATCAGTTTTTAAATTGGGCGCAAAAAGCATTTGATAACTATCGTGCCGTTCCACCTGCAACAGGTATTGTTCACCAAGTTAACTTAGAGTATTTAGCAAACGTCGTAATTGCGAATGAAGTAGCAGACGGCGAATTTGTAGCGTTCCCAGATTCCCTTGTCGGAACAGATAGCCATACAACAATGATCAACGGTATTGGCGTTTTAGGTTGGGGCGTTGGTGGTATCGAAGCAGAAGCCGGCATGCTCGGTCAACCTTCTTACTTCCCAATTCCAGAAGTTATTGGCGTAAAATTAATCGGAGCTTTGCCAAACGGAGCTACAGCAACCGATTTCGCACTAAAAGTAACTCAAGTTTTACGGGAACAAAAAGTAGTAGGGAAATTTGTTGAATTTTATGGTCCTGGTGTTGCGACACTGCCACTTGCTGACCGCGCAACCGTTGCGAATATGGCTCCAGAATACGGCGCAACTTGTGGCTTTTTCCCAGTCGACAAAGAAGCGCTTAACTACTTAAAACTAACTGGCCGTGACAAAGAACAAATCGAACTAGTAGAAGCATATTTAGAAGCGAACGATTTATTCTTCACACCAGAAAAAGTAGAACCAAACTACACGCAAACAGTGGAAATCGATCTTTCTGCCATCGAACCAAACTTAGCAGGACCAAAACGTCCACAAGATTTGATTCCACTTTCGAAAATGAAAGAAACATTCCGTGAATCGATTACTGCAAAAGCAGGGAACCAAGGATTTGGACTAGATAAATCAGCCTTAGACAAAGAAGTAACCGTTACATTTGGCAATGGCGATCAATCCACTATGAAAACTGGTTCAGTTGCAATCGCGGCTATCACTAGTTGTACCAATACATCTAACCCATATGTCATGCTAAGCGCCGGTTTAGTCGCTAAAAAAGCAGTCGAAAAAGGCTTAGAAGTACCAAAATTCGTGAAAACCTCCTTAGCTCCTGGTTCCAAAGTTGTAACAGGCTACTTGGAAAAAGCTGGCTTACTTCCATATTTAGAAAAACTAGGCTTTGACTTAGTTGGTTATGGTTGTACGACATGTATCGGTAACTCAGGTCCATTAAAAGAAGAAATTGAAGAAGCTATTCAAGATAGCGATTTGCTCGTTTCCGCTGTATTAAGTGGTAACCGTAACTTTGAAGGCCGTATTCATGCACTTGTGAAAGCAAACTTCTTAGCTTCACCACCACTTGTCGTTGCCTACGCGCTTGCTGGAACAACAAATGTTGATATGCTAACTGAACCAATTGGACGCGGTAATAACGGCGAAGAAGTCTTCTTAGACGATATTTGGCCAAGTTCAGAAGAAGTGAAGGCACTTGTTGAAGAAACCGTAACGCCAGAACTTTTCCGTGAACAATATGCCCATGTTTTTGATGAAAATGAAGCTTGGAACGCGATTGAAACAACCGAGGATGCTCTATACAAATGGGATGAAAATTCTACGTATATTGCCAATCCGCCATTCTTTGACAATTTAGCAAAAGAAGCTGGCAAAGTAGAAAGCTTATCCGGACTTCGCGTTATCGGTAAATTTGGTGACTCCGTTACAACCGACCATATTTCACCAGCCGGAGCAATCGGCAAAGATACGCCAGCCGGGAAATTCCTTCAAGAAGAAGGCGTAGCAATTCGTGATTTCAACTCATACGGTTCTCGTCGTGGTCATCATGATGTGATGATGCGCGGGACATTTGCGAATATCCGTATCAAAAATCAAATTGCACCAGGTACAGAAGGTGGCTATACGACTTACTGGCCAACAGGTGAAGTGATGTCAATTTATGATGCTTCTAGAAAATATATCGAAAATAATACTGGTTTAGTCATTCTTGCTGGCGATGATTACGGAATGGGATCCTCTCGTGACTGGGCTGCCAAAGGAACGAACTTGCTAGGAATTAAAACAGTTATCGCGAAAAGCTATGAACGGATTCATCGTTCTAACCTTGTCATGATGGGTGTTTTACCACTTCAGTTCCAACCAGGCGAAGACGCAGAAACGCTTGGCTTAACAGGCTCAGAAAGCTTGCAAGTGGAAATCGGTGAAGAGGTAGCGCCAAGAGACCTTGTAAAAGTAACAGCTGTCCGTGAAGACGGCTCAAGCTTCACTTTTGAAGCACTTGCACGTTTTGACTCTGAAGTAGAAATTGACTATTACCGTCATGGCGGAATTTTACCAATGGTTCTTCGTGGCAAATTGAAATAATATATAAAATGTAACAGGGGCTAATGCAGTCCCTGTTTTTTTTGCAGCAGAATCCTATTCTAAGTATCGTGTCTATTGTAGCTCGTAATCCAGTATGCTATATTGAGTATATAAAGGCATATCCAAATAATACACAGGAGATGATTCTTATTTCACAGGTGCATGATAATATCATTAAGTCTTATCAAGTAGATTTTGAAAATGAGCAATTACGACTTAGAACCGAATACTCATATGGCGATAAAGTTAACGAAAACACAGACATCATTTTCGAAAGCTATTTAGCGCACTTATTCGAAAATGAACAAAAAGATAGTATCATTTTTGATATTGAAGAATGTACTCCAACTTTATTCTATGAACAAAACCAAGAACTTATTGAAAAAAACAGAAATTATTGCTGGCCTATTAGTTATCATACGACCGATACAAAAAAGGAATTAGTTAAATTTATCCATAGAAATGGCTATAAAGTATTTGAAATTAGTTCTTCATATGGCTTATGTGGTTGGGTGTTGGCAAAGGATATGCAGGTTTCTATCGCAAAAGTTTAGCTATTTTTTTGCGACTTTTTTATTGTTGCTTGCAAAAACAGAACATATGTTTTATTATTGGTTAATAGGAGGCTTGAGCGAATGAGATATCAGAAAATCAGTTTTATAGTGACTGGAATAATTGCAGCAGTAATAGGGTATCTTATTTTTACGAGCAACTATCACCCCGACGTTCCAAACTGGCTACTCTTTTTATTTTTAGCATTAAGCATTGCTGTGGCAGTTAGTCAGTGGAAAGAGAAACGATTAATTTGGAGTTGCGTCGGACTATTTGTGGCTGTTTTGATCAGTGTGTATTACATTTTAACTATATAGGAGGAACTCGCTTTGTCTGAAGAATTACGTTGCCCTTGGTCGATTAATGACCCGTTTGAACTAGAATATCATGATACAGAATGGTGTGTTCCGAGTAAAGACGACACATATTTATTTGAAATGCTCAATTTAGAGGGAGCACAAGCTGGACTCTCATGGAGATTAATTTTACATAAAAGAAAAGCCTATCAAGAAGCTTTTTTTCACTTTGATATTGATAAGTGCGCATTGCTGACGGATGATGAATTAGCAACGATTGTTGAGGAAGCGGCAATTGTGAAGAACCGTCTAAAAGTAAAAGCAGTTCGTACCAATGCGCTAGCTACACAAAGAGTCCAAGCTGAATTTGGATCATTTGCTAACTACATTTGGGGTTTTACAAATGGAGAGCGAATTATTAACGAATGGCAAGGAATGGGGGAAGTCCCAGCTAGCACAGAGTTATCCGAAAAAGTCAGTAAAGATTTAAAGAAACGCGGTTTTAAATTTGTTGGCCCCGTAATCATTTATTCTTATTTACAAGCGATTGGTATTCTTGATGATCATTTGCGCTCATGTCCATTCCATACACTTAATAGGGAGGGGACGAAATGATTCCAGCAAAGTTAAAACAAGGCGATGAAATCCGTATTATTGCACCAAGTCGTTCTATCGGCATCATGGCTGAGAATCAAGTTGAGATTGCAGTTAAGCGCCTAACTGACATGGGTTTTAAAGTCACTTTTGGCGAACACGTAGCAGAAATGGATTGTATGATGAGCTCTAGCATTCGCTCGCGAGTAGCTGATATCCATGAAGCTTTCAATGATTCCAATGTAAAAGCGATTTTAACCGTTATCGGCGGTTTTAATAGCAACCAATTGTTGCCATATTTAGATTATGATTTAATTTCGGAAAACCCTAAAATTTTATGTGGCTTTTCAGATATCACGGCCTTAGCAACGGCTATTTACACACAAACTGAACTTATTACTTATTCCGGCGCTCACTTTTCTAGCTTTTCCATGGAAAAAGGTCTAGATTATGTAATCAATTCATTTAGCGCTTGTTTAATACAAAAAGAACCGTTTGCTTTAACAGAAAGTGCAGCATGGAGTGATGATGAATGGTATTTGGATCAAGAGAATCGAAATTTCATCCCGAATGACGGATTAGTTGTTATGCAACCGGGAGAGGCAGAAGGGACTATCATTGGCGGGAACTTATGCACGCTTAATTTACTGCAAGGAACCGAATATATGCCGAATTTGGCGGGTGCGATCTTGTTTATTGAAGACGATTTTATGACTGTTCCAGAAACATTTGACCGTGATTTGGAATCGCTACTTAGCCAACCAGGTGCAGATGAGATTCAAGGGCTGGTAATCGGTCGTTTCCAACAGAAAACAGCAATGACGGCGGAGAAATTAGCTTATATCATTGAAACGAAGACGGCATTACAAAAAATCCCTGTTATATCTGGCGCGGATTTTGGACATACACAGCCAATTGCAACTTTCCCAATTGGTGGAACCGCAAGAATTGATACAAACCATGCCGATAAAATTCAAATTATTAGACATTAAAAAAAGGCTGTCCAATGCGGACAGCCTTTTTAAAATTTAACTTAAAGCGACATCTCGTTTTTTGAATAAGAAGAATGTGAAGAAGAGGATAATCGCTGTATAAACACCTAACCCGGCGATGATTTGCCAATCAGCCAAGCCACCAGCGATTTTGTCGCCGCCAACTGTGTCGTTTAGGCTAAGCAAGTTGAAGATAATCCATTTCATCCAGTCGTATTTTTCAATAGCGAGAGGGAGTAGTTGGCGAATAATTCCACCTGAGAATAATACACCAACGCCGACACCAACTGCAAGTGCTTGTGAACGAACGACAGATGAGAAGAAGAACGCGATAGTTGCGTATACGATCATCAGTAAGAAGTTCGTACCGAGTAGCATCCAAGCGTGTTCCCAAGCTGTCATTGCACCCGTTGAAGGGGAGAGCGGCATGAAAATAGATTGTTTTGGTAAAATAAACGAAAAGATAAAGCTAGCTAAAAGTAGTGTGATGGAGCTAATTACGCTATAAAAAATACACATGATATATTTAGAGAAAAGTATCTGACTTCTAGAGTACGGGCGCGTTAGTAATAGCTTGATAGTACCACCAGAAAACTCGGTTGCAACGATGATACTTGCTACAACAACAACGAGCATTGTCGCAACGGCTCCGGAACTACCTAATGAAGCAAAGAAATCTGCACTTGAAATTCCAGCTGTGTTACTAGCAGGTTTTTTGCCTGCATCTGCGTAAGCTTGGTAGAAATCAATTTGTTTTTGGATCATTTCTTTTTCATCTTTGTTTGGAGCTACTTGTTTTTGGGCTTTTAAATAAGCAACAGAATCTGTTAATGATAATGTTTCGGATTTATATGTCGGATTACCATCTTTATCAGCCGAATTCCAGTATTCTTCTTCGCTGACTGGTGCACCTTTATTATCATAATAAGCAGTAATCCCGGCATTACTTGCATCGCCGCCTTCAGTACCACTTGTATCTATTTTACTCACAAAAAACATTAATAGAGCAAGAGCTAAAACTGCTACAAATAAGACGATTTGCATAATCCAACTTGATTTTCTCGAGAATAATTTGGTAAATTCATTTTTTACTAATGCTATCATACTTCCGCACCTCCACCTTTAGTTAATTCAAGGAATCGCTCTTCAAGGGAGGCTTGAAGTGGAACCATTTCTAATAAATCAATATTTGCTTGAATAATCGCGCGGGCAATTAGATGTATATCTTCATGAGCCACTTCGATTTTGAATAAATCATCCTTCTGAGCAACGAGTTTGACTGGGAGTGTAGGGAGAACGGTTTTAGTTGCTTCGGGATCGCTGACTTTTAATTTGTAAACAGCAACATGATTTTCAACGAGATCACTCATTTTTTCAATATGCGTTAAAACACCTTTATTAATAATCGCGAATCGATCCGTAATTTGTTGGATTTCGCTCAGTAAATGGCTAGAAATTAAAACAGAAGTACCGTTTGTCGCTAAGTCGCGAATCAACGTTCTGAATTCAGCCATACCTTGTGGATCAAGTCCATTGGTAGGTTCATCTAAAATAAGTAGAGCAGGGCTATGAATTAATGCTTGGGCAACACCTAAACGTTGGCGCATACCAAGGGAATAGGTTTTTACTTTCTGGTCAATTGCGCCTGTAAGTTTGACAAGTTCAACGATTTCACGAATGTGTTCGTCGGTAATGTTTTTTTGACTCATGCGCGCGAATTGCTTTAAGTTTGCCCATCCAGACATATACATATAAAATTCTGGATTTTCAATAATTGCGCCTACTTCAGAAATTGCTGCTTTATATTCGGTGTCGACATTTTTACCATTAATAAAAACAGTACCTTCTGTGCGACGAATTAAACCAACAATCGAGCGGATGATAGTTGTTTTACCAGCGCCGTTTGGGCCAAGTAAACCAAATACTTCTCCTTTATGTATGTCAAAGCTGATATCGTGGACAATATTTTTTTGTCCAATTTTTTTCGTGACATGTTCTAATTTTAAAACTGTCTCAGTCATGAACTCACTCCTTTTCTTCTCTCACTTCTAAATTGTACTATTTTTTAGTTCTAAATACATTCGGCTAGAGAAGGGGGAAAAATCATACTTTAGTAGTAGACTCGTTTTCTAAGTTGAGATGCCAGTCAATGCTGTAGTGGTCGATTACTTTCGCGTATTTTGCGCCCCAAAATGTATTTTGGATCGGAATTTCGATGGTGCCGGTTTTAGAAAGTAGGACAAAAGCATGAACGAATTCTGCTTCGGAACTAAAATTCACCGCAAGTGATAGGCGATTACCCGCGTCTGTTTCGCCTTCAAACGTATCAGAGAAATAAAATAAATCTTTTTTCTCTTTCGTAAGTCTTGCATGTAGGATGCGTTCTCCTAGTTTTTTATCTCCTGAAAATCCTTCCATCTCGTGAAAGTAACGCGTTTGCGTAATTTCTGCTTGGAACACTTTTTTATAAAAGTCTAGTGCTTCCTGGGCTTCCCCGTCAAAAGTAAAATAGGGAACCGCTACTTGTATCATTCAATCAACTCCATTCTTGTTTCATTATACTAATTTTAGTACTAAAGCGAAAGCGCAAGCCCTGGGATGGACTTGCGCTTTCTTCTAACTTTATATATTAATGGTGGACAAGTTAGCTAGTTTCAGACACCTTTGTAAGCTTCTAGGTAAATTTCTTTTAGTTCGCTTACAAGAGGTTGTTTAGGGTTGGCAGTAGTACATTGGTCCATGAATGCGCGATCTGCAAGTGTATCTACAACAGCATCCAAGTCTTTTTTAGCAACATTTTGTCCTTTAAGACTCATGTCGATACCAACATCTTTACCAAGTTTGATGATTTCATCTACAAGTGATTTAACGCCTTCTTCTGTAGTTGCAGCAGGGAAGCCGATAATACGAGAGATACGAGCATAATCTTCATCAGCACGGAAACTTTCATATCTTGGGAATAACGCATGTTTTTTAGGTTTAAGTGCGTTATAACGGATAACGTGTGGCATAAGGATTGCATTCGCACGACCGTGAGGAATGTGGAATTCAGGTCCAATTTTGTGTGCCAAGCTATGGTTAATTCCTAGGAACGCATTCGCAAACGCCATACCAGCTAGGGCAGAAGCATTATGCATTTTTTCACGCGCATCTGGATCACCAGTAAGAACGGATTCACGTAAGTTTTCAAAAACAAGTTCGATTGCACGGATGGAAAGTCCACGAGTATAATCGCTTGCCATTACGGATACATAAGATTCAATTGCGTGAGTTAGAACGTCCATACCAGTATCAGCAGTAATGTGTGCTGGAACAGTTGTTACGTATTGTGCATCGACAATCGCAACGTCTGGAGTTAGTTCGTAGTCAGCAAGAGGGTATTTAATGTTGTTTTCTTTATCTGTAATAACCGCAAATGGAGTTACTTCAGAACCTGTACCACTTGTTGTTGGAATCGCAACAAATTTCGCTTTTTGACCAAGTTTAGGATATTTGAATGTACGTTTACGGATATCTAAGAATTTTTGTTTTAGGCCGAAGAATGAAGCTTCTGGTTGTTCATAAAATAACCACATACCTTTGGCAGCATCCATTGCAGAACCACCACCAAGAGCGATAATTGTGTCTGGTTTGAAGTCTTTCATTAATTCTGCACCTTTATAAACTGTTACGTCAGATGGATCCGGTTCTACGTCAGCAAATACTTGGTAAGATACGTCATTGCCACGTTTTTTCAAGTGTTCGATTACAACGTCAACGTATTTGAATTGAACCATTCCTGGGTCAGTTACGATAAATACGCGTTCAACGCCTTCCATTTTTTGAAGGTATTGAGTGGAATATTTTTCAAAGAAAATTTTTGGTGGAAGTTTGAACCATTGCATATTATTTCTCCGATCCGCGATACGTTTAACGTTCAGCAAGTTAGTCGCACTTACATTTTGTGATACAGAGTTTTTACCATAAGATCCACAACCAAGAGTTAGGGAAGGGATAAAGCCGTTATAAATGTCACCGATACCGCCTTGTGCGCTTGGTGCGTTTACAATGATACGGCAAGCTTTCATACGGATACCAAATGCTTTTTGAACTTCTCTATCAGTAGAGTGAATAACTGCGGAGTGTCCAAGTCCTCCGTATACTAACATTTCTTCACAACGATCGAATGCTTCTGCTTGGTTAGCAGCTTCGATAAATGCAAGAACTGGGCTTAATTTTTCGTGAGATAGTGGGTATTTGTCGCCAACACCTTTAATTTCAGCTACAAGAATTTTTGTGTCTTCTGGAACTTTGAAGCCAGCTTGGTTTGCAATCCATGCAGGAGATTTACCAACTACATCTGGGTTAAGTGTTCCTTTTTCAGGGTTGATAACATAGCTTTCTAATTTTTTGAATTCAGCACCTTTAACGAAGTAACAGTTGTTTGCTTCCATTTCTGCTTTTACTTCTTTAGCTACTTCTTTGTCGACGATTACTGCTTGTTCAGAAGCACAAATCATACCTTGGTCAAAAGATTTAGAAAGAATGATGTCATTAACAGAACGTTTGATTTTAGCTGTTTTGTCAATGTAAGCTGGTACGTTACCTGGTCCAACACCTAGTGCAGGTTTACCAGTAGAGTATGCTGATTTAACCATTCCAGCACCACCAGTTGCAAGAACAAGTGCTACTTTATCGTGGTTCATTAATTGTTTTGTTGCTTCTAGGGAAGGTTTTTCTACCCATTGAATACAATGTTCTGGTGCTCCAGCTGCAACTGCTGCCTCGTAAACAACTCTTGCTGCTTCAGATGAACAACGTTGCGCACTTGGATGGAAAGCGAAGATGATTGGGTTACGCGTTTTAATGGCGATAATTGCTTTGAAAAGGGTAGTAGATGTTGGGTTAGTTACTGGTGTAACGCCGGCAACAACACCAACTGGTTCAGCAATTTCAATCACACCTGTTTGTACGTCTTCGTTAATAACGCCGACTGTTTTATTATTTTTGATGCTGTTCCAAATATATTCTGTCGCGAAGATGTTTTTAATACATTTATCTTCGTATAATCCACGTCCAGTTTCTTCTACTGCTAATTTTGCAAGGGGCATATGTTGGTCAAGTCCGGCAAGCGCCATTGCGTGTACGATATTGTCTACTTGTTCTTGGTTGTAACTTTCAAATGCTTTCAATGCTTTTTGTCCATTGTCTGCTAATCTGTCAATCACTTTTTGAACTTCTAATACTTCTTGGGCCGCATTTTCTTTAATTGCCATTTTCCAGAACCTCCTAATATTTGTTCGGGACTCAAAACGTCCATAGTAGACTTTTAACGTCCCTGATAATCCAAAAAAATTTAGCTTGTTGCTTTGCTGTATTCTTTTGTTTTATTTGATTACACCGTTAGTATAATCCATCAATAAAAGTTTGTCCAGTGTTTCACGTGAAAAACTTCACAAATAAGCAAAGATAGTTGAATAGTCCTTTTGGGGATTCGAATTTTAGTCAATTAGGTATAGATAATAGGGGTGTTTAGTTTAGGAGGATAAATGGTATATTATTTTGTTATCAGATGTTTTTGGAGGTTATTTGAATATATTTGAATAGAGAGAATGTCATGGGTGTTTTTTTGGAAAAGTGAATTTGGGTGACTAGTTCTTTTTTCTTACTTGTTTATTAGTTAGTGTTTTCATCTAATTTAATTTTCGTTGGTTTTATTTGCTTGACTTTCGTGATTTTCTTATGTAAGATGAACACAAGTAAAAAATGATAGCATTGAAGAAGAGTAAGTAGCATGATGAAAGTTTTTAGAGAGCTGGCGGTTGGTGAAAGTCAGTAGCGGACATGATGTGAATGGACTTCTGAGCTCTGATCTGAAAGGTTTTTCTTAGTAGGATACAGCGATTAGGCCTTATCGTTACACAAGGCGCCCATTCGGAATTTGGATGGATTAAGTGAACTGTTTTTGCAGTTAATCAAGGTGGTACCACGGGTCTCTCGTCCTTGTCTAGTATATTTGCTAGGCTTGGAGAGAGGCCCTTTTTTAATTTTATAAAACGAAAACATCAAACAAGAATAGTACTTTTTCATCGATTTTTACAGAGAGTTGGCGCATGGTGAAAGCTGACAAATAGATGAATTAGGAATGGGCCTTGTGCGTGATACCTTGAAATTTAGTAGGGGTGAACGGGTGCTCCCGTTATAGAGCAGCTGCAAATATTGCAGCACTGAGATAGGATTTATTCCTAAAATGAGGTGGCACCGCGATAACTCGTCCTCTGAAAAAGCATGACTTTGCGCTTTTTCAGAGGACTTTTTTTATTTCAGAAAAGAAGAAGGGATGATTTAGATGAGAAAAATGAAAAGAATGGATGCTGACACATTAACGGCAATTTTGGCGTTTCAAAGACTATCAGGTATAGGGAAAAGTTTGCTTGAAGGGGCGGCGAAAGATGCGGAGGCTGGTCGGTATTCGATTATTGCGATCAACCCAGTGCATGAAATTAAAGTATATCAGCATGATTATTATATAGATGGGGTTCACCAAGTGGTAGCGGATCCATTAAAAGAAATTGAATTGTTTATTGAAAAGGCGAAAGAGGATGAAGCGGATTTGCCGTTAGACTCGGGAGCGATTGGTTATGTAGGTTATGACGTAATTTCGCTTTATGAAAAGTTAGGCGAGCTCCCCGTGGAAACACGAGATATGCCAGATATTCGTTTTTATGTTTATGAAAGTTTTGTCCTTATGGATCATCAGGCAGAGGAGCTCATTTTAGTACAAGATAATTGTTACTCAGGTAGAAGCGAGGCAGAACTGGATAAGGCACTTGAAGCAATGTTTCTAGAACTAACAACGCCTCAGAAAGACGAGCATGAAGCTGTTCATGTTCCGAAAATGACTTATAAAAGCAATTATACAAAAGCGGAATATATGGCGTTAGTAAAAAAAGCGAAAACATATATTCAAGATGGTGATTTTTTTCAAATTGTTCTTTCGCAGCGCTTGGAGGCAGATTTTACCGTGACACCGTTTGATTATTATCGGAAATTACGTTTGTTAAATCCTTCACCGTATCTGTATTTCATTGATTTTGGCGACACTGTTTTGATTGGTTCTTCTCCAGAAAGTTTAATTAAAACGAAAGGGCGAACGGTTATTACTAACCCAATCGCGGGAACGAGGCGGCGCGGGGCAACAAAGCAAGAAGATGAACGTTTAGCGGCGGAATTATTATCGGATGAAAAAGAGCTTGCAGAGCATCGCATGTTAGTAGACTTAGGTCGAAATGATATTGGAAAAATTGCAGAAACTGGCTCTGTTCACGTACCTGTGTATTTAACTATTGAACGATATCGCTTTTTAATGCATTTAGTTTCTGTGGTGGAAGGAACGCTGAAGCCAGGTCTTACAGCAATGGATGCTCTCCGCTCGACGCTTCCGGCTGGAACAGTGAGTGGAGCACCGAAAATTAGAGCAATGCAACGGATTTATGAATGGGAAAATGTGAAACGCGGACCGTATGCAGGTGCGGTTGGTTATTTAACGAAAAATGGCGATTCGGATTTCGCGCTTTCGATTAGAACGATGGTACTTCATGACGGAAAAGCCTATGTGCAAGCTGGTGCGGGAATAGTTTATGATTCTGATCCTGAAAGCGAATATCTTGAAACCTTGCAAAAAGCGAAGGCACTTTTGGAGGTGGGCGAATGATTTTATTAATTGATAACTATGATTCTTTTACATTTAATTTAGAACAGTATTTGGCGGAATATAGTGAAGTCGTTGTAAAACGGAATGATGCGGCTGATTTACTCGAAGTAGCTGCTTTGGCGGATGGGATTGTTCTTTCACCGGGGCCAGGAAAGCCAAATGAGGCAGGGCTTTTAGAAGAAGTGGTTTTGAAATTTGCGAAAGAAAAACCGCTACTGGGGATTTGTTTAGGGCATCAGGCAATTGGTGAGGTGTTCGGCGGGGAAGTAAAACAGGCAGCAAAAATTCGGCATGGTAAAGTTTCGACAATGCATCAAACTGGTGGAGCTATTTTTGGCAATTTGCCAGAAGAGATGCCAGTGATGCGATATCATTCTTTAATAGTAGAAAAAAATACGTTGCCAGATGTTTTGGAAGTTTTAGCGCTGGCAACAGATGATGCGGAAGTGATGGCGATGAAGCTAAAAGATTATCCAGTATACGGCTTGCAGTTTCACCCAGAATCAATTGGTACGGATGACGGAAAACAAATGATGGAGAACTTTATTAATATAGTGGAAGGAGTGCGGAGAAATGGAAAGCTTACTACAAAAAGTATATGATCAAGAAAATTTATCGAAAGAGGAAATGAATAGCATTGCAACGGAAATTTTTGAAGGACGGTTGTCAAAAACGAAAATAGCTGCCTTTTTAATGGCACTGAAAGTAAAAGGGGAAACAGCGGAAGAAATGGCGGGGATTGCGGAGGCAATGCAGCAAGTGGCCATTCAAGTTGCTTTTCCAGCTGGAACGGCGATGGATAATTGTGGAACAGGAGGCGATAAATCCAATAGTTTTAATATAAGTACAACTTCTGCTTTCGTGCTAGCAGCGGCGGGGATTCCAGTTGCGAAACATGGGAATCGAAGTATTTCTAGTCGTTCTGGGAGTGCGGATGTTTGTCAGGAATTAGGGATTGATATTAATATGCGGCCGGAAGATATGACGTATTTGCTTGAACATGTTGGGATTGCCTTTTTATTCGCACCACATGTGCATCCGAATATGAAGTATGTGATGGACGTTCGGAAAGAACTGGGTACGCCAACGATTTTTAATTTGATTGGGCCGCTTACGAATCCGGTGCATCTTGAAACTCAATTGATGGGCATTTATCGTCGTGATTTATTGGAACAAACAGCGGAGGTGCTCGGTCAACTTGGTCGAAAACGGGCAGTCGTTTTAAATGGCGCTGGTTTTATGGATGAAGCTTCTCTAGCTGGTGAAAACCATTACGCGCTATATAATAACGGGGAAGTGCAATTATATACGCTAAGTCCGGAAGAAGTTGGTTTACCAAGCTATCCACTGGAGGAAATTAAAGGTGGGGACGCTAAAGAAAATGCAGCCATTCTTCGGAGCGTGCTTGAGGGCGAACCAGGTGCTTACTTAGATACAGTACTCCTAAACGCCGGATTTGGCTTATTCGCGAATGGCAAAGTAGCGACGGTGAAAGAAGGCGTGGACTTAGCAAGAGATTTAATAAGAAGCGGTTTAGCCAAACAAAAATTGGCGGATCTAATTACTTATCAAAAAGAGGTGCTGGCGAAATGACATTTTTAGAAGAAATTTTAGCTCAAAAAGCAATAGAAGTTGCAGCAATGCCGCTAGAAAAAGTAGCTGAAAAACGGAAAACTTATTCGTTTTATGAATTTTTAAAAGCAAATACGAGTGAGATGCAGTTAATTGCCGAGGTAAAGCGTGCCTCGCCTTCAAAAGGTGAAATTAATATGGGCGTGAATCCAGTTGCCCAAGCAAAATCCTATCAAGCAGCCGGAGCGGGGATGATTTCCGTTTTAACTGATCCCGTTTTTTTCAAAGGATCAATTGAAGATTTGCGGGAAGTGGCGAAAAATGTAGAAATTCCCGTGATTTGTAAAGACTTTATTATTAGCGAGAAACAATTGATTCGTGCTCGTAATGCGGGAGCGACAGTAGTGTTGCTGATTGTTTCAGCACTTGCAGAAGATGCGCTAAAAAACCTTTTTGAACAGGCTGTGACGCTTGATTTGGAAGTGTTAGTGGAAGTGCATAACCGGGAAGAATTGGCTGTGGCGCAACAATTAGGCGCTAAATTAATTGGTGTAAACAACCGCAATTTGCACAGCTTTGAAGTGGACATCGCCGTAAGCGAACAGCTAGCGAATGACTTTTCGACCGACGCTTGTTATATCAGTGAATCAGGTTTTAGAACAGCAGAAGATGTGGCTCGAGTGCGTACAAAATATAATGCGGTGCTTGTTGGCGAGGCGCTTATGCGAGAAGAAACTCCAGAAGTAGCCGCGAAAACATTGAAGGTGACACGATGATTGTGAAAATTTGTGGGTTAAAAAAAGCGGTGGATGTAGCAGCGGCAGTCGAAAATGGTGCAGATATGATTGGCTTTGTTTTTGCAAAAAGTAAACGCCAAGTCACGATTGAACAAGCGCATCAACTAGCCAAAAATATTCCAGCCAACGTCAAAAAAGTCGGCGTGTTCGTTAATCCAACCGAAGCAGAATTAACGGCAGCAATTAACGGCGTGCCATTAGATATCGTGCAACTTCACGGCCAAGAGCCAACCGAACAAGCAAATCGCACTGACGCAGCGGTAATTAAAGCATTCCCAGTCAAAGAGGGAAAACTTCCTTCCAATATAAATGATTATCCAAATGCGTACATCTTACTCGATGCCCCAGCAGAAGAATACGAAGGTGGTAGCGGGAAAACGTTTGATTGGGACAAAATAAATAGTGATGCACTCACAAAAAACAAATTAATCATTGCCGGCGGACTAAATGCTGAAAATGTTCAAGCAGCCATTAAACGCTTCGAACCATATGCAGTAGATATTTCCTCTGGCGTCGAAACAAACGGCGAAAAAGATCCAGAAAAAATTAAAACCTTCATTAAAACAGCAAAAGGAGTGGAATAATCATGACATATCAAGCACCTGACGAAAATGGTTTTTACGGCAAATTTGGTGGCAGATTTGTACCAGAAACTTTAATGAAAGCAGTGAAAGAACTAGATGAAGCTTACCGAGCTTCCAAAACAGACCCCGCTTTTCAAAAAGAATTAAACTACTATCTAAAAGAATACGTTGGCCGGGAAACGCCCCTTTACTTTGCGGAACAACTAACAGCACATGCTGGCGGGGCAAAAATTTATTTAAAACGAGAAGATTTGAATCATACTGGCGCGCATAAAATCAATAATACAATCGGTCAAGCATTACTCGCTCGCCAAATGGGCAAGCAAAAAGTTGTAGCTGAAACAGGCGCAGGGCAGCATGGTGTGGCAACTGCAACAGTAGCAGCACTTTTCAATATGGAATGTACGATTTTTATGGGTGAGGAAGACGTCAAACGTCAATCGCTCAATGTGTTTAGAATGGAGCTACTTGGTGCAAAAGTAGTGAGCGTGAAAGCAGGAAGTCGTACTTTGAAAGATGCAGTTAATGAAGCGCTGCGATTCTGGGTTGCTAATGTAGAAGATACGCATTATATTATGGGATCTGTTCTTGGGCCTCATCCATTTCCAGAAATTGTGCGTGATTACCAAAGTGTTATCGGGATTGAAGCACGTAAGCAACATTTGGAAAAAGAAGGTAAACTTCCAGAAGCAATCGTCGCTTGTGTTGGCGGTGGTAGTAATGCGATGGGCTTATTTTATCCATTTGTAGACGATGCTTCCGTTCAAATGCATGGTGTTGAAGCTGCTGGGCACGGCTTAGAAACCGAATTTCACGCCGCAACGATTTCTAAAGGTGAAATTGGGATTTTACACGGGGCAATGATGGACGTTTTACAAGATGAAAATGGGCAAATTTTGGAAGCATTCTCAATTTCTGCTGGTTTAGATTATCCCGGTATCGGTCCGGAACATAGTTTTTTCCGTGATTTAGGCCGAGCGGAGTATCATTCTGTTACCGATGATGAAGCTGTGGAAGCATTTCAGTTGTTATGCCGCACAGAAGGAATTATTCCAGCACTCGAAAGTTCTCATGCAATTAGCTATGCTGTCAAATTGGCAAGCAAAATGTGCCCAGAAGAAAGCATGGTTGTTTGCTTGTCAGGTCGCGGGGACAAAGACGTTAACCAACTAAAAGAACGTTTGGAGGGACAAGCAAATGACTAAAACGTTAACAAAAAAACTAGCGAATAAAGAGCACGCTGCCGTCGTTACGTACATCATGGGCGGAGACGGCGGTTTAGATCATTTAGAAGAACAGCTATTATTCTTAGAAAAATCAGGCGTGAGCGCAATTGAAATCGGGATTCCTTTTTCAGATCCAGTTGCCGACGGTCCGATTATTCAACTTGCAGGACTCCGCGCTTTAAGCGAACAAGTTAGTTTAGAAGCAATTTTAACGACATTGCAAACGAGCAAAGTGCGAATTCCGCTAATTATCATGAGCTACATCAATCCAATTTTCCATTTAGGTATTCCAAAATTTGTCGAATTGGTTCAAAAAACTCCGGTAAAAGGGCTGATTATTCCCGATTTACCGTATGAGCATCAAACGCTAATTACCCCAGAACTCGAAGGCACAGATATCGCGCTTATCCCGCTCGTTTCATTGACTAGTCCGAAAGAGCGTCTAGAAGAAATTGCAAAACAAGCAGAAGGATTTATTTATGCCGTGACGGTCAACGGAACAACGGGTGTACGAAGTGAATTTGATACACATATTGATAGCCATTTAGCTTATTTAAAAAGTATTAGTCCTGTTCCAGTTCTTGCGGGCTTTGGTGTTTCTTCTATAGAACATGTGGAAAAATTTGCGCATGTCTGTGATGGTGTGATTATCGGAAGTAAAGTTGTGCAAATGTTGCACGAAGAGAAATCCGCTGAACTAGGTGCATTTTTGCAAAAGGCTGCAGAAGTTCGAATTGAAAACTAATTACTACTTACAATTTCTCTTTAAATATGGTAAAGTCTGGTGTATAGAATGTTAAAGAGGAGTTGTAAGGATGTCTGTTGAAGTTAAACCAGAGCATGCTAGAATGCTCAATAACACAAAGAATATCACACTAGGAATAGCGATAGTTTCGGCTATTCAAACCGTATTAAGTTCGTTTTCGATCGTATCCCTTTTTGCGATACAACAAAAAAAGGAAGTACTTGCTAATGCAAATGTAACTGCTGTTGTTCAAAATCTTATTATGACGACAACGATTATGGCTGTACTTTGTATCGCATTTACCATTATTTTATTTCTTTCTTTTAACAAGCTGAGAAAAGGCATTATCATTTCACCGATTGTGTATTACTTATATGCTGCGTTTACTGTTCTTGGTGTTGTTTTATCGATGATTAATAGTGGTGTAAACTTTTTATCGCTCATTTTACCGGCTATACTACTTGCTTTGAGTGTCATTTGTATTTTAAATCTTAGACGCATGAAGTAAGGGAGCATGATTTTTACATAACAGATATTCAGACAGACTTACAAAGAAAAAATCAATTGAGGTAACAGAAATTATGAGTTCAAAATTAATGCGTGGGACCGCGGTTTTAACAGCAGGAACTTTGCTGTCAAAAATTTTAGGGATTTTATATGTTATTCCATTTTATTGGATAGCGGGCGGGGAACAGGCGACGATTCTCTATCAATATGGTTATGTTCCGTACCAAATTTTCTTAAATATCGCGACAGCTGGCGTTCCATTAGCGGTTGCCAAATATATTTCGAAGTATAATTCGTTAAATGAATATGCTTTGAGTCAAAGGTTATATAAATCCAGTACGTATTTAATGTTATTTACGGGGATTGTCAGCTTTTTAATTATGTACATTTTTGCGCCTGTTTTAGCTGGGATGCAAGAAGTCAGTGGTGGAACAAGCATTGCGGACATTACAACTGTTATTCGAGCGGTAAGTTTTGCCTTGCTTATTATCCCGGTCATGAGCTTGCTGCGGGGTTACTTCCAAGGGTTTCACTCGATGGGACCATCTGCTGTGTCGCAAGTAATTGAGCAAGTAGCACGAATTGTATTTTTACTTGCGAGTACGTATATTGTGCTTCATGTGCTGAACGGCAGCCTTGTAACAGCAATGAGTTTAGCGACATTCGCGGCTTTTGTTGGGGCATTTTTCAGCTTGATTTGTCTTATCTGGTATTATCGAAAACGGAAGCCCGGCATTCAAAAGATGATTGCTGGTAGTGATAATAAGTTGCGCGTTTCGACTTTTCATTTATTAAAAGAAATTTCGATATCTGCGGTGCCATTTATTATTGTTGGAATGGCGATGTCGCTGTATCAGCAAATTGATTTGTTTACATTTGCGCGAATTTTAACATATGATGGCATGGCTGGAAAAACGGCAGAAGACTTGCTTTCTATTTTCAACTTTTCTGTCCAAAAAATTATTATGATTCCGGGGACATTGGCTTTAGCATTTTCAATGACACTCGTTCCGTTAGTAGCAGCGGCTTTTCATAAAGGGCGGCTTCGGGAAGTGCATCATCATTTAACGGCCGTTTTTCAAGTATTGTTATTTTTAGTCGTGCCTGCATGTCTTGGAATTGCGATTTTAGCTGATCCGCTCTATACGATTTTTTATGGGTATAATGCGGATGGTTCCATGTTACTTCAATTTTTTGCCCCATTCGCGATTTTCTTCTCGTTATTTAGCGTAACGGCAGCGATTTTGCAAGGGGTCGATGAGCAGCGTTACACTGTTCTTAGCCTACTACTTGGGTTACTTACAAAATCTGTGTTACAAATGCCATTAATCCTACTTCTTGGAGCAAAAGGTGGAGCCTTAGCGACTGGACTTGGTTACATTGTTTCTGTCACTTTTACTATCTGGATTATTAAAAAATATGCGAAGTACTCGTTTAAATATATTATGCGACGACTGTTGCTAATTTTAGGAATTAGCGCTGTGATGCTGATTAGCGTCTGGGTCATTTATCAAGGGTTAATTTTATTTTTAAATCCGCATGCAAGATTAACAGCTTTAGTGATTGTTTTTATTGCCGCTGGATTTGGCGCTTATATTTATGCGTTTTTAGCTGCAAAAGCAGGGCTCTTGAAGTACATTCTTGGCAATCGGATGTATAAAATTCGTAAAAAACTTCATTTGATTTAAACTTTTTGTAAAGAACAAGCCGATATTTATTTTGGTTTGTTCTTTTTTTTTAAAAGAGTTAATGGTAAAGTAAACAAGGATATATAATTTAATGTAAAGGAAGTTAGACGATGGGTTCAAAACTGCTCAGAGGAACATTTATTCTGACGCTAGGGACATTAATCTCTAAAGTGCTCGGAATATTGTATGTGATTCCGTTTTATGCGATTATTGGAGGAGATGAACCAGCGCTTCTGTATAATTTCGGTTATGTGCCGTATCAATTATTCTTAAGCATTGCGACTGCTGGGATTCCGCTGGCTGTTGCTAAATATATAGCGAAATATAATGCGATGGAAGAATACGCGGTAGGCCGACGATTATTTAAAACCGGTGTATATTTAATGATTTTCTCCGGCATTGTCTGTTTCCTAGCGATGTATGGACTTGCTCCGACACTTGCTCGTATGCAACAACTCGAGGGTGGGTATAGTTTAGCGGACGGGATTCAGGTTATTCGTGCAGTTAGTTTTGCCTTACTTATTATTCCAGTTATGAGTTTACTTCGAGGTTTTTTCCAAGGATATAATTCGATGGGGCCTTCTGCTGTATCACAAGTTTTAGAACAAGTTGTACGAATTATGTTCTTGCTTGCTGGCACATTTATTGTGATGTACGTGCTTGATGGAAATGTAGTAACAGCAATTAGTATCGCTACATTCTCCGCTTTTGTAGGTGCTTTTGCCAGTTTACTTTTACTACTATGGTATTATTACAAACGAAAACCAGGACTTGACCGAATGCTTTTAGAGGACAGAGGAACTGTAAAAATCTCGATTCCGACACTGTATAAAGATATTATTCTTTCGGCGATTCCTTTTATTATTGTTGGATCAGCAACATCGCTTTATCAACTGATTGACCAATTTACGTTAGGGCGGGTACTGGAATATATTGGTATTACTCCTGAATTAGTAAATTCGTATGTAGCGATTATTAACTTTGATGTTCAAAAATTGATTATGATTCCGGGAACGCTCGCGATTGCGTTTTCGATGGCACTTGTTCCGCTTGTGACTGGCGCTTATGTTCGAAAAGAATACGCTCAAGTGAAACGCCAATTAAATGATGTTTTTCAAATTTTATTATTTTTAACGATTCCTGCTTGTTTTGGTATCGCGATGCTAGCAAGACCATTATTCACGGTGTTTTTCGCGCCTAGTGATAACGGAACCGCGTTGTTACAACTGTTTGCTCCAATTGCGATTTTATTCTCGCTCTTTAGTGTTTCTGCGGCAGTCCTTCAGGGGATTGATGAACAACGCTTTACGGTGCTTGGTTTATTACTCGGTTTACTAGCTAAATCAGTACTGCAAATGCCGCTTATTATGTTATTTGAAGCAAAAGGGTCGATTATCGCGACCGGAATTGGCTATGCAGTATCTTGTATTTTCATGCTACTTATTATTAAAAAATATGTTCGTTTCTCATTCAAAGTTATTTTGCGGCGAACGGTGCTTTTCTTTGGAATGACAGCCTTAATGGGGCTTGTAGTCATTCTGCTTTATCTTTTCATGGGAAATTTTGTTTCCACCGATCGGAAAATCCCTGCGTTAATCATTACTATCGTTTGTGGGGGAATAGGCGCGGTTTTCTATGGCTATATGGCATTTAAACTACACTTATCTGACAAATTGTTTGGACCACGCGGAACGAGATTGCGTGAAAAACTAAGAATTCGCTAGGAGGATTGTATGAAAAAAACACCATTTATTATTAGCGGTATCGCCCTCCTTGGATTTATTTTCTTTATGACAGGAGTTATGACCGGGGCAAAATGGATTCAACGTTTTGATGATTATTGGAATAGTATTATTCGCACCGGTATTACGGATACGAAAACGACTGTGATTTCTTATTTAACCGATATTGGTGGGGTAGCGACCATTTGTATTTTGACTGTGGTCGTGATTGTTGTATTTGTTTTTATGCGAAAAATAGATATGGCGATTTGGTTTGGTGGCATTGTTTTAATTGGAGGCGCGTTGATTCCTTCAATTATTAAAAATATCGTTCAACGACCAAGGCCTACGTACAAATTAATTGAACAAGGTGGATTTAGTTTTCCAAGCGGACACTCGACTGGCTCCACTGTTTTTTACGGAATGCTCGCTTTCTTTTTAATCCTGTATGTTGGTCATAAATGGCTTCGATATACGATTGGGATTCTTGGGTTTGGGCTTGTTATTTTCATCATGTATTCTCGCGTTTACTTAGGAGTTCATTTCCCAAGTGATGTTGTCGCTGGATTTTTAATCGGCAATGCGGTACTTTTCAGCGGCATCGGTTGTTACTTTATTTGGAATAAAAAACTAGCTTTATGGGCTAGTAAATTTAAAAAAGCATAGAAAAAAATCCTCTCTTTCATAAAAAGGGAGGATTTTTTATTAAGCATGTTCGTCTGTTTCGCTAAAAATTTTCAAATAGGTCGGTAATTCTTCGGCAATTTCAGTTGGAAGTACCACATAGCGTTTTTTAGCTAAAATTTCGCCGATATAGCTGTGTAGAAAGACTGCGGCTAATGTACCGGTAATAGGTTTTTCTGTTTGCGCCATCAATCCGCAAATCGTTCCAGCGAGTGTGTCGCCCATGCCGCCCGTTGCCATTGCAGGCGTACCGTACATGTTTTGCCAAGCAGATTCACCGGAGTATACTTTGGTACGATGCCCTTTAAGTACAATCGTTGCATCAATTGCAAGCGCAACATCAGTTGGTGTTTCTGCATCAGGCGCTAACACTTTTAGTCGTGCCCATTCGCCCGCATGTGGTGTGAATGTTAGTTTAGCGGCGGGATGGGGAGTTTCTCCTTTTGCATAAATGGTAATGCCGTCGCCATCAATGATCACTTGCTGCTGTTCGGTTGATTTTTGTAAAACTAATTGAAAAATTTCTTCGGCATTTGCATCTAAACCAAGCCCTGGCCCAATTAAAATTGTATCAAATTGGCTGATTTGTTCGCTTAGACTCGTGACATTTTCATAATCAATAAACATACATTCGGGAATTCTTGTTTGGAGAGCAGGACGGTTAACGCTATCAGAAGCGACTGTCGTTAAACCAGCACCACTTTTAACGCAAGCTTCTGCGGCCATAATGGCAGCTCCGCCAAATTGTTTATTTCCAGCGACAATCAGAACGCGCCCATAATCACCCTTGTGTGTTTCATCCTCACGTTTTGGAATCCATGCGCACATAGCTTTTGGTGTTATTTTCTTCATTTTTGTAAAACCTCCTTATGACACTGGCTTTTATCTACTCAACCGGGTAAAATAAAGAACAGATAAATCATGTTTATCTTAAATGATAAGGAGGCTTTTGTAAAATGAAACCTATATATCCTGCAGTAAAAGCAGTTATCGTAAAAGACGGAAAATTTTTAGCACTCAAGAAAAAAGGGGTAGAAGGAGACGTATTTGAACTTCCAGGAGGCCGCATGAATTACGGTGAAACACACGGGGAAGCCCTTTTTAGAGAAGTATACGAGGAAACCAAATTACAAGTCCAACCGTTTATTTTATATGACACGTGGGAATTTTTCCATGAGGACTTCCAAATTACCGGTGTTTTTTATTTAGTGGAAATGCCAGAAGGTGGCGAAATCGAATTATCCGATGAACACGAAGAATATCGCTTTTTACCACTAGAAAAAGAAAGCTTAAACATCATCGATATCGTTTTTTCTTCGCGGATGGAACGTTGGGATTTTGAAGCAATTAAAGGTTTTATGAGAAAATAGGTAGTTACGGCTTCCAAGCTACGTAAAAACAGTTTACAATAGAGAAGATAAGTTTGAAGGAGGGAATAACAATTATGACAGAAATTAATTGGCAAAAAGAAGTGGAATCACGTAAAGATGATTTCCTAGAAGATTTAAAAGGGCTTCTTCGCATTCCAAGTGTTCGCGATGATAGTAAAAAAACAGAAGATGCGCCGTTTGGACCGGACGTAAAACGCGCACTCGACTATATGATTGAATTAGGTAAAAAAGATGGCTTCACTGCGAAAGAAGTTGGCAACGTAGCTGGACACCTTGAATATGGTCAAGGCGAAGAACTAGTTGGCGTTTTAGGACATGTGGATGTTGTTCCTGTTGGTGACGGCTGGACAAATGGACCATTCGAACCAACTTTACGTGACGGCAAATTATACGCTCGCGGAGTTGCGGATGATAAAGGCCCAACAATCGCTGGTTATTACGCACTCAAAATTATTAAAGAATTAGGTTTACCACTTTCACGCCGCGTTAGAATCATTATTGGTTCTGATGAAGAAAGCGGTATGAGCTGTGTAGAGCGCTATTTCGAAACAGAAGAACAACCAACACTTGGTTTCGTTCCAGATGCAGAATTCCCAATCATTCATGCAGAAAAAGGTATCTCCGAACTTGATGTATCTTTCAAAGATGGTGAAGCGAGCGGAGAAGCAGCATTCCGTTTACTTAGCGTAGAATCTGGCGAACGTTACAATATGGTTCCTGATCACGCAACAGCTATTTTAGAAGATGTAAAAGACTTCGACAAAGTAGCGAGTGCCTTCAAAACATTCTTAGCAAACCATCCAGTAGAAGGAACATTAGAAGAAAATGGCAAATCCGTTAAAATTAACATCGTCGGCAAATCTGCTCATGCGATGGAACCGAATAATGGTGTAAATGCGGGTCTTCATTTAGTCGGCTTCCTAGGTAAATTTAAGTTAACTGGAGCTGCAAATGATTTCGTGACATTTGGTCGTGATTATTTATTCGGCGATTCACGTGCTGTTAAACTAGGCATTAGCTATGAAGATGCAGAAAGCGGCGAACTAACAATGAACGTTGGCGTTATCCGTTATGATGTAGCAGAAGGCGGTAAATACGGACTTAATTTCCGTTACCCAGTGACTGCTAACATGGATAAACTGAAAAACAAAATGCAAACAGTTGTATATGAGTACAATGCACAATATACACATTACGAAGATTCCAAACCACTTTTCGTACCAAAAGATCACCCACTTATTCAAACTTTACAAGAAGTGTATACAAAACAAACTGGCGAAGAAGCTACTTTACTAGCAATCGGTGGCGGAACTTATGCACGTCATATGGAGACAGGCGTAGCGTTCGGCGCACTATTCCCAGGCCGTGAAGACACAATGCACCAAAAAGACGAATTCAGCTATTTTGACGATTTGTTAAAAGCTACAGCAATTTATGCAGAAGCACTTTACAAATTAGCGAAGTAAGGGTTATAATTGAAAAAATTAACTGCTGCAAAGCTTAGTTTTGCGGCAGTTTCTTTGTTTCATTAAGTTTTTAGACAGTTCCAAAAATTAACTATGCAAGGAGAGACTTAAGATGAAAGTATTAGTAAATAACCATTTAGTGGAAAGAGAAGATGCCACAGTTGACATTGAAGACCGCGGATATCAGTTTGGTGACGGTGTATATGAAGTAGTTCGTTTATATAATGGTAAATTCTTCACTTATAATGAACACATTGATCGTTTATATGCTAGTGCAGCAAAAATTGACTTAGTTATTCCTTATTCTAAAGAAGAGTTACGTGAATTATTAGAAAAATTAGTTGCCGAAAATAACATTAATACAGGAAATGTATACTTGCAAGTGACACGTGGGGTTCAAAATCCACGTAATCATGTGATGCCAGATGATTTCCCATTAGAAGGCGTTTTAACTGCTGCAGCTCGCGAAGTACCAAGAAATGAGCAGCAATTTGTAGAAGGCGGACCGGTTATTACAGAAGAAGATGTGCGCTGGTTACGTTGCGATATCAAGAGCTTGAACTTACTTGGAAACATTTTAGCGAAAAACAAAGCACATCAACAAAATGCGTTAGAAGCTGTTTTACACCGCGGAGAGCAAGTAACCGAGTGTTCTGCTTCCAATGTTTCTATTATTAAAGATGGCGTGTTATGGACACATGCTGCAGATAATTTAATCTTGAATGGTATTACTCGTCAAGTTATTATTGCTGTTGCGAAAAAGAATGGCATTCCTGTCAAAGAAGCTGATTTCACTTTAACGGACCTTCGTGAAGCGGATGAAGTATTCATTTCAAGCACAACAATCGAAATCACACCAGTCACTCATATCGATGGTGTACAAGTAGCTGACGGAAAACGTGGTCCAATTACTGCGAAATTACATCAATACTTTGTAGAAGAAATTGTTGCTGCATGTGGTGAAGTAGAACTAGCTAAATAATAGTTAAAACCTTCCTAGTTTTTAGGAAGGTTTTTTTTATTTGCCCACCTATGTAAAAATTTATATAACTTTTTTATTCGTTGCAATTCCTTCATTGGCTCCGCTTTCAGCCTGAAAAGTGTTGTTTCAAGCCATTGACAAATTTTTTCTGAGGTGTATAATTCAAAAGGCTAATAGTTCGCATGCGAAATATTTGTAAGCGAACGGTACGGAGGGAAGTCAATGGATGAAAAATTAGTGAAAGAGGTTATTTTCTCTTTTCGCGAAGTGCAACGAAAAACACATCATGTGCTAGCGGAAGAAGCGGCAAACCGAGAAATTACAACGACGCAATTACTCGCAATCAGAGAATTACAAAGAGAGTCAGAATTAACGCTTGGTGAATTAGCAGAACGAATGAAACTTGGTAAAAGCACTGTATCTGGCATTGTAGACCGATTAGTAAAAGCGGGATTTTTAAAACGGACAAGAAATGAAACAAACCGCCGCGCACTCAGCTTAGAATTAACGGAAAAAGGAACTACGAAAGCAGCAGAAACGTACCATGTTTTCTTTAATCGTTTGGAACCTATTTTGGAAATTGGGGAAGATAGGTTGAAAGAAATGCTAGAGATGCACCAAGAAATTATTGCCATTTTAGAAAGGGAAGGTGCACGAGATTGAATATGAAAGCAGCAAGTACATCAGTGAAGCGTAATGGTATTTTGATCGTTATGCTTATGGGCGCCTTTGTTACAATTCTCAACCAAACGTTGATGAATGTCGCGCTACCAAGTATTATGAAAGATTTTGGAATTACTGCCAGTCAAGGGCAATGGTTATCGACTGGATTTATGTTAGTTAATGGTGTCATGATTCCAATGACAGCCTTTTTAATTGAACGATTTACGACACGCCAACTTTATTTATTCGCGATGATTACTTTTGCGATTGGTACAGCGATTGGCGGATTTGCAACAGATTATACGATGCTTATTGCTGGGCGTATGGTACAAGCGATTGGTGCGGGGATTGTCATGCCGCTACTAACCGTTGTCGTGTTAAATTTATTCCCAATGGAACGAAGAGGGCGGGCGATGGGCTTGATAGGTCTTGCCATGAACTTTGCTCCCGCGATTGGTCCGACACTTTCTGGTTGGATCGTTCAACAATATGATTGGCGCAATTTATTCTTTATTATTATTCCGTTCGCGATACTTGATATTGTCGTAGCGATTTTCTTACTTAAAAATGTCGGAAAAAGAACGTTCCCGAAACTCGACATTCTGGGCGTTATTATGTCGACAGTCGGTTTCGGAAGCTTGTTACTCGGATTTAGTAATGCCGGAGACCACGATTGGCTTACTTGGAAAGTAGCTGGATTTATTATCCTTGGTTTAGTGGTTCTAGGAATATTTATTCGTTATCAAACAAGCAACAAAGCACCACTACTTAACTTTAGAGTGTTTAAATATCCAACATTTGCGCTTACAACAGCGATTAGTTTCTTCGTTGTGATGGGACTATTTGGTGGAATGTTGCTACTACCGATTTTCTTACAAACTGTTCGAGGTTTCTCGCCGCTTGAATCAGGCTTGGTACTCTTGCCGGGCGCGCTCGTCACGGCCGTACTTTCTCCGGTCACCGGGGTGATGTTTGACCGATTTGGAGCTAAGTATTTATCCTTAGTGGGCTTGATTATTATGGCCGGTTCGACGTTCATGTTTACGAATCTGGACGAATCAACTACTTTGACCTTTATCATCATAGTTCAAACGATTCGTTCTGCGGGTATGGCGATGGTAATGATGCCACTACAAACCGCGGCGCTTAATTCACTTCCATTAAAACTAGCATC
The DNA here is from genome assembly GCF_014227425.1 of Listeria marthii. Lineage (NCBI taxonomy): Bacteria > Bacillati > Bacillota > Bacilli > Caryophanales > Listeriaceae > Listeria > Listeria marthii. The sequence goes on from NZ_JAASWB010000003.1 coordinate 79,740, forward strand.
CCACGGTTCAGCGATGTTCAATACGATGCGCCAAGTTGCCGGTTCTATCGGGACGGCCGCGCTTATTACTGTCATGTCCAAAAGTGCCGCGAGCTTTGCGGATAAACTTGGACCAGCAGATGTGATTGGTAAAACGAAAACAGAAATTGCGAACCACGTGCTTATTCACGGAATCGAAACAGCCTTTTTAGTTGCTGGAATTCTTTCCGTTGTTGCCTGCGTGCTAGCGTTGTTTATTCAAAAAAACAGAAGTGCGATGGAACCGATTGTAACGAAAACAGAAGAAGCTTAAATCATGAAAAAAGTGCATTCCTTTTCCGGGGGATGTACTTTTTTTGTATAAATAAAGTAAAACTGCAAAAAAATATCTAGAACGAACATATGTTGACTTGACTAGTAAGGCTAAGAGAAGTAAAATCATGAATAGTTACCTATTTGTTCGGAAGTGAAATAAACGAGGGATAATGAAGTTGCAAAGAGCTAGTAAAAGGTGTGCATGTAGATGAAAAATGACTTTTTTGGGAGAGAATATGACATAGCCCCGGCCGGAGGGGAAACTGGCCAAGCATTCGTTGCAACACATGAAGACGAAAAATTCTTTTTAAAAAGAAATTCTTCGCCTTTTTTAGCTGCGCTTTCCGTAGAAAACATTGTGCCGAAGCTAGTTTGGACAAGACGGGTGGAGAATGGCGATGTCATCACTGCGCAAAAATGGGTCAATTGCCACATTTTGACGCGTGAAGAAATGGTTGGGGCAAGAGTGGCGCAACTATTAGCTAAAATCCATCAATCAGAAAATTTACAACATATGCTGGCCAAAATCGAAAACTGCTATTTTTCGGCGGATCAACTGTTAAACCTTGTAAAAGCGGGGACAGAAGATAATACCGATGTAACAGAAGAAATAACGACAGCGATTCACTATTTAGAAGCAAATGTTCTTGCAGTGGAAACGACGGATTATGTTGTTTGTCACGGGGATGTTAATCATAATAATTGGATTATTTCTGAGGACAATGAATTGTTTCTTGTCGATTGGGATGGTGCAATGCTTGCTGATGCCGCGAACGATATCGGCATGATTTTGTACCAGTACATTCCACGGAAAGATTGGGAGCGTTGGCTATCTAATTACGGCACCACATTAACTGCTGAATTACATCGCAAGTTAAAGTGGTATACAATTTGCCAAACAGTGATGCAGCTCACAACTGACCAATCCGATGAAGCAAATGAACGAGCAAAACAAATTTTTCAAAATGCAATAGAAGATGATGAGGTGTAAAGAAAGATGCGTGTAAAACATAAACCATGGGCAAAAGATCGTTTGGAAGAATTTCCGGCCATTTACATCAAAAACCCAGAAGATTTTAAAGGTCGTTGGCAAGAAGTGTTCGGCAATAATAATCCTATCCATATCGAAATCGGTTCCGGTAAAGGCCAGTTTATTAGTGGTATGGCAAAAGCAAATCCGGAAATCAACTATATCGGTATCGAAATGATTGAAAGTGTGCTCGTTTCTGCGCTGGATAAAGCAATTGAAGTAGACGTTCCTAATTTGCGCTTAGTTGCAAGAGACGCGAAATTACTAGAAGAATGTTTCGAAAAAGGAGAAATTGCACAAATTTATTTAAATTTCTCTGATCCATGGCCGAAAAAGCGTCATACGAAACGTCGCTTAACCAACCCAACATTCTTAACAATCTATGAGCGAATACTACCAACAGCGGGGGAGATACATTTCAAAACCGATAACCGCAGTTTATTCGAATATTCGTTAGTAGCTTTTTCAGAATACAACATGTTACTAACGTTTGTTTCACTTGATTTGCATAACAGCGATTATGAAGGGAATATCAAAACTGAATACGAAGAAAAATTTTCAGCTAAAGGATTCCCAATCTATCGTCTTGAAGCAAAATTTGATAGAAATTAATTAGGATAACCAGGTGCATCTGCTGCATCTGGTTTTTATTTTCAGTGGGAGGCGTTTAAAGTGGATTCGATTCAAATTGGAGAAATCAACATCTATTGGTTGCGAGGCGGTTATACTCATTTTGATGGCGGGGCGATGTTCGGTGTCGTACCAAAACCTTTATGGGAGAAAAAATATCCAGCAAACGAAAAAAATCAACTGGCCAACGTAACTGATCCAATGTTTTTTCAGTACTTAGGGAAAAATTATCTGATTGATAGTGGGCTAGGGAACAACCGGTTAACTGAAAAGCAAAAGCGGAACTATGGCGTGACAGAAGAATCATTTGTGCTGGAAGATTTAGCTAAGTTAGGAGTCTCTCCAGAGGATATTGATTATATTTTAATGACACATCTACATTTTGATCATGTTTTAGGTCTAACTGGTATTTCAAAAGAGGGCGATTATTACTCGATTTTCCCGAATGCAGAAATCTGGACTTCGGAAATCGAATGGGATGAAATGCGTCACCCTAATATTCGTTCAAAAGCAACTTATTGGCAAGAAAACTGGGAAGCGATAGAAGGACAGGTTCACACATTTACAAAAGAAAAGGTGTTCCATGACGCAATCAAAATGACTCATACTGGCGGACATAGTAATGGACATTCGGTGGTTTGGTTGGAGTCGGATGGAGTGAAGGCGATTCATATGGCAGATATTTTCCCGACATTCGCGCATCAAAATGTCCTTTGGGTAACTGCTTATGATGATTATCCAATGACTTCCATTTCCGCGAAACAAGCGATTTTCAAACAAACTTTCGGGAAAAATTATTGGTTCTTATCCTATCATGATGCAAGATTTCGAGCAGTTAAAATCGATGAAAATGGGGAAAAAGAATCTGAATTAAAAATAGAATTTCGAAATTGAGAAGTGGGAATCCCACTTCTTTTTTTGAGGGTATTTTTATTTTGTGGTATTATATTAATTGTAAAGCTTTAAACAAAGCCAAAGTGATAACCTGGGTAGGGGGTTGCGCTTAATTATACTATATGGGGGTATATATGGATAACGTTCAAAAGAAAGCATTAGTAACAAGATTTGCTAAGATAGAAGGCCATGTGCGATCAATCAAAAATATGACAGAAGAAGAACGCGATTTAGAGATGATTATGCAACAAATAGCCGCGGTGAAAAAAGCGATGGATGCCGCTGCGAAAGTAATTTATACCGAACAAATGAAATCTTTAATCGAGCAAGGTGAGACCGATGAAGCGGTGATTAAAAAGAAAATCGATAGTTTTATCCGTTAAAAAAACGACTCCCGTGATGGGTAGTCGTTTTAATTTTATGCTAAATATACATCAATGATTGTTCCTGTGTTAGCGTCTGCGATAAATTCAAATTGCTTTTTCTCGCCTTCGCGAATACATGTGATTCCGCCGTGGTAAACGAAAGTATCAATCGCGAATTTTTTGTAGTGTTGCTTTTTAAGTTGAATCCAAGAACCTTCAATTGGTCCGTCTTGTTTGAACGCATCTTTTACGTTTTCTAAGATGACATCCCCTGAAATTGTTTTATCGCTAAGTAAATAATGATAAACAAGGTGTCCAGCCGCTGCTCCTGCTCCAACGCCTGCAATGAAAGCTTTCCAGTTCATCGCTTTTCCTCCCTAGTGTTTCCTATTCTTTTTAAAAGATGCTACTTGGAACATCTCTTTTTATCATTATACTACAAATTTTTGATTATAAAAGGATTTTTGAACGCGCTTTCCGAAAAATGAAGAAGTGAAGCGAGCGGAAACGGATATTATTTGCTATAATAAGAGAGATTTCAGACGGAAAGAGATGATTATTAATGGAAAAAGAAACGTTAGCAATGTTTAAAGAATTAACGGAACTTCAAGGGACTTCAGGCGATGAACATCGAATTCGTGCTTTTATGCGAAAAGAACTTGAACCAGTTTCCGATGAAATTATTCAAGATGGCTTAGGTGGCATTTTCGGCGTGCGCCACGGAGCAGAAGATGGCCCGCGTGTGCTTGTTGCGGCTCACATGGATGAAGTTGGCTTTATGGTCACACAAATTACGGACAATGGTTTAATCCGTTTTCAAACAATTGGTGGTTGGAACCCGCAAGTTCTACAAGCGCAACGAGTGCAAATAATGGCGCCAAATGGTCCTGTTATTGGTGTGGTTGCCTCTGTTCCGCCGCACTTGTTATCTGAAGCGGAACGTAGCAAACCGACAGATCCTAAAAACTTGCTGATTGATATTGGTGCAGATGATAAAGCGGATGCGGAAAAAATTGGCATTAAACCCGGACAATTTATCGTTCCAGTAGCGGAATTCACGCCGCTTGCAAATCCGAAGAAAATTTTAGCAAAAGCGTGGGACAATCGTTACGGTGTTGGTCTTGCAATCGAACTTATGAAAGAACTGAAAGGTGAATCGTTACCAAATACTCTTTTTGCTGGAGCGAACGTACAAGAAGAAGTTGGCCTGCGCGGGGCGGGTGTTAGTGCTAACATGATTAAACCGGATTTATTTTTTGCGCTAGATGCGAGTCCTGCCAATGATACAACTGGAAATAAATCGCAATTCGGCCAAATTGGTCAAGGTTTCTTATTGCGCATATTTGACCGGACGATGATTATGCACCGCGGTATGCGTGAATTTTTACTAGATACAGCTGAAACGAATAAAATTCCATACCAATATTTCGTTTCGCCAGGTGGGACCGATGCTGGTAAAGTGCATACATCACTAAGTGGAATTCCAAGTGCGGTAATTGGTGTTCCGGCTAGATATATCCACTCATCTAACTCGATTTTACACGTGGATGATTACGCAGCGGCGAAAGAAATGATTACGACACTCATTCGCGGTTTGGATAAAACAACTTTTGAAACTATTAAAAACAATGCATAAAATATGGAAAAAACCGGTATTAGTAGTTGGTTTATTGCTGTTGGTGGCAAGTGTGGTCTCGCTATTAGGCTACGCCGCTCACATGCCGTATTTTCGTGACTCGGAACTTGGTTGGATAATCGCAACTTTAATTGCAGGGCTGATGACCTTGATTTTTAGTTATATTGGTGATTATCTAGAAAAGAAAAAAGCGCGTTCTAAAGTGAGGTGAAAAGTTTGGCTCTTGAGCGGAGCCGGACTTTTTTCGTGAGCGTTATTCTGGACGAAAGCTACACTAAAAGTTAGGATTTAACTAGAATGAAACAAGAAGGAGTGAATCAAAATGAAAAACTTGGAATCAGTAGAACAATTTAACGATATCAAAGCAGAAGGTAAATCAGTTTTTATGTTTAGTGCTGATTGGTGCGGCGATTGTAAATATATTGAACCAGTAATGCCTGAAATCGAAGCGGAAAACGAAGACTTTGCTTTTTATCATGTTGATCGAGATAAGTTCATTGATTTATGTGCGGATTTAGCGATTTTTGGAATTCCTAGTTTTCTTGCGTTTGAAGACGATGAAGAAGTAGGGCGTTTCGTAAGTAAGGATAGAAAAACAAAAGAAGAAATTAATGATTTCCTAGCTGCAATATAAAAAGTGACTGCTTTTTATGAAAGGGGAGGCACCTATGGCAAAAATGACCACGTTAAAAATGAAAGAACGGCTAGAAAAAGAACTAGCTACGCTGAATCGCCAATTTTCGTATAATCGCGACAATGATACGCTTTCGGTTATGCAAAATGGTAAGAAAGTAACGCTAACAATTCCGCAAATCATCGCGAATTACGAAAATGATGGAGATGCAGCGATTGAAAAAATAGTTTATTATGTTGAAGAAGGTTTTCGGGCTGCGGTAGGAAATGTCGAGCTTGAAACAAATAAATCAAATATTTATCCAGTTGTTCGCGCGACTTCTTTCCCGAGCGAAACGAAAGCGGGGGAGTCGTTGTTGACGGACGATCATACAGCGGAAACGAAAATTTTCTACGCGTATGACCTAGGGAAATCCTATCGTTTTATTGAAGAGAGTATGCTTAAAGAGGCGAATCTAACACACGAAGAAATAAAAGAAGCTGCTTTCCGCAATCTATCTAAACTAGAAATTCCGCTGAAAAAAGATTCGGTCAACGGTAACGATTTTTATTTCGTACGTACAAACGATGGCTATGATGCAAGTCGATTACTAAACGATGCGTTTCTCCGTGAAATGCGTGAAAAATTAACAGGCGAAATGGTGCTGGCTGTACCGCATCAAGATGTCTTAATTATCGGGGATATTCAAGATAATACAGGTTATGATGTGTTGGCTCATATGACGATGGATTTCTTCGCAGATGGGCTCGTACCAATTACCTCTTTGCCATTTGTCTATAATAATGGTAAACTTGAACCGATATTTATAATGGCAAAAAACAGATTAAAGGAGTAGAAGACGTGATAGTAAACGCATTTTATAATGAAAAAGGGGTAGGGGACACTCTGCTGATTGAAACAGGCGAAGTAACATTTGAAAATCGCGAATGGGAGCGCCGTGGTGACGTAGCTCGTATTTTTGATCGCGAAACAAAAGAAGTAGCTGGCTTCAATATTTTTAACAGCTCAAAATACTTTGATATTACCGCAAATGGCAAAGTAGAACTAACGGAAGAATTAGTTGCATTAATGAATCAAGTAATCGAAAAAGCGGGATTTGAACCAGAAATCGTTGCTGATTTATCTCCTAAGTTCGTTGTTGGGTATGTAGAATCGAAAGAAAAACATCCTAATGCAGATAAATTAAACGTCTGCCAAATCAATGTAGGGGAAGAAGTGCTGCAAATTGTATGTGGTGCCCCGAACATCGAAGCAGGACAAAAAGTTGTTGTTGCGAAAATCGGAGCAGTTATGCCGAGTGGTTTAATCATTAAACCCTCAAATCTACGTGGAGAAGATTCTTTCGGCATGGTATGTGCTGCGCGTGAACTTGCGATTCCTGATGCGCCTGCTGAAAAAGGTATTCTTGTTCTGGAAGCCTCGGCTACACCAGGAGAAGAATTTCCGGTTAATTTCTAAATAAATGATTATTTTTTAAGCGTCCAATGCTATATTGGGCGCTTTTTATATTGCTAAATTTCATATATTGTGAAATTAGGTGAAATGTAGAACGATTTAGTGTTAATTGTATACAAAATAGATATGAATCGTACAAAAATAGAATGATTTTCGAGTTATAATAAAAACTTATATCACGTTTAAACTTAGTTATATCAAGGTATTATAACGAATATGCTTTAAAAAATAGCGAATTCACAATTTTGTCATAGATTATTTTGTTTTTGTCTGTTAAAATCAAACAAGAAAATTAAATTTAGGGTGATAATGAATGGGATGGTTTAAAGATTTTTTCTTTGGCGATATGGACGAAGAAATAGATACATACGAAGATACGTCTTCTAGAAAAGTAGAAAAACAAGTAAAACAACGAGCTCCAGAAGTAGTACCGAAATCAAATGTAACAGCAATTAAAACAAAAGAACGTACTATAAGAAACGAGCGACCAGTTGCATATAAAACAGTACCAAAACAAAAACCAGTACAACCAGTGAAGCGGCAAATGAAAACACAGATGGTATATCAATATCCAAAAGGTGAATTCCGTTTTCCACTAATTCCAGACAAACAAGTAAGCCAACCAATTCAACCAAAAAAACAACCAATAACAGAAAGACAAGTAGCGGAAAGACCACAACCAGTAAAAACAGAAACAAGAAAAAGACCTTTTACTGCGACGGATGTACCTTCGCCTGTCTATGCCTTTAAAAAACGACCAAGTAAATTCGAATTTGCCGTTTCAGAAGCGGAAGAATTAACAGAGATACAAGAAGATTTAACAATTGCGCCAGTTGATTTATTAGAATCAGCCGAAGCAGAAACGATTGCACTTGATGTGGAATTGGATCGTCAAATAGAAGCAGAATTTCCAGAAGAAATTGAAGTTGTGACAGAAGAAGAGGTTGTTTCGGAACCTGAACCAATCGAAGCAGAACCCATTCCAGAAATAGCAGAACCTGAACTAAAACGCGTTTCTTTAATTAAAGAGGAACCCGTACAAGCGACATCATCTGCCAGAAATGCCCAAGTGGAATCGAATAGACAAGAACAAATGTTGAAAAGTAGAATTCCATTCAATGTTATGATGGTGAAAAAAGATAAACAAGCACTCCAAAAAGAAGAAGTACATGAAGTTATTTCGGAAAAACCAGCAATAATAGAAGAACAACCAAACATAACGGAACAAACACAATCTGTAACAGCGACTTATCCAACGAATTACGAGTTCCCGTCATTCAGCTTGCTCCATCCGCCAGTATCGAAACGCGAAGATGATTCTTGGCTTCAAATGCAGCAAGAAATGCTAGATGAAACATTAGAAAATTTCAATGTCCATGCGAGTGTTGTTAACCGGACACAAGGGCCAGCCGTGACTAGGTTTGAAGTTCAACCTGAAAAAGGCGTAAAAGTGAGCAAAATCACCAATTTAACCGATGATATTAAATTAAGTTTAGCGGCGAAAGATATTCGTATTGAGGCGCCGATTCCTGGTAAAAGTACCGTGGGGATTGAGATTCCGAATCAAACGAGTCGCCCAGTAATGCTTTCTGAATTAATGAACACCGAAGCTTTCCAATCATCCGAGTCGCCATTAACAGCCGCGCTAGGATTAGATATTTCTGGAACGCCAATTATTACTGACTTACAAAAAATGCCGCATGGTTTAATAGCCGGAGCAACAGGGTCAGGGAAAAGTGTTTGTATCAATTCATTGCTAGTAAGTTTATTGTACAAAGCAACACCAGATCAATTGAAACTACTCTTAATTGATCCAAAAATGGTTGAGTTAGCGCCATACAACCGGATTCCGCATCTTGTGAGCCCGGTAATTACAGACGCCAAAGCAGCAACGGTCGCTTTGAAATGGGCGGTAGAAGAAATGGAACGACGTTATCAACTATTTAGCCACACAGGCGTTAGAAACATGGAAAAATATAATGAATATGCTAGTCACCCCGATCATACGGGAGAAAAATTACCTTATATTTTAATTGTGATTGATGAATTAGCTGATTTAATGATGGTTGCACCAAACGATGTAGAAGAATCCATTAGCCGTATCGCTCAAAAAGCAAGGGCATGTGGTATTCATATGATTGTAGCGACACAGCGCCCCTCTGTAGACGTAATTACAGGTCTTATTAAGGCGAATATCCCGACGCGTGTTTCGTTCTCTGTATCGTCTCAAATCGACTCTAGAACGATCCTTGATGCGAGTGGGGCAGAAAAACTACTTGGAAAAGGGGATATGCTATTCTTACCAAGTGGCGCAAGTAAGCCAGTACGTTTACAAGGAACGTTCGTTAGTGATGAAGAGATTGATGCCGTAGTTGCTCATGTTCGAAGTCAAGGCGAGGCGGATTATATCTTTGAAGAACAAGAATTACTTGTAAAAGAGTCTGTAAAAGAAAACACGGATGAATTATTTGAAGAGGCATGTGACTTTGTTTTAAGTCAAAATGCCGCATCGACATCCTTGCTACAAAGACATTTTAGAATCGGCTACAACCGTGCAGCGCGATTAATGGAAGCACTCGAGAATCATCAAATCGTTTCCGGGATAAATGGTTCCAAGCCGCGAGATGTTATTATTACAAAGGACCAATTAGCTAAGTTAAGAAACAAAGAATCTTAATTTTGTAGTACTAAACTAACACATTACTTAATTAGTTTTACAAAATATGGCTATTTTCATGAGTAATTTCGCTTATATTCGCTGAAAGATTTTTCTATTTACATGGAAAGTGATATAATAAGCTGGTGAATTATTGACTCAACTAAGAATTCAAACATAAAACACAATTGGAACGTAAGATGATGTCTAGAAAACGGAGACTTTATACTGTTTTCAAAGTTAAGACTTGGTGCTTAACAGTTAACATGTTTTTTTTAGGCACCCTCTTCAAGATAAATTAATGGGGGTTCAAATAATGACTATCTATCATTTTGTTGGAATAAAAGGGTCAGGAATGAGTGCACTTGCTCAAATCCTGCATGATAAAGGTTTTCAAGTGCAAGGCAGTGATGTAGATAAATATTTCTTTACACAAAAAGCATTAGAAGAAAAGCAAATTCCGATTATGACTTTTTCGGCTGATAATATTCAAGAAGGCCTAACAATTATTGCTGGGAACGCATTCCCAGATACACATGAAGAAATTGAGCGTGCGCTGGAACTTGGTCTTCCAGTGATTCGATATCATAAATTTTTAGGTCAATTAATAGATGGCTATACAAGTATTGCAATAACTGGTTCGCATGGTAAAACGTCGACAACCGGTCTGCTTTCTCATGTCGTTGGCGCTATCCGCCCAACTTCTTACTTGATTGGTGATGGTACTGGTAGCGGGACAAAAGGGGCGGAATATTTTGCGCTTGAAGCGTGTGAATATCAACGCCATTTCCTTGCGTATAAACCAACCTATGCAATCATGACAAATATTGATTGGGATCATCCGGATTATTTCAAGAGCGTGGATGATGTATTTAACGCGTTTGAAACTCTAGGTAAACAAGTGAAAAAAGCTGTGTTTGCGCTAGGCGATGATGCTGAATTGCGTAAACTTACTTTAGATATTCCGATTATTTACTTTGGCTTCGATGAGGAAAACGAATTCCAAGCGAAAAACGTAATCAAAGAAACAACTGGAACAAAATTCGACGTGTATCATCGCGGAGAGTTTTTAGGTTCTTTTGAAATTCCGGCATACGGGGATCACAACGTATTAAACGCATTAAGTGTTATTGCACTTTGCGATTACGAAGGTCTGCCAGTAGAAGCAGTTAAAAATGAACTAAAAACCTTTGAAGGCGTAAAAAGAAGATTTAGTATTACAGAAAAAGCGAATCAAGTATTAGTTGATGACTATGCGCATCATCCATCCGAAATTCGCGCTACTGTCAATGCTGCAAGACAAAAATATCCAGACAAAAAAGTTGTTGCCGTATTCCAGCCGCACACATTCACGCGAACACGCACATTCTTACAAGGTTTTGCGGATAGCTTGAATTTAGCGGATGAAGTATACCTTTGTGACATCTTTGGTTCCGCGCGCGAAAAAACAGGCAATTTAACGATTGCTGATTTAGCACATAAAACAAAAGGTAATCACATTATTAAAGAAGAGCACACAGAAGAGCTCCTGAAATATCCAGAAGCAGTTATTTTATTCATGGGTGCAGGGGATGTTCAAAAATTCCAAGCTGCCTATGAAAAAGTACTTGATAATGAAGTTATCACAGCTGCTGATTTGAAAAAAAGCGCGATTAATTAATGACTAAAAAAAGCATGTCCATCATCGGGCATGCTTTTTTCTTGTTTATAATTAGTATAAATAAAGCTTTACAGTCTTTCTTAGGTGTATTAAAATATATCATGTGATGCAAAATACAACTACATAATTAATGGAGGGATAAAAGTGGCAGAACGTTTAGTAGGCACGCAAGCTCCAAGATTCGAAATGGAAGCTGTTATGCCAAATCAGACTTTTGGTAAAGTAAGTCTAGAAAAAAATATAGAAGATGATAAATGGACGATTCTGTTTTTCTATCCAATGGACTTTACATTTGTTTGTCCGACAGAAATCGTTGCTATTTCCGCTCGGTCAGATGAATTTGATGCATTAAATGCACGTATTATTGGTGCTTCAACTGATACAATTCATTCGCATCTTGCATGGACAAATACGCCGATTAAAGAAGGCGGAATTGGTAAATTATCCTACCCGCTCGCTGCAGATACAAATCACCAAGTAGCAAGCGATTACGGTGTTTTAATTGAAGAAGAGGGCGTAGCGTTACGTGGCCTGTTCATTATCAATCCAAAAGGTGAAATTCAATACGAAGTGGTTCACCATAATAATATCGGCCGTGAAGTCGATGAAGTTTTACGAGTTTTACAAGCATTACAAACAGGTGGCCTGTGCCCAATTAACTGGCAACCAGGTGAAAAAACAATTGTTTAAATAAGAAAAGCGCTTAGGATCAATTCCTAAGCGCCTTTTTTTATACTAAGTTTTCTGGATTAAGTGGTGCTAATTCAGGAAGAACGAAAATACCATCTTTGCGAATTAGAACATCGTCAAAGTAGATTTCGCCGCCACCGTAATCGGCACGTTGAATATTAACAAGATCCCAGTGAATCGCTGACTGATTACCATTAAACGCTTCATCATAACATTGACCAGGTGTAAAGTGGAAACTGCCTTCGATTTTTTCATCAAAAAGGATATCTTGCATTGGTTCGTGGATGAATGGGTTCACACCAATTGCGAATTCACCAACAAAGCGTGCACCTTCATCTGTATCTAAAACTTTATTGATGCGTGCTGTATCGTTAGCAGTCGCTTCCACAATTTTTCCATCTTTAAACGTGAAAGAGACATTTTCAAACGTAAAGCCTTGGTAAGGAGAAGGCGTGTTATACGTAAGTGTTCCGTTAATGGAATCGCGAACTGGAGCAGTAAATACTTCGCCATCTGGAATATTCATTTCACCAGCACATTTAATTGCCGGAATATCCTTAATGCTAAATGTTAAATCTGTTCCTGGTCCAACTAAGTGCACTTTATCTGTTTTGTTCATTAGTTCTACTAAGCCATCCATTGCGTCGCTCATTTTTCCGTAATCTAAGTTACATACATCAAAATAGAAATCTTCAAAACCAGCTGTGCTCATTTTCGCAAGTTGTGCCATGGATGAGCTTGGGTAACGCAGAACGACCCATTTTGTTTGTTTGACACGGATATCCGAGTGCATTTTACCAACTGTTTCGCCGTTGATTTTCAATTTATCGGCTGGTACATCAGATGTTTCGTTGATGTTATCCCCAGCACGTAAACCTATGTAAGCATCCATTTCTTTCATTACATTGCCTTCGAATTCAGCAATTTTCGCGTATTGTTCACTGTTAGCGCCGAGCATCATCGCACGGTCGATTTGTGGTTCTTTTAAAGAAACGAACGGGAAACCGCCAGCTTTGTATGCTTCTTCCACTAAAGCCATCACTAGTTCTTTTTGAACACCGAAGTTTTCGATTAATACTTTTTCTCCAGCGCCAAGTTTGACGGAATAGTTGATTAAATTATGTGCTAATTTTTCGATTCTTGCATCTCTCATATTGTTACCTCCCTGAATTTTAACTAAAAATGGGCAAAAAAGCAGCCTGTATCTATTTTACTCCAAATCACACCAAAAGCAACCTTCTGCAACAAATTAGCATGTTTCTTTCTTATTAGTTTATTTTTCGGCGGTTACTTGCTAAAATGAAGCTAATACCTTTTCTTTTTTGCATTTTGTACATAGATTCATTAGGGAAGAAAGTTTTAGAGGGGAATACTCAGGGTATAGAAAAAAGAATATGGAGGTGTGGATAGATGATAGTAATCTTGTATATTGCTGCGCTCATTGCCGCAATTGCGCTTTTAGTTATTGCCATCTATTTGGGAAAAACGTTAAAATCAACGTCCCAAACAATGGATGAGGTAGCTAAGTCGTTAGAAAAAATCACAGTAGAAGTACAGGGGATTACAGGGCAATCACAAAAATTGCTTGATAAGACCAATACACTTCTAGAAGATGTAAATGGCAAAGTAGCGAAAGTGGATCCAGTTTTTGATGCAGTTGGTGACATTGGGACTTCTTTACTAGGATTAAGTCAATCTGTTCGCGAACTAGCAACACTCGCAACAAACAAGGTAGAACAAAATGAAGCGAAGATTTCTCAAGCTGTCTCAATTAGCAATTCAATTCTTTCTTTTAGAGAAAAAATGAAAGCGAATAAAGCAGCGAAAGAAGCCGCAAAAGAAGCGGCAGAACAATCTAATTTCTAATATAATTTGGAGGGATTTAACATGGCAGAAAAAGATGGTATTAATACAAAAGATTTTCTAATCGGTGGTTTAATTGGTGCAATCGTTGGTTCAGCCGCAGCACTATTATTTGCCCCTAAATCAGGTAAAGAACTACGTGAAGACTTAAATACACAAGTAGATACAATTAAAGAAAAAGGCAACCAATGGAAAGACGTTGCTTATGAAAAAGGTATCGAAATCAGTGGTGTTGCCAAAGGAACAAAAGATAAATTAGTTGATTCCGCTGGTGGATTTGTAGACGTAGTAAAAGACAAATCAGGTAAATTAGCTGATACAGTTTCTAAACAAAGCAAAGCAGTGAAAGAAGTCGTTTCACAAAATAAAGAAGAAAACCAAGAAGCTGCTAAAAAAGCGGCAGAAGCTGTAAAAAGTGAAGCTAAAGACGCTGCAGACGATGTAGAAAAAGCAGCAGACAAAGCGAAAAATGAAGCAAAAAAAGCAGTCAATGAAGGCAAAGACGAAGCGAAAAAAATTGCTTCCGACGCTAAAAAAGAAGTAAAATAAAGTAATTAATAAAAACAGCCTTTCGGGGCTGTTTTTTTATTAGGAGAAAAAGCAATTATCCGCTTGTAATTTATTTCAAAACGTGTTAACATTAGTTTTACATTATTCACTTTAATGCTTAAAAGCGATTAAGTATAAAAGTGGATTCGTGACAAACTATCTGTTTTCCTCTATAATGAAACATAATCTTGGAGCAGATTTTTTAGAAGGGTGGAAGTAAAATGGTTAATACAAATTTAGAGGAACTTAGAACACAGGTGGATCAATTAAATATTGATTTGCTGGAATTAATTAGCAAACGCGCAAATTTAGTACAAGAAATTGGCAAAATCAAAGGAACTCAAGGTTCTCTTCGTTTTGATCCATTGCGTGAAAGAGAAATGCTTAACACGATTCTTGCGGCAAATGAAGGACCTTTTGAAGATAGTACGGTTCAAAAATTATTTAAAGAAATTTTTAAAGCGGGATTAGAACTTCAAGAAGATGATCACTCTAAAGCATTACTCGTTTCTAGAAAAAATAAAAAAGAAGATACGATTGTTACTGTTAAAGGCTTACCAATCGGAAACGGCGAACCAGTATTTGTATTCGGTCCGTGTTCGGTTGAATCTTACGAACAAGTTGCTGCTGTCGCTGAATCTATTAAAGCGAAAGGCTTAAAACTTATTCGCGGTGGGGCATTTAAACCTCGTACTAGCCCATATGACTTCCAAGGATTAGGTTTAGAAGGACTCAAAATTTTAAAACGTGTTTCTGATGAATACGGTTTAGGCGTTATTAGCGAAATCGTTACACCAGCTGATATTGAAGTAGCACTTGATTATGTCGATGTTATTCAAATTGGTGCAAGAAACATGCAAAACTTCGAATTACTAAAAGCGGCTGGTCGTGTCGACAAACCGATTCTTCTAAAACGTGGCTTATCTGCTACAATTGAAGAATTCATCGGTGCTGCTGAATATATTATGTCACAAGGAAATGGCAAAATTATTTTATGTGAACGTGGTATTCGTACTTACGAAAAAGCGACAAGAAACACATTAGATATTTCTGCTGTTCCGATTTTGAAGAAAGAAACGCATTTACCAGTTATGGTTGATGTAACGCATTCTACTGGTCGAAAAGATCTATTACTTCCATGTGCAAAAGCTGCTCTAGCTATTGAAGCAGACGGTGTTATGGCGGAAGTTCATCCAGATCCAGCTGTTGCCTTATCAGATTCTGCACAACAAATGGATATTCCTGAATTTGAAGAGTTCTGGAATGCGATTTTAGCGAGTAATTTGGTACCGCGCAAAATAAAATAATACGGAAAAGCCTTGGGATTCCAAGGCTTTTTATTTTGCTAACTATTATTAATGCATAAATAACATTCTTATATCCGAAACAATGCCGTTTTGATATGAAAATAAATGAAAATAAAGAGTAAAAACAATTGCATATCGAAAAAACTTATCGTATTATTAAGGGAAGGCTAGTTTGTTTCCGTTTACAATGGTAGATAGAGCCATTAAAATAATGAATATGGAGAGTGAATAGGGATGAATGTAACAATTTATGATGTTGCACGTGAAGCGAACGTTTCTATGGCAACGGTATCTCGGGTAGTTAACGGCAATCCGAATGTTAAACCAGTAACAAGAAAAAAAGTATTGGATGTTATTAATCAATTAGGTTATCGTCCAAACGCTGTAGCTAGAGGGCTAGCAAGCAAACGTACAACTACTGTTGGCGTAATTATTCCAGATATTTCTAACGTGTTTTATGCAGAACTTGCACGTGGGATTGAAGATATTGCAACGATGTACAAATACAACATTATCCTTAGCAACTCGGACGAAAATGAGGATAAAGAACTTCAAGTACTAAACACGCTGCTTGGCAAACAAGTGGACGGTATTATTTACATGGGTGAACGTATTTCAGAACAATTACAAGAAGAATTTGACCGTTCTCCTGCACCAGTCGTATTAGCTGGAGCAGTTGATTTGGAAAACAAATTAGCTTCTGTTAATATCGATTACAAACAAGCGACTAAAGAAGCCGTACAACGTTTTGTAGCGAACGGCCATAAGCAAATCGCATTCGTCAGTGGTTCTTTAAACGAGCCTGTCAATCGTGAAATGAAGTTAGCTGGCTATAAAGAAGCGTTAGAAGAAGCTGGTATTGCTTACCAAGAAGATTACATTATTGAAGCAAAATACAACTACAATGCAGGTGTAAAAGTTTGGGCGGAATTAAGTGCTTTAGCGAAAAAACCAAATGCAGTTGTAGTCGCTGATGATGAACTAGCTATTGGTATTTTGAACGCAGCACTGGATGCTGGAATCAAAGTTCCGGAAGACCTAGAAGTGATGACAAGCAACAATACAAAATTAACGTTAATGTCACGTCCGCAACTTTCGACTATTGTACAACCTTTATATGATATTGGTGCGGTTGCGATGCGTTTACTTACGAAATTAATGACAAGTGAAGAAGTAGACGAAAAAACAGTAATCTTACCACATAGCGAAAAACTACGTGGAACAACGAAAGAAAAATAAAAGAGTTGACATCATTTTTGACGGTATGTTATAAATGTATGTATACTTTTCATATCGAAAATGACTATGAACGGACGAAGTAGTTGCTTATTCTTTTTCTTAGAGAGCTAGTGGTTGGTGGAAACTAGTAGAGATGAGTGGACGAATTACATCCCGGAGTCACGCTGCACAGGATAATGGTGCGGCCGGTGTTGAGCCGTTATTCTTTGAAGTAGGATTTATTCCTAAAAGTAGGGTGGTACCACGTTAATTAATACGTCCCTTCGCTAAATTTTTGGCGGAGGGGCGTTTTTTATGTCCAAAAATAAAAGGAGAATGATTGAAATGAATATTATTGATGAGTTAGAGTGGCGCGGAGCCATTTACCAACAAACAGATGAAGAAGGTTTACGTAAATGGGTGGAAGAAAAGCAAATTTCTTTATACTGCGGGATTGATCCATCGGGAGATTCGATGCATATTGGTCATTTAATTCCGTTTATGATTTTACGTCGTTTCCAAAATGCTGGGCACCGTCCGATTATTTTAGTTGGTGGAGCAACTGGAACAATTGGTGATCCAAGTGGTAAAAAAGAAGAACGTCAATTGCAATCAATGGAACAAATCAGCAAAAATGTGGAAAGTTTACGTGTGCAGCTTGGAAAGATTTTTGATTTTGAAGGTGATTCCGCAGCAAGCATGGTCAACAACTATGACTGGACGAAAGATGTAAGTATTCTTGATTTCTTACGTGATTACGGAAAAGAATTCAATGTAAACACGATGCTTTCTAAAGATATCGTTGCTAGTCGTTTAGAAGTAGGGATTTCATTTACGGAGTTTGCTTACCAAATTTTACAAGCGATGGACTTTAATCACTTATATGAATTTAATGATTGTCGTCTGCAAATTGGCGGTAGTGATCAGTGGGGGAATATAACAGCTGGGCTAGACTTAATTCGTAAAAAACAAGGCGAAAATGCGAAGGCGTTTGGTTTAACGATTCCACTTTTAACAAAAGCGGATGGAACGAAATTTGGTAAATCAGAGGGTGGCGCGATTTGGTTAAACCCCGAAAAAACGACGCCGTATGAGTTTTATCAATTTTGGATTAACACGGATGATCGTGATGTCGTGAAATACTTGAAATACTTTACGTTCTTAACGGAAGCAGAAATTGCCGAATTGGCAAAACAAGTGGAAACAGAACCTCATTTGCGAGCTGCTCAAAAAACATTAGCTGCAGAAATGACTAAATTTGTGCATAGTGAAGAAGCTTTAGAGCAAGCTTTGAAAATTTCAAAAGCGTTGTTTAGTGGGGATGTTAAGGCACTTACTGCAGACGAAATCGAACAAGGCTTCAAAGATGTACCAACGTTTGTAGCAGAAGATGCGGAAGTTAACTTAGTGGATTGGTTAGTAACGCTTGGCATTGAGCCTTCGAAACGTCAAGCTCGGGAAGATGTGGGTAACGGAGCTATCTACATTAACGGCGAACGTCAACAAGATTTAGAAAAAATCATGGATGCAAGCGACCGGATTGAAAATAAATTTACGATTGTAAGACGCGGGAAGAAAAAATATTTCTTAGTTTCTTATAAATAAGAAAAAAAGCACTCGTTTTTAAGGCGAGTGCTTTTTTGTGCATAAAAAAAACCTTACAACCACGACCGAAGTCATGAATTGTAAGGCTTTTAGTTCTAATTAACGGCTGTAGAATTCTACGATAAATGCTTCGTTGATTTCAGCAGCAAGTTCAGAACGTTCTGGAAGACGGTTAAGTGAACCAGTAAGTTTTTCTGCATCGAAAGTTACGTATTCAGGCACGAAGCTTGAAACTTCTAAGCTTTCAGCGATTGCAGAGTTTTTAGCAGATTTTTCACGAACAGAAATCACTTGACCAACAGAAACTTGGTAAGAAGGGATATCTACGCGTTTGCCATCTACAGTGATGTGGCCATGGTTTACTAGTTGACGAGCTGCACGACGAGTGCGAGCAAGACCAAGACGGTAAACGATGTTATCAAGGCGTTGTTCTAGTAAGATCATGAAGTTCTCACCATGTTTACCTTGTAATTTACCAGCTTTGTTGAACGTGTTTTTGAATTGACGTTCTGTTAATCCGTACATATGACGCAATTTTTGCTTTTCAGCTTGTTGCAAACCATATTCTGAGATTTTTTTACGTTGAGTTGGGCCGTGTTGACCTGGAGCATACGGACGACGCTCTAATTCTTTACCTGTTCCAGAAAGTGAAATTCCTAAACGACGGGAAACTTTCCAGCTTGGACCTGTATAACGAGCCATAAGAGACTCCTCCTTTTATTTGTTTTTGGTATAAAACAAACGTGACGTAAAACCTAATCAGGGCAGTTTACCTTCATATACCATCACCATAGCAGCCGCCGGTTACGCGATATACCACAGAATTAAATCTGGGGGTAAACAACACACTCATTCATTTTACTCAAGCTGCATTTTACACATCTTCCAGTATAGTATAGTTACTAGTCGCTTGTCAATTGATTTCTTGAGTAATCGCATCACGGATTTTTTCTAACCATAATTGATCTACTTCATCAAAACGGCTAAAATTTGGGCTATCGATATCAAGTACGCCAAGCAACTGCGAATTTTTCACGATAGGTAGAACAATTTCTGAATTAGAAGCCGCGTCGCAAGCGATATGGCCAGGGAAATCGTGAACATTTTCAACGATATACGTTTTTTGGTCAGCAGCAGCAGAACCGCACACACCTTTACCAAGGGGAATGCGAATGCAAGCAGGCAGACCTTGGAAGGGGCCAAGCACTAATTGGTTGGATTCTTTTTCTAGTAAATAAAAGCCGACCCAATTAATATCAGAAAGTGCTTGATTTAATATAGAAGAAACATTGCTCAAATTGGCAATTAAATTTGGTTCGCCAGCAATCATTGCTTGGACTTGTTTTAACGCAAGCGCGTAATTTTCTTCTTTTGTACCAGTCATTTTTTGAATTTCAATCATTTTATATCCCCACATTTCTTTTCAAATAATGTCTTTAGTATAGCATGAACGGCAAGGGATTTCGGGAAATTTGTTTCGTGATAAGATGGATTTTAGTTACGCCAAATTTTTTTTCGCTAAACGCAAGTAATTCTAAGGAAATCGTGGTAAAATAAAAGATGTGTATAATGAACTGAAAATGAGGAATAAAATATACTACATATGGAAAGATGTACATAATTGAAAAGATGTATGAGCAGCACGAGTGTGGCTGTTTTTCTTTCACAAGTTAACGTTGATGGGAGGATTTTGGATGTACTACATGTTAATCGGCTTTATTATCGTAGTAATTGCAGTTATTAGTGCAGGCTACATTTTAAAAAGAAAACATTACCAAAGAATAAACGAGTTAGAAGAGAAAAAGATTAAACTCAGAGAGCGGCCGGTTATTGATGAACTTTCAAAAGTGAAGAAATTAAAGCTAACAGGTCAGACAGAAGCGCTTTTTGAATCATGGCGTTCGTCCTGGGATGAAATTGAAACAAGATTATTTCCTGATTTAGAAGAAGTATTATTAGAAGCAGAGATGAACACAGATCGTTATAAATTCCGTTCTGCTACATATGCCGAAAATGATATTGAGCAAATGCTCGTTGTCATCGAAAAACAAATGGATCAAATTCTTGGCGGTCTAAAAGAATTGCTTGTTAGTGAAGAGAAAAATGCCGAAGAAAGTCGTGCAACAAAAGAAAAATTTGCAGAACTTCGCCGGGAAGTGTTAACAAGAGGCTTTAAACTAGGGGAGACTTTACCTTATGTAGAAGCCAAACTAAATGATCTTTCCGAAAGCTTGAATAACTATGATTTACTAACTGACCAAGGCGATCATTTAGAAGCACGTGAAATCGTCATCGTTGTTCAAAAAGAAATGCAAATTATCGAAGCTCAAATGGAACGGATTCCGTCCTTATTGCATGAAACAGATACCATTTTGCCAGAAGAAATGAATAAACTTCGAGCTGGTTATGAAGAAATGGTGCGAAAAGGTTATTATTTAGCCCAAATGGAGTTAGATAAAGAAATTTCGCGCATGAAAAATCAAATTGATAAAATGAAACAAAATGTAATTAATCTTGATTTGGATGAAGCTGAACAAGGTATAGAAGAATTACATAACGAGATTGAATTGTTTTATGATGCATTGGAGCATGAAGCAGAAGCGCGTCATTTCGTTAAAGAAAATCATAGCCCGACTTCTGATAAGTTACAACGTCAAAATCTAGTTTCAGATGCACTTGCTGAACAAATTACAGAAGTAAAACAAACGTATCATGTTGCGGAAGACGATTTAGCGATTTATTTAAAAACAAGCGCTAAATTAAGCGAAGCAAAAGAGAATTTTGAGCAACTGACAGCTTTAATTGCTAGCGGCGAGATTGCTTACTCTGCTGCCCAAGATACAATGAAAGAAATCGATGCATCGCTTATTACTATTGGTGCTGAACAAGATAATTTTGCGGAAGAATTACGTTCACTTCGTAAAGATGAACTTGAAGCACGCGATGATGCTGAGCGGATGCGCCGTGCGATTATCACACTTGATCGCAAAATGGAACGAGAACGTTTGCCAGGTCTTCCGGAAGAGTATTTATCGCTCCGTGAACATATGGGTGAGTCTATTGATACGCTGGAGAAACGCTTAGAAGAAAAGCCATTGAATATGAAGGCTGTTAGTCAAGATTGGCGTATTGCAGAAGAAGATTTAATTCATTTAACGGAAAAAGCGGAAGAAATGATGGAGAATGTTCGTTTAGTTGAGCATGTCATTCAATACGCGAATCGCTACCGATTACGCAATAAAGAATTGGCAGATGAACTTGTACAAGCAGAAAATCATTTCTACAACGATTATCAGTACAAGAAAGCATTGGAAATTGCTGTAACGGCACTAGAAAAAGTCGAAACAGGCGCATTTAAAAAAGTCGAAAAAGCTTACTCTTCCAAAGTAAGTGTCGATGATATCGAATAAAATTGTAAAAACAGGTATTTCTATTATTATAGGAATCCTGTTTTTTTATGAAAATAGTAGTTGGAAAGTAGTGGAATTATGATAAAATGGAGAGTGGAATATTGGGGAGGAGAATATCGTTTTGATGATTTATTTTGATAATAGTGCGACAACCAAGCCAAATGCTGCCGTACTTGAAACATATACAAAAGTAGCAAGTAACTATTTTGCTAATCCTTCTTCGCTTCATCGTTTTGGCGCTAAGTCGAAAGAACTGCTTGATGCATCAAGAAAACAAATCGCTACGATGTTAGGCGCTTTGCCCGAAGAAATTATTTTTACATCTGGCGGAACGGAAGGGAATAATTTAGCAATTAAAGGGTTGGCTTATAGCTATGAAAATCGCGGGAAACATATTATTACTTCTAGCATTGAACATCCGTCTGTCCGCGTTGTGATGGAAGAATTGGAGCAAGCAGGTTTTTCAGTAACCTACTTACCAGTTGACAAAAATGGCGTTATCAAACTAGATGAATTACAAGCAGCACTCACAGAAGAAACGATTTTAGTATCTATTATGGGTGTGAATAATGAAGTAGGAAGCATTCAGCCGCTACACGCGATTGGGGAGATACTCGCCCAGCGTGAGCATACTTTCTTTCATGTAGATTTCGTTCAGGGTATTGGCAAAATACCGCTTGCACTGGATGCGAATGCGATTGATTTGCTGACTGTTTCCGGCCATAAATTTCATGCTTTACGAGGCACCGGAGTACTCTTTAAACGAAAAAATGTGCATTTGCATCCGGAAATTCTTGGTGGTGGTCAGGAAATGGGCTATCGAAGCGGAACGGAAAATCTGGCGGGGAACGTGTCGCTTGCCAAAGCACTAAGGCTAACACTAGAAAATGAGTCCAAAAAACCAGAATTAAGCGAGATTCGTGACTATTTACTAACGGAAATTGCGCAAATGCCTGATATGACTGTCCATACGAAACAAGGTGTTGCCGCACCACATATCGTTTGTTTTTCAGCAAAAGGGCATCGCGGTGAAATCCTCGTTCATGCTTTAGAAAAAGAAGATATTTACATTTCAACAACAAGTGCTTGTTCTTCTAAACAAAAACTAGCAAGTAGCACGTTAAAAGCGATGGGTGTGACGGACGAAGAAGCAACTGGTGCTGTGCGCGTAAGTTTATCTTTTGAAAACCGTTTATCCGAAGCGAAAATTTTTATACAAAAACTGCAAGAAATCATTGAAAATCTAAATAAAGTGGTGAAATAAATTGGAATTTGATCGTATGTTAATTAGATACGGAGAGCTATCTACTAAAGGAAAAAACAGAAAACAATTTGTGACGAAGTTGGCGCAAAATGTCAAACGCGCAATGCAAGATTTACCAGAAGTACGCATTCACGGGGAACGTGACCGGATGTATATTATTTTAAATGGCGCAGATTATCAGCTTGCAGAAGAACGTCTGAAACCGATTTTCGGGATTCAATCTTTTAGCCCAGCTGTGCGCGTTAATTTAGATTTAGAGGAAGTAAAAGCTGCAGCACTTGCTTTAGTCCAAGATGCACATGAAGAGAACGGGACATTTAAAGTAGCAGCAAGACGTAGCCACCGCGAGTTTCCGCTTGATTCCAATGAAATAAATCAAGAAATTGGTGCGCACGTACTGCAAAACATCGAGGATTTAACAGTAAACGTCAAAAATCCGGACGTGAAACTAACGATCGATGTACGTAAAGAAGGCGTATTTTTATCATGCCGGACGATTCTTGGAGCAGCTGGTCTTCCTGTTGGTTCATCAGGTCGTGCGATGTTGATGCTTTCTGGTGGGATTGACAGCCCAGTTGCTGGATATTTAGCACAAAAACGTGGCGTCGAAATTGAAGCAGTTCATTTCCATAGCCCGCCATACACTAGCGAACAAGCCAAACAAAAGGCAATTGATTTAGCCGCAAAACTAGCTAAATATAGCGGACAAGTACAAATGCACATCGTTCCATTTACAGAAATTCAAGAAGTCATTAAACAACAAATTCCGGAAAGTGTTATTATGACAGTTACTCGTCGAATGATGCTGCGAATTACGGACGAACTTCGCCGCAAGAGAAACGGTTTAGCGATTGTTAACGGCGAAAGTTTAGGTCAAGTTGCCAGCCAAACATTGGAAAGCATGCTAGCAATTAACGCTGTAACAGCAACGCCAATCATTCGTCCAGTTGTTTCCATGGATAAAAATGAAATCATTCAAATCGCGCAAAAAATTGATACGTATAATTTATCTGTGCAACCATTTGAAGACTGCTGTACGATTTTTACACCACCATCACCAAAAACAAAACCAAAACTAGATAAAATCGAGCATTACGAAAGTTTCACCGATTTTGATGCTTTAATTACAAAAGCGCTGGACAATATCGAAACGATTTCCGTGAATATTGCTGAAACGGAACAAGTGAAAGATGAGTTTGCTGATTTATTTTAAGATTAACCGTTTATTCTTTTTTAGGATAAACGGTTTTTTGTATATAATATACATAATAAATAACTTATAATGCATAAAATAGTTTTAAATATTAATAAAAAACCATTTGACATTATAAATATACATCATTATAATGAAAAGTATCATTTAATAATTAACGGGAGGGGTTAGGATGAAAGTTTCCATTATCGGAGCGACAGGATACGGAGGGCTTGAGTTAATACGCTTGCTGCATCACCATTCTTCTGTCGACATCGCAACGTTACATAGTTTTTCCACACAATCAGCTACAATCGCAAACTTTTATCCGCATTTAAAAGATTTAGAAGCTAGCCCCTTAGAGAAAATAAATCCAACAGAAATCATTGAAAAAAGCGAAACAGTATTTATCGCCACGCCATCAGGAATTGCCAAAGATATCGCACTACCATATGTTGATGCAGGAATGAATGTCATTGATTTATCCGGAGATTTCCGTTTGAAAGACAGTCAATTGTACGAAAAATGGTACGGGAAAAGCGCGGCACCTGTTGAATACATCGCTAAAGCAGAATATGGTTTAGCGGAATTTCGTGAAAATAATGAAACGACTTTTATCGCCAATCCAGGATGCTATGCAACAGCAACTTTGCTCGGATTAGCACCACTCGTGAAAAACCAGCTAATTGATCCAACATCGATTATTGTAGATGCGAAATCAGGCATTTCCGGAGCTGGAAAAGTACCATCCGCAAGCACACATTTCACCGAAACCAATGAAAATATGACACTGTATAAAATGAATTCCCACCAACATATTCCAGAAATTATGCAACAACTTACAAAGTGGGATGAAAGTATCCCGGCAATCCAGTTTTCTACCTCATTAATTCCCATCACAAGAGGAATCTTCACAACCATCTACGTTAAACCCAAAAAGCCAATCACCCAGAAAGCGTTACATACCCTTTATGAATCCACCTACGAAAATGCTCCATTTGTCCGAATTCAAGCAGAAAATATTTATCCAACTGTCAAACAAGTGACCGCATCCAATTACTGTGATATCGGCCTTGCTTATAACGAAAAAACGAATGTTATTACCATCGTTTCCGTGATTGATAATTTAGTCAAAGGAGCGGCCGGTCAAGCCATTCAAAATTTAAATATCATGGCGAATTTTGCTGAAAGTGACGGATTAGGATTTATTCCAGTGTATCCGTGAAAGGGGAAAAAGGAAATGGAACTTATTAAAGGAAACATCGCCTCGCCAAAGGGTTTTTATGCGGACGGAAAACATGCAGGGCTTAAAAGAAAACGAAATGATATCGGATGGATTTATTCCGAAGTCCCGGCAAATTCCGCAGCTGTTTATACGATGAATCAAATGCAAGCTGCTCCCATTTTTGTGACGAAAGATTCTTTTCAAAGTAGCGCCGAGTTGCAAGCAATTATTGTGAATAGCGGGAATGCCAATGCGTGTACAGGAAATCAAGGGATGTTAGATGCACTTGCGATGCGTGCGAAAACGGCAGAAAACCTTGAAATTCCGCTTGATTCTGTCGCGGTTGCTTCGACGGGAATTATTGGCGACATGCTACCAATGGACAAAATAATCGCGGGAATCGATATGCTAGAAAAACAAACGGGAAATGCGGCTGATTTTGAAGAAGCCATTTTAACGACCGATACGTTTCAAAAACAAATTAGTTTTCAAACAGAAATTGGTGGTGAAACGGTGACGATGTCGGGTGTAGCGAAGGGGTCGGGAATGATTCATCCTAACATGGCGACCATGCTCGCTTTTATTACGACAGATGCCGCTATTCCGGCTGAATTATTGCAAAAATTACTAAAAATAAAAGTAGATAAAACTTTCAATCAAATAACAGTAGACGGCGATACTTCTACAAACGATATGGTAGTCGTCATGGCAAATGGTTGCGCGCAAAACCCGCTTATACAAGAAGGAACAGCTGATTTTGCCAAATTTGCGGATATGTTTCAAGCGGTAACAGAACATCTTGCTAAAAGCATTGCGCGTGACGGGGAAGGCGCCACAAAACTAATCGAGGTCCAAGTGAACGGGGCTACTAAAACAGAAGATGCAAGAATGATTGCTAAGAAAATCGTATCTTCCAGCCTAGTGAAAACAGCGGCTTTTGGTGGAGATGGCAATTGGGGACGGATTATTTGTGCGATTGGTTACTCGGGAGGTCGTTTTGCACCAGATAACATTACGATTAAAATTGGCGGGATTGAAATTCTGAATCATAGTAGCCAAACTATTTTTAACCAACAAGCGCTGGATGCTTATCTAGAAGAGGAACATATTGTTATCGAAGTCGATCTTCATATCGGTCTTGAGTCAGGAACGGCATGGGGTTGCGATTTAAGTTATGAATACGTCAAAATCAATGCTTGCTACCGGACGTAAGGAGGGATACAGATGAAGAATACAATCGTGATTAAATTAGGTGGGGTCGCAAGTGATAATTTAACAGAAAGTTTCTTCCGACAAATTACGACCTGGCAGGCTACGGGTAAAAAAATTGTTCTTGTCCATGGCGGCGGTCATTATATAACAAAAATGATGGAAGCCCTCGATATTCCGGTCGAAACGAAGAAAGGCTTGCGCGTTACGAATAAACAAGCTCTCGAAGTAACGAAAATGGTTTTAATCGGTCAAGTGCAGCCGGCTATTACAACGGCTTTTCAAAAACGAGACATCCCCGTCATTGGCTTAAATGCTGGCGATACAGGCTTGCTAGAGGCAGATCAGTTGAGCGACACCGACCTCGGCTTTGTTGGCAAAATTACCAAAGTAAAAACCGACTTAATCGAACAATTACTCGGCGAAAATATTATTACTGTCATTGCACCACTTGGAATAAACAGCGAGCATGACTGGCTAAACGTCAATGCTGATACGGCTGCCTGCGAAGTGGCTAGCGCGCTAAATGCAGAAGCACTTTACCTACTAACGGATGTACCAGGCGTCAAAAATGGAGCGGAAATCATCAGCGAAATAGCAACTGCAGAAATCGACAAATTACAAACAACCGGTGTAATACAAGGTGGAATGATTCCCAAATTAGCAAGTGCCGCGTTTGCTGCTGAGAACGGTGTTGGCCAAGTAATTATTACAAATTCACTTCAAACAACCGGTACAAAAATAAAAAACAAGGTGGCGATTGGATGAAACACGTTTTTCCTACGTACAATAGATTTCCTATTGATTTAGTCAAAGGCTCAGGCACTATTGTCACAGATGCGGCCGGTCAAACTTACCTCGATTTTACTAGTGGGATTGCAGTTTGTAACTTAGGTCATTGTCCTGAAAATGTGACAGAAGCAATACAGCAACAATTAGCAAATGTTTGGCACACTTCTAATTTATATGAATGTGCTCTCCAAGATAGCGTCGCAGAATTAATTACAACTGGAGAAGAGCGACTGGTTTTCTTTTGCAATAGCGGGACCGAAGCGAATGAAGCAGCCCTCAAACTAGCGAGAAAATATACAGGGAAAGAGAAAATCATTACATTTGAAAAATCTTTCCACGGACGTACTTTTGGTTCGATGTCAGCTACAGGCCAAGCGAAAATCCATCAAGGTTTCGGCGGGCTTGTCCCGGGGTTTACGTATGTTCCTTACAATGATAGCAAGGCTGTTCAAGAAGAAATTGACGAAAATACAGCGGCTGTCATGTTAGAAGTCATTCAAGGAGAAGGTGGCGTCATCCCAGCGAATGCGGCATGGCTGCTAGAAGTTCAAATGCTTTGCAAAAAAGTGGGCGCGTTATTAATTATCGATGAAGTCCAAACAGGATTAGGACGAACAGGCACGCTTTATGGTTTCGAACAAATTGGCTTGGATCCAGATATCTTCACGTTAGCAAAAGGGCTTGGAAATGGCTTGCCAATTGGCGCAATGGTTGGAAAATCTTACCTAAGTAGCGCTTTTGGGCCGGGTAGCCATGGATCTACTTTTGGCGGAAATAAATTAGCACTTGCGGCTGCAAAGGAAATCTTGCTGACAATGAAACAAGCGGGATTTTTAGAAGAAGTGAATGCTAAAGCGGGCTATTTTAGAAGCCTACTAGAAGAACATTTCGAGCTTTTGGATAATGTTTCGGCCATTCGTGGCGAAGGTTTTCTTATCGGAATAGAACTGGAAACTGCGGCGGAACCGGTTGTTACAGAATTACGAGCGCGAGGCTTGTTAATACTGACGGCTGGGCCAAACATACTGCGAATTTTGCCGCCTTTAACCGTGAATTATGAAGAAATTGATCAAGCAGTTACTATATTGAAAAGTGTTTTGGAAAACCAATTGATTGGGAGTGAATAGGGATGACGATGTATGCGAAAAACAATACAGCGGGCAAAGATATGCTTAGTTTGCTGGAATGGAATAAAGAGGAATTGACGGATATGATAAAGTTAGCCGTGGCGATGAAAACGAACCCGGCCCATTATAGCCATATTTTAAGTGGGAAAATTTTAGGAATGATTTTTGACAAACCATCTACTAGAACGCGGGTTTCTTTTGAAGCAGGCATTTTGCAACTAGGTGGCCAAGCGATTGTGATGAGTTCGAAGGAATTGCAAATCGGTCGCGGTGAGCCAATTAAAGATACGGCGCATGTGATGTCAGAATATATTGATGCGATTATGATCCGGACATTTAGCCATGAAAAAGTGGAAGAACTGGCGTATCATGCGGAAATCCCAATTATTAATGGCTTAACCGACTTGCATCACCCATGTCAGGCGTTAGCAGATTTAATGACGATTTATGAATGGAAAGATCAATTGGAAGGTGTCAAGCTAGCCTATATCGGTGATGGGAACAATGTGTGTCACTCGCTGCTTTTAGCCAGCGCGATGGTCGGCGTTGATATCCGCCTAGCAATGCCAAAAGGGTATGAGGTCGATGAAACAATTCTCGCTACTGCGGAAAAATTGGCCGAGCAAAGTGGTGCTACCATTTTTGTAACCGAGGATCCGAAATTGGCGGTTACGGATGCAGACTTTATTTATACGGATGTTTGGACAAGCATGGGGCAAGAAGATGAAAACGCGAAACGATTAGCGGATTTTGGCGAGAAATATCAAGTAAACGCAGAACTAGCTAGTTTTGCTAAGCCTGATTACCATTTCTTACATTGCTTACCAGCACACCGAGAAGAAGAAGTGACAACGGAAATTATTGATGGCGATCACTCGGTCATTTATCAACAAGCGGGAAATAGACTCCATGCGCAAAAAGCGTTACTCGCTGCAATATTAGAGGCAAAATAAAAAAAGTCTGGCATGTACGCCAGACTTTTTTATTATAAGAAATTACGTTTCACTTTATCCCAGAAAGAATTCTTAGGCAGTTTGATAATATTGATAAAACGGTCGCCTACTTCTAAGTTTACTTCATGAACGTGTTGAATGCTTAGTGCTTCGCTGTCCATTCCAATCATTGGAAACTCATTATTTCCTTCTTCAGACGAAATCTCAATACGTAGTTTACGTTTTGGACTAAGGATGAAAGAAGAGCCCAGTGTACGGAATTTGTTGTTGTTTATAGAAGCCAGTTCACTTACTTGCATAGATGGAAGAAGTGGGTCCACGATTGAACCATTGACTGATTTATTATAAGCAGTACTTCCTGTTGGTGTCGAGATAACCATTCCATCACCGCGGAACGTTTCGAAGTGAGAATCATTAATATAAAGATCCATCGTAAGCGTTCTAATGATAGAAGAACGAATGTTAAATTCATTTAGTACATAAAATGCTTTGGTATTATTTACTGTTCCATAAATAGTTGGGTAACGACGTACTAACCAACGATCTTCAATAGCTGCTTTGATGATTTCATCCAATTGATTAATATGGAAATCACAGTATTGACCTAATTGCTCAGTTAACGCAATCCCTGCATATAAACAATCTTGACGGAAGCCAGTTTCTCTTACGGATTTAAGAAAAGCACCATCGCCACCAATACTGATGATAACGTTCGCTTTTTGATAGTCATCTGTTAATTCGTATCCATAATCAGTCGTAATTTTCTTTAATTCTTTTGCTTTTGCATGTAGTTCTTCTGTTTTTCGATAGGAAAAATAAAAAATAGTTTTTGCCATGTTAGTTGTCCCTCCAGAATCCAATTTTAATCAACAAACCTATTATAACATGACTTAGCCTCAATTTCTTTCTTCATCCATAAAAAAGTGAAATGGTGCACAAAGTCAAAAGAAAATTTGTGCAAAATAAAAGAGACTGGTATTATTACAGTATATAAATAGAAAAAGGGGAGAATTTAATGAACGCTAAAAGATGGGTTGCACTAGGAATTGTTTGTGCGCTTTTAATTGTAAGTGCATTAGCAAAGTTTACATCAAGTCAATTTGCTTCAGAGGAAGAGGGGAATCTAACATTTGCTGAAAGTTTATTCGCGGATACAGGTGAATTAACTGAAACAGTAATTGAAGAAGGCGGAATGGACACGATAGCAGTACTATCTGTAGACGGAACTATTCAAGATACAGGAGATTCGGGTTCTTTATTTGGCGATACAGGCTATAACCATTCACTTTTCATGCAACAATTAGAACAAGTCAGAAATGACGATCTTATCCAAGGTGTACTTTTGTATGTTAATTCACCGGGTGGCGGCGTAATGGAATCCGCACAAATCCGGGATAAAATTTTACAAATTAAAAAAGAACGAGGTATTCCGTTTTACGTTTCCATGGGGAGTATGGCGGCGTCAGGTGGTTATTATATCTCTGCACCAGCCGACAAGATTTTTGCAAGTAAAGAAACGCTGACAGGTTCGCTTGGAGTTATTATGCAAAGCTATGACTATAGTGAATTAATGAAAAAACTAGGTGTTTCGGATAATACAATAAAAAGTGGCGAATACAAAGATATTATGAGCGGAACAAGACCGATGACGGAAGACGAGAAGAAAATTATGCAGTCGATGATTGATGATTCTTACAATGAATTCGTTAAAGTTGTAGCAAAAGGTCGTGACATGCCGGTAGAGCAAGTTCGTAAAATTGCGGATGGCCGTATTTATGATGGCCGCCAAGCAAAAGAAAATGGCTTAATTGACGAATTTGGTTATCAAGAAGATGCCTTAGAAGCGCTGAAAAAAGAGCCAGGTCTATCAGATGCCACAGTCATCGAATACAGCGCTCCAGAAGACTTTAGTTCGCTATTTTCTGTCGCTGCACAAAAAATCTCTGGTCAAAATGCGGATATTTCCCAATTAATTAAATTAACTGGAACACTTAAAGCGCCAAGAATGATGTACTTATATGGAGAATAATATGAGAGGAGAGGCGCAAATGACGCATGAAAATGTAGCTTTTGAAAGTAAACGCCAAGTCTATCATTATGAGCCGCCCATCCCGAAAGAAGAAGCTATTCCTAAGCAATATTTTGCGGGATTTTGGATTCGGTTTTTAGCATATTTAGTCGATTTAATTGCGATTGCGGCCTTAAAGGGAATTCTTATTAATCCGATTTTACGCATTGCAGGCATCGGGATGGATAACAGTTTCTTTACCTTTTATTGGGTAATAACAACGATCATTTTTCTAGCATATTTTGTGCTACTAACGAAATTTTTCGGGCAAACATTAGGTAAAATGTTATTCGGTCTTCGTGTTATCAAATTAAATGGTAAGAAATTAACATGGCTCAATGTGTTATTTCGAGAGGGTGCGATGCGATTTGTGTTAAAAACAGTTTGGCCATTATACGTTGTTTGCGCTTTTACGCCAAACAAGCAAGGGATAGCTGACTTTTTTGAAGCAACGTCCGTCGTACACATGGGCTACTTAGAACTAGATGAAAAATGGGTATATGGAGCAAAAAAATAGCTTATAGTTTACTTCTTCTTTAAAATGGAATAGAAGCGTCCATTTAAAGGAGGAAGAAAAAATGACTCAAGTAACATTTAAACATAATCCAGTTACACTCATAGGCACAGAAAGAAAAGTAGGCGACAAAGCGCCCAATTTCACAGTGGTTAACAGAGATTTAGAAGAAGTAACGTTGCACGATTATGACGGGAAAGTGAGACTTATCAGCGTTGTTCCTTCCATTGATACCAGTGTTTGTTCCACACAAACGCGTAAATTTAATGAAGAAGCAAGCAATTTAGATAACACGGTTGTCTTAACGATTTCAGTTGACTTACCATTTGCACAAAAGAAATGGTGTGCAGCGGAAGGTTTGCCAAATGCAATTACTTTATCTGATCACCGCGACCTTTCTTTTGGTGAAGCATACGGTGTTATTATGAAAGAACTTCGCTTACTAGCGCGTTCCGTATTTGTTGTCAACGCAGCAGGAGAGATTGTCTACGCGGAAGTAGTTCCAGAAGGCAGCAATCATCCAAATTATGAAGCTGCAATTGAAGCCGCGAAAAAAGCATAAATGACGAGAGCCTTCCTGTGAAAGGGAAGGTTTTTTTCTGTATTATTACTAAAAATAAACTGTACTAATTCCAATTAAATATTTCCAGCGGCTATTTCAGATTTTACTACAGAAAATCCTTTCACATTCTTTGGAAATACTGTATAATGTTTGGTGGTGTTAGTAATGATAAAAATTCGAGGTGTTACTTTTGGCAAATGAAGCAACGCAAGAATTATTTCAAGTGCTTGATAATACAGCTATTATCTTGCAAAATGAGCTTGAAATAAGCTATTTGGAAGCGGTTTATGAAACAGGGGAAAATCTGTTTCAAAAAGAAGTTTTACAAAAAGAAGAGTTGTCTTCTGAAAAACAATTGAAATTACAAGAGTCTTACGATAGTATCGAACTCGAGAATTTCTCAAATGAAGAAATCCGCAAAGGTCTTCAGTTAGCACTACTAAAAGGCATGAAACATGGTATTCAAGTTAATCACCAAATGACACCAGATTCCATCGGATTTATTGTGGCGTATTTACTTGAAAAAGTGATTCAAAAGAAGAAAAATGTTTCTATTTTGGATCCAGCCTGTGGAACAGCGAACCTTTTAACTACCGTGATTAATCAACTAGAACTAAAAGGTAATGTAGAAGTTCATGCGAGTGGTGTGGATGTAGATGATTTGCTTATTTCGCTTGCATTAGTAGGTGCGGATTTACAGCGACAAAAAATGACGTTACTTCATCAAGATGGTCTGGCTAATTTATTAGTAGATCCTGTCGATGTCGTAATTAGTGATTTGCCAGTTGGTTATTATCCGGATGATGAAAATGCAAAAACATTTGAACTTTGCCGTGAAGAAGGGCATTCATTTGCACATTTCTTGTTTATAGAACAGGGAATGCGCTACACAAAACCAGGAGGATATTTATTCTTCTTGGTACCTGACGCAATGTTTGGGACTAGTGACTTTGCTAAGGTGGACAAGTTTATCAAGAAAAACGGTCATATCGAGGGAATTATTAAATTGCCCGAAACACTGTTTAAGACTGAACAAGCACGAAAAAGCATCTTGATTTTACAAAAAGCGGATGTAAATGTAAAGCCGCCAAAAGAAGTTTTACTGGCCAATCTCTCTTCGCTAACAGATCCGAGCGTAACTGCACCGATTTTAGCTGAAATAGAGAACTGGTTCAAGAGGAAACAATAATGGAAGGAATTGACAAAAACAAAATGGAAAAAACGATTGCAATTAACGCCGGAAGTTCTTCATTGAAATTCCAATTATACGATATGCCATCTGAACGTGTTATCACAGCAGGGATTGTAGAAAGAATTGGTTTGAAAGATTCTATTTTCACAATTACTGTAGACGGAGAAAAAATCAAAGAAATTATTGATATTCCTGACCATGAAATTGCTGTTCAAATGCTACTTGAAAAATTAATTAACCACAAAGTTATCGGTTCTTATGATGAAATCACTGGAATTGGTCACCGCGTAGTTCACGGTGGAGAAAAATTCCCTGAATCCGTTTATATTGATGACCAAGTAATTAAAGATATTGAAGCATTATCTGAACTTGCACCGCTTCATAACCCAGCTAACGTTACTGGTATTAAAGCATTCCGCAAAATTTTACCGGAAGTTGTTTCGGTTGCTGTTTTCGATACAGCTTTCCACCAAACAATGCCTCCAGCAAGCTACCTATACAGCTTGCCATACAGCTACTATGAAGACTATGGTATCCGTAAATATGGTTTCCACGGTACAAGCCACAAATATGTATCCGAACGCGCTGCAGAACTTCTAGGACGTCCTGTAGAAGAGTTACGTTTACTAACTTGTCACCTTGGTAATGGCGCTAGTATCGCTGCTATCGAAGGCGGAAAATCAATGGATACTTCCATGGGATTCACTCCACTAGCGGGTGTTTCTATGGGAACTCGTTCTGGTAACATTGACCCAGCTCTTATTCCATTCATCATGGAAAAAACTGACAAAACAGCAGAACAAGTACTTGATGTATTAAACAAAGAATCCGGTATGCTTGGTGTATCTGGTATTTCAAGTGATCTTCGTGATTTAGAAGATGAAGCAGCAAAAGGAAACGACCGCGCAGAACTTGCACTTCAAGTATTCGTTGATCGTATCCATAAATACATTGGTTCTTATGCAGCTCGAATGAACGGTGTAGATGCGATTATCTTCACAGCTGGTATCGGTGAAAATAGTTCATACATTCGTGAAAAAGTACTTCGTGGACTTGAATTCATGGGCGTATACTGGGATCCAGCACTTAACCAAGTGCGCGGAGAAGAAAGATTTCTTAACTATCCTCACTCCCCAGTAAAAGTTATCATCATCCCTACAAACGAAGAATTAATGATTGCTCGTGACGTAGAAACTATTAAACACAATCGCTAAAAACGATAAAAAAGGCTGGCTCTTTAATAAGAGCCAGCCTTTTTCTTTGATTATTTTTCTTCTTTATAATCAGGAACATCATTACGTACGACAAGCACATCGCAAGGGGAGTGGCGAATAATATATTCAGATACACTACCAATGAGCAGACGTTCTACAGCGTTAAGACCAGTAGCACCACACATGATTAAATCAGCTTGGAATGCTTTGGCAGCTTCTTTTGTAATAGCTGTTTTTGGTGAACCGTATTCGATGTAGCTTTCTACTTTTGTGACACCGGCTTTTAAAGCATCTTCTTTATAACCGCTAAGTAATTCATCTGCATATTCAGTAGCTTTGTCCGCCATGCTTGTATCATAATTGGCTACAGATGAAAAGGCGCGTGTATCGATAACGTGAACAAGACCAAGCGCCGCGTCATTACGGTTAGCCACTTGAATTGCTTTTTGGAAAGCTCTTTCTGCCTCTTTGGATCCATCAACTGCTACTAAAACTCTTTCGTATTGCTGTAACATAATAATTCCTCCAATCAAAATATATGTATTTTCTATACTTATATTTTACCCTCTTTTTCCTAAAAGAACCATAAAATGAAAAATAAATTAATAGCTCGCGAAAATTTCGTCTAATTTTACTAAATCTTTTGTTGGAATTTCAGTTAGTTAATTTTTTACAACTTAGGTATATTGTGTTAGCATGGGGGTGTAGAAAATCTTTTATAGTCTATTATACCTATGTCAAGGAGAGTGATTTAGATGTTAGTCGGCGTACCAAAAGAAATAAAAAATAACGAGAATAGGGTGGCAATGACCCCGGCAAGTGTTTTTTCTTATGTAAATGCAGGTCATACTGTATACGTGGAAAAAGGCGCGGGTATTGGCTCTAATTATCAAGACGCTGATTTTGTAGAAGCAGGGGCAACTATTGTGGAAACAGCTAAAGAAGCTTGGGATGTAGATATGGTCGTAAAAGTAAAAGAACCGATTGCATCAGAGTATGACTATTTTAAAGAAGGCTTATTACTTTTCACCTATTTGCATTTAGCGAATGAACCAACGCTTGCAAAGGCCTTGCTTCAAAGTAAAGTGAATAGTATCGCATATGAAACGGTAGAACTTGCAGACCACACCTTACCGTTACTTTCACCGATGAGTGAGGTTGCTGGGCGCATGGCTGCTCAGATTGGTGCTCAATTTTTACAAAAAACAAATGGTGGAATGGGTGTGCTACTTGGAGGTGTGCCCGGTGTAGAGAAGAGTGAAGTCGTTATTATTGGCGGCGGAATTGCTGGGACAAATGCAGCCAAAATTGCGACAGGGCTAGGAGCGAACGTGACGATTCTTGATATGAATTTAAAACGGTTACGCGAATTAGATGATATTTTCGGCAACCAAGTACAAACATTAATGTCGAATGATTTTAATATTGAAACAGCTGTGAAAAAAGCTGATTTAGTGATTGGAGCGGTTTTAATTCCGGGAGCAAAAGCGCCGAAATTAGTTAAAGAGCATGTGATAAAACAAATGATTCCGGGCTCTGTTCTTGTGGACATTGCGATTGACCAAGGTGGAATTTTCGAAACGACTGACCATGTTTCCACCCACGATAATCCAACGTATGAAAAATATGGCGTACTTCATTATGCCGTTGCAAATATGCCGGGAGCAGTGCCGCGGACGTCTACTTTGGCGCTTACCAATGCCACATTACCATTTGGGCTAAAATTAGCAAACGAAGGCTTGGAAGCAGCCGTGAAAAAAGACCCTTTCTTACTTCGTGGTTTAAATACGTACCAAGGTCATATTACGTATAAAGCCGTGGCTGATTCGCTTGGTTTAGCTTATACAGATAGTAAAGAATTAATTTAAATAAAAAGCGAACTTTCCTCAGGGAGAGTTCGCTTTTTTATTAATTGATTACTTGTAAAGTTTTCGGGAATTCTGTTAGTACTTGTACGCCGTCTTTGGTGACAACAAGATCATCTTCAATCCGGACGCCAGCAACACCTGGAACATAAATACCTGGTTCAATTGTAAATACCATTTTTTCTTGTAATTCCATATTGTTCGTTTCTGTAATAGAAGGAAATTCGTGAACGCTAGCGCCGAGGCCATGACCAAGACGATGTGGGAAATAATCACCATAGCCAGCCTCACGAATAATATTTCTTGCAGTTAAATCGATTTCACTCGCTTTTACACCTGCTTTTACTTTTTCAACTGCAGCAGTTTGTGCTTCTAAGACAGTGTCGTAAATCTTTTTCTGCTCAGCGGAAATGTCGCCGAAAGCAACAGTCCGTGTGATATCAGAGCAATAACCTTTATGGACAACACCTAAATCAAATAAGACTAAATCGCCTTTTTTAATTTTTGTTTCGCCAGGTGTACCATGAGGAAGGGCGCCGTTTTTACCAGTAAGCACCATGGTATCGAACGACATTGCTGTGACGCCTTTTTTCTTCATTTCGTATTCGATTTTGGCTACGATTTCTGCTTCGGTTTTGCCTTCTGCGATTTCGTTTACGCCAACTTGAACCGCGTAATCAGCCAGTAAAGCAGCTTCTTTTAAAATGGTTAGTTCTGCTTCCGTTTTAATTAGACGAATTTGTTCGATTTTATGTTCAATCGGAATGAAAGAGCTGTCGGAGAATAGTCCGCCTAATTGTTCGTAGCGATCCACGCTCATATGTTTTTTCTCAATCGCAAATTTGCTTGGGTTTGCAACGCGTTTTTTGATTTCATCCGCAATAATTGTAAATGGGTTTTCTGTATCGTTGTATCCGTAAGCGGGATGCGTCCAGTCACCGCCGCGCACATCTTCTACTTCAAGTGCTGGCGTAAATAGAAATGGTTCGCTATCAGGGAAGATTGCTAAGCCGAGTACACGTTCATGTGGCTCGCTATGATAACCTGAGAAGTAAGCGATGTTCTCTGGGTCTGTCAAAAATGCTACTTCGGCACCTTGATCTTTTAGCCATTTTTGTAAGACATCGATATTTTTTTCCATTATTGTACCTTCTTTCCAATTGATTTCTCTATTATGATAACATGCGAAGGAAATATTTTGCTAATAAACACCTCCTAGTTTACGAGGTGTTATATATTAGTTTATAATAATAGTGGTACAATAATACACATAGAATAATTAATCGGGAAGGAAGTTTTTTAACATGAAGATTTCATTTCATGGTCAGTCTTGTATTAAAATTATCACTGGGAATACAACTATTTTAGTAGATCCATTTATTTCTGGTAATAAGAAATGTGATTTAAAAGCAGAAGAGCAGATGCCAGATTATATCGTTCTGTCGCATGGGCATGATGATCATGTCGGTGATACAGTTGAAATTGCTAAAAATTCAGGAGCAACCGTTATTTGTAATGCGGACTTGGCTTCGTTTTTAGCTGTAGAGGATGGGCTGGAGAACATTGCGCCAATGCATATTGGTGGGAAAAGACAGTTTGATTTTGGACAAGTGAAGTTAACGCAAGCTTTTCATGGTTCGCAAACAGTTCGTGATGGACGTATTATCAATCTTGGTTTTCCAACAGGGATTGTATTTACGATAGAAGGTAAAAATATTTATTTTGCAGGGGATACTGGTTTATTTTCTGATATGAAATTAATTGGAGAATTAAATCCGTTAGATGTTGCCTTCTTGCCGATTGGAGATAATTTTACCATGGGGCCAGAAGATGCGGCGATTGCAGCGCGTTTTTTACAAGCGAAATTAGTTATTCCAATGCACTACAATACATTTCCGCTAATTGAGCAAGATGCACACCAATTTGTTGCGTCACTTGATGGAGGGATTGCTGGAAAAGTACTTGAAATTGGAGAAGGTATCGAAATCTAACAAAATAGGAATGGGTGAACGAGTCGTGGCCACAAAACATGAACAGATTTTAAAATACATTGAAAATCTTGCAGTCGGAGAAAAAATATCTGTGCGGAAAATCGCGAAAAACTTGTCTGTAAGTGAGGGTACTGCTTATCGGGCAATTAAAGACGCGGAAATCATTGGTTTTGTTTCTACTATTAAACGGGTTGGAACACTTCGAATTGAACGGAAACAAAAAGATAGCATTGAAAAATTAACTTTTGCTGAAATTGTTAATATGATTGATGGGCAAGTGCTCGGCGGTCGTGCTGGGTTATATAAATCGCTGAATAAATTCGTGATTGGTGCGATGACTGTGGAAGCGATGGAACGTTATACGGATGCTGGTAACTTATTAATTGTCGGAAACCGGGTGAGTGCGCATGAGCTTGCTTTAAAACGTGGTGCTGCGGTATTGATTACTGGTGGTTTTGATACGGACGATGAAGTGAAACAATTGGCTGATAAGAAAGAATTGCCGATTTTATCGACTTCGTATGATACGTTTACGGTTGCGACGATGATTAACCGTGCGATTTATGACCAATTGATTAAAAAAGAAGTGGTGTTTGTTGAGGATATTTTAACACCATTAGAAACGACTGCTTTTTTATCTACGTCTGATAAAGTGGAAGATTGGCATAAAATGGAAGAAGCGACCGGCCACAGCCGTTTTCCTGTTGTTAACCGGGCGATGCGACTGACCGGGATGGTTACGAGTAAAGATATTTTAGAAAAGAATCCAAGCATTTCGATTGAACGAGTGATGACAAAAAATCCGCTAACTGTTGGTCCGAAAATGAGCGTGGCTTCGGTGGCGCATATGATGATCTGGGAAAGCATCGAAGTAATCCCGGTTGTCAAAGATGATTTAACTTTAATCGGAATTGTCAGCAGACAGGATATTTTGAAATCCATGCAAATGATTCAAAAACAACCACAAGTCGGTGAAACGATTGATGATACGATTGCGAACCAACTTTCGGAAAAAGCAGATACTGGTGAAGAGGCGGATTATGAATTTAAAGTAAGTCCGCAAATGACCAATTCGCTTGGGACTTTATCATACGGTGTATTTACGCAAGTGGTTTGTGAAGTCGTACAACAAAAACTATTTTCCATGAAAAAACGGAATGTGGCGATTGAAAACGTGACGATGTATTTTCTAAAACCTGTTCAAATGGACGCGACAATCGTTATTAAACCGCGGATTTTGGAAATGGGGCGTAAAGCTGGTAAGTTAGATGTCGAGCTTTACTTAGAAGGAATTTTGACCGGAAAAGCAATTGTTGCTTGTCAAATGATGGAACGTTAAAAAGAAACAGAGGCGAAACAATGAAAAGTGAGATTTTACAACAAATAAAACAATATGAAACGATTATTTTGCATCGACATGTAAGGCCTGATCCGGATGCGTACGGTTCACAGATGGGACTTGCGGAAATTATTCGAGCTAGTTTTCCTGAGAAAAAGGTGTATTCGGTTGGAAATGATGAAGTATCGCTCCAATTTCTCGGTGTGGTGGATGAAGTTGCGGATGAAACGTATAAAGACGCGCTTGTAATTGTGTGTGATACCGCGAATCAAGAGCGAGTTTCGGACGGCCGTTTCAACCAAGGCAAGGCGCTAATTAAAATTGATCACCATCCTAATGATGATGCTTACGGCGATTTGCTTTGGGTCGATACGACAGCTTCTTCTTGTAGCGAGATGATTGTCGCTTTTTGGGAAGCATTTTCCGAAGAACTAGTTTTGAATGAAACGGCGGCACGACTTCTTTATGCAGGAATTGTTGGCGATACTGGACGTTTCTTGTATCCGAGCACAACGGAAGAGACGCTTCGCTTATCTGCGCATTTAGTGACGTTTCCGTTTGACCGCCCGGCGCTATACCGCGAATTATATGAGCTGCCTAAAAATACAGTGAAGCTC
This sequence comes from Listeria marthii, assembly GCF_014227425.1. Classification (NCBI taxonomy): domain Bacteria; kingdom Bacillati; phylum Bacillota; class Bacilli; order Caryophanales; family Listeriaceae; genus Listeria; species Listeria marthii. Next base: position 120,760 of record NZ_JAASWB010000003.1, read on the forward strand.
TCCGGCTACATTTTACAAAACTTTGTCATGGACGAAAATGGCGCGGCAACAGTTTATTTGAGTGATACGCTTTTAAATGAATTTGAAGTCAATCCGCGTGACGCTTCCGCACTTGTTTCTTGTATTGAAAATGTAGAAGGAATTAAAGCGTGGATTATGTTCATCCAAGAAGGTCCGGTTTTCAGAGCGCGCTTACGTTCGAAAGGTCCGGTTATTAATGAGCTGGCCAAAGAGTATGGTGGCGGTGGACATCCGCTTGCTTCTGGTGCGACACTTCATAACGAAGAAGAAATCAAAGAAATGACGGCGAAATTGCAACTCATTTGTGCCGCTAAATAAATGGAAAATAAAGTCAGATTAACTATCTGGCTTTATTTTTATATAAAAACACGAACACACTTTCTTTTTTTAAGCTTAACCGATATAATGGAAAAAGAGAGTTTTGAAAGGAGAGAGGATAGTGGGGTTTGTTCATTTACAAGTTGCGAGCGCTTATGATTTGCTATCTAGTACAGCGTCTATCGATAAGCTAATCGCTAAAGCAAAAGAATACCATTATCCAGCCTTAGCAATTACGGATAAAAATGTACTTTACGGAGTAGTCGAGTTTTATCAAAAGTGTTTAGCGGCGGATATAAAACCAATTATCGGGATGACGGTGACAATACAAGGTTACTTAAATCCAATTAATTCATATGAGTTGATATTAATTGCGGAATCAACCGCTGGATATCACCAATTACTAAAAATCGCGAGTGCTATTCAAACGCGCGAAGAAGGACCGGAATTACCACAAAGTTGGCTACGGGCGTATAGTAGTGATTTAATTGCTATTTCACCTGGCGCTAAGGGAGAAGTGGAACGTCTTCTCATGGAAGAAAACCGCGACGGGGCGTTAGAAGCTTACGGAAACTTAGTCGAGATATTCGGCAAAGAGTCCGTTTATTTGTCGGCGCAAAAAGAAAATCCGCGCCTATTTGCAAAAATAGAAGCCTTTTCTGCGGAAGAAAATGTAGCAGTTGTTGCGACTAAAAACGTGCAATATATGGAACCAAAAGATGCGCAAGCGAAAGAAGTTTTGACAGCAATTCGTGATAACCGCACGGTGGACTGGACGACTTTACCACTTGCTGGGCCGAACTATTTTACCTCACAAGATGAGATGGAGCGGGACTGGCAAACGGACTTTGAAAAACGAGCATGCCTTGAAACGGAAAAATTAGCAGAACGTTGTCATGTGGAAATTGCTTTGGACCAACATTTGCTACCACGTTTTCCTTTAGAAGAAGCACAGAATGCATCTGAAGTGTTGCGCCAAACTGCTTACGCCGGCTTAAAAGAACGAGATTTATTAGCCGAAGAATATCAAGCTCGTTTAGATTATGAGTTAAAAGTTATTACAGAAATGGGATTTGCGGATTATTTCTTGATTGTCTGGGATGTGATTCGTTATTCTCGTGAAGCGGGGATTTTAACGGGGCCAGGCCGGGGTTCTGCGGCAGGGTCACTTGTTTCCTATGCGCTTAGAATTACCGATGTGGATCCAATTCGTTACAATTTGCTTTTCGAACGATTTTTAAACCCTGAACGGATAACGATGCCCGATATTGACTTGGATTTTCCTGATAATCGCCGGGATGAAGTGATTTCGTATGTTGTATCTAAATACGGCGAGGCGCATGTGGCGCAAATCGGCACATTTGGAACATTAGCTGCCAAAGCGGCTATTCGTGATACAGCGAGGAGTTTTGGCCTGAATTCCGTCCTTTTATCGGAATGGTCTAAGCTGATTCCGAGCCAATTAGGTATCACTTTACAAAAAGCATTGCAAGAAAGTCCACGTTTAGAAAATCATATTAGAAGTTCCAAAGAAAATGAAATGATTTGGGACGTTGCCTGCCAACTCGAAGGCTTACCACGCCATATTTCGACGCACGCCGCCGGGATTGTTATTAGTGACAAGCCGCTAGTTGAACAAGTCGCGCTGCAATTAGGTAGTGGGGACGCGCGCTTAACCCAGTTTGCCATGGGAGAATTAGAAAAAATCGGCTTACTTAAAATGGATTTTCTTGGTCTTAGAAATCTTAGTTTATTAGATCGCGTTTTAAAATCAGTTAATTACTCCAGAGAAACTCCGTTAACATTAGCGGATATTTCCTTAGAAGATAAAAAAACATTAAAACTATTCCAAACAGGCGATACGACCGGAGTTTTCCAGTTTGAATCAGATGGAATTCGCCGCGTGCTCCGTAAATTAAAGCCAACTTCTTTTGAAGATGTGGTGGCGGTAGATGCACTTTATCGTCCCGGTCCAATGGAACAAATCGATACGTTCATCGCTAGAAAGCACGGAAAAGAAAAAATTCAGTATCCGCATCCGGATTTGGCGCCAATTTTAGAAGTGACTTACGGTGTTATCGTCTACCAAGAACAAATTATTCAAGTCGCGAACCAAATGGCCGGATTTTCGCTTGGGGAAGCCGATTTATTAAGACGAGCTGTCAGCAAGAAAAAAGCGGATGTCCTTAACGAGGAACGGATTCACTTTGTGGAGGGAGCTAAAAGTAAAGGTTATCCAGAAAGCAGCGCCAATCAAGTGTATGATATGATTGTCCAATTCGCGAACTACGGTTTCAACCGAAGTCACGCAGCTGCTTATTCAAAAATTGCCTTCCAATTGGCTTATCTAAAAGCGCATTATCCAGCAGCATTTATGTCATCGCTCCTTAGTTCTGTTTTTGGTAATGACGATAAAATTTCTCAGTACATTACAGAAGCTAAAAACTACGGTATCAACATGTTAGCGCCAAGCATCAATCATAGCAATTACTATTTCCAAATGGAAAATGAAACATCCATTCGTTATAGTTTCCGCGTTATTCGCAAAGTCCCAACAAAATTTATTTTAGAAATCATCAACGAACGAAAAAAAGCACCATTCCGAGATTTCTTTGATTTTTGCGAACGAATGCCACATAAAATGCTCACAGAAACAGTGTTAGAAGCGCTTGTATTTTCCGGTTGTTTTGATGAATTTGGCGAAGATCGGGCAACGATTCAAGCGACAATTGATGCGGTATTACAATACATTTCGTTGCTCGGGGAAGACTCCAAGGGCATGAATCTTTTCGCGGAAGATGACGAATTCTTGAAGAAGATGAAACCACGCTACCGGAAAACCGCGCCAATTTCGATTGATGAAAAGCTTGAAAAAGAAAAATTATATACAGGTCAATATGTTTCGGCACATCCCGTATCATATTATCAAAATAAATTGCAAAACCTTGCTATCACAAAACTCGCGAATGTTACTTCTGGCAAAAACCATCAAGTAGCGGCCTATGTTCACGAAGTAAAATCAATCAGAACGAAAAAAGGCGAAACGATGTGCTTTTTAACGATTAGCGATGAGTCTAAAGAACTTAGCGCAGTGATGTTCCCGGAAAGCTACCGTAAATATGCGAACTTTGCCCAAAAAGGGGAAATTCTTTTTTTACAAGTCAAAGCAGATACGAGAAATGGCGAACTCCAATTAATTGTGAATAAAGCCGAAGATTTAAAAGAAATTAAAGCACCTGTGAGACTGTTTTTAAAATTAACAGAACCACAGCAAATGGAGCAAGTTAAGCCAGTTTTAGCGCGCTATAAAGGCGATAGTAAGGTCATCGTTCACCAAGCGATAACCAAGCAAACCACCGAGTTGAAAAATATTCAAGTAACACCATCAAATGAGTTGCAAGAAGCGCTAGTAGCATTACTTGGTAAAGAGAATGTCGTAATTAAGTGATCTTAGACTTTCTATATTTATAGAAAGTATGTTATAGTTTAACGTGGAAAACAATATTGCGCAGTCTGTCCAGTTATGATTCGGATAGACTGGCATTTTGTCTTCTTGTGGGAAAATGCGGTTGATTTATGTTTCATGTCATTATTCATTTTTTATTTATACAACATTAAAAATCGCTAATAACCACAATAGAAAGCGTAAATGGGGAGGGTTATCCTTGTTAGGAGACTTGTTTACAAAACCAAAAAAGAGAAAATATGCCACAATTCCTTCTGACGGAACGAAAGCAGATGTTCCAGAAGGTATTATGACAAAATGTCCGGAATGTAAAAAAATAATGTATACCAAAGAATTGCAAAAAAATCTTATGGTATGTAATTATTGTGGTTTTCACCATCCAATTGGGGCAAATGCACGAATCGATATGCTTGTTGATGAAGGATCTTTTGAAGAAATTGATGCTAGTTTAACAACAGCAAATCCACTTGGTTTTGAAGATTATATGGATCGAATTGAGAAAGATAAGCAAAAGTCTGGTTTAAATGAGGCGATTGTTACTGGTCATGCTACTATTGGCGGTAATCCGCTTGTTATTGCAGTGATGGATTCTCGTTTTAGAATGGCGAGTATGGGCTCTGTTGTCGGTGAAAAAATCCTTCGTGCTGTGGAAGATGCTGATAAAACAAACAAACCATTTGTTATTTTCACTGCTTCCGGTGGTGCGCGTATGCAAGAAGGGATGCTTTCGCTTATGCAAATGGCGAAAACCTCTGCTGCATTTAAACGATTTAGCAACCACGGTGGACTTGTTATTACGGTAATGACGCACCCAACTACTGGTGGCGTTTCTGCTAGTTTTGCATCACTTGGAGACTATAATTTTGCAGAACCAGGCGCACTCATCGGCTTTGCTGGTCGCCGGGTAATTGAACAAACTGTTCGGGAAGAATTACCAGAAGACTTCCAAACGTCTGAGTTCTTATTAAAGCACGGACAACTAGATGACTGTATTTCACGTCTTGATTTGCAAAATAAATTAAGTTTTATTTTACGCATTCACGTGAAGACACCTGAAGCAGGAGGTGACGTTGATGGCGAATGAGATGGAATTTGAGAAACCGATTTTAGAATTAAAAAGTAAAATCGCTGACTTAAAAGAATACAATGAAACTTCTGATGTGGACTTAACAAATGAAATCGAAAAGCTGGAAAAACGTTTAGCTAAGTTGGAATCAAGCATTTATAGTAATATGACTGCTTGGGATAAATTTCAAGTAGCTCGCCATCCGGAGAGACCGACGACACTTGATTATATTCCGCTATTGTTTGAAGACTTTATGGAACTTCACGGTGATCGTGCATTTGGCGATGACGCTGCGATTGTTGGTGGTATTGCTACTTTTAACGGTATCCCGGTAACTGTTATCGGGCACCAACGTGGCAAAGATACGAAAGATAATTTGCACCGTAATTTTGGTATGCCACATCCGGAAGGCTTTCGTAAGGCACTACGTTTGATGAAACAAGCAGATAAATTTGGTCGACCAATTATTTGCTTCATCGATACAAAAGGCGCTTACCCGGGCCGTGCTGCGGAAGAACGCGGACAAAGTGAAGCGATTGCGAGAAACCTTTATGAAATGAGCGATATGAAAGTACCAATTATTTCTATCGTTATCGGTGAAGGTGGAAGCGGCGGTGCACTTGCTCTTGGTGTTGGGAATCAGATTTTCATGCTTGAAAATGCAGTTTTCTCGGTTATTTCACCAGAAGGCGCAGCGGCAATTTTATGGAAAGATGCTAGTCAAGCGAAAAAAGCAGCAGAATCTATGCGGATTACAGCTGGTGATTTGTTTGATCTTGGCATTACAGATGGAATTATTCCAGAAGTAAAAGGCGGTGCGCATCGCGATTTAACAGCGCAAGCCGAAGAAATTAACAAAACTATCACGAAGTCTTTACATGCACTAATGGCATTTTCTGAGAATCAATTAATGGAGCAACGTTATGAGAAATTCAAGAAAATCGGTGTATACGAGACTATATAACTTATTTAAGAAGCGGATTTCCTCATTATTAGGAAATCCGCTTCTTTGGTATATGCCAAAGGGAAAAGAAAGTTTGCTTCTTCACAAGTATAGACCAATTATGTTTATTTAAGCTATGAAGCCGTTTTTCGGGATAATCGGAATAGACCGATGTTCAAAATGGCTTTTTAGCAAGCTTATACTTAAAAAAAGTGTTCTGTTGGAGCTTTTCATTTGACCTTTTTTCATGTAGAATAAACACATGTGATGAAAAACAATATCATTGTCTGAGGTGGTAAGTAAAATGAAACGAATTGCAATTTTAACAAGTGGAGGAGACGCTCCAGGAATGAACGCAGCCACTCGTGCTGTTGTACGGAAAGCAATCTATGAAGGACTCGAAGTTTACGGTATTAACTATGGCTTTTTAGGGCTAGTCAATGGCGATATTCGTAAATTAGAATTAGGTTCTGTTGGTGATTTACTTCACCGCGGAGGTACATTCCTTTATTCCGCAAGATATCCTGAATTCGCTACAGAAGAAGGACAACTTAAAGGAATCGAACAACTGAAAAAACATCAAATCGATGGCTTAGTTGTTATCGGTGGAGATGGTTCTTATCACGGAGCGGAAGCACTTACAAAACGCGGCTTCCCAACTATTGGTATCCCAGGAACTATTGATAATGATATTTCTGGAACTGATTTTACTATTGGTTTCGATACTGCACTGAACACTGTTCTTGATGCACTTGATAAAATCCGCGATACAGCTACAAGTCATGAACGTACTTTCATTATTGAAGTTATGGGTCGTGACGCTGGTGATATCGCTCTTTGGTCTGGTCTTGCTGGTGGCGCTGAAGCTATCATCGTTCCAGAAGAAAGCTTTAACATGGATGATGTCGTGGATCGTTTGAACAAAGGTCGCGAACGTGGTAAAAAACATAGTATTATCGTGGTTGCTGAAGGCGTAATGTCTGGTAATGATTTTGCCAAACAATTAGCTGAATATGGCGATTATCATGCACGTGTAACTGTTCTTGGACATGTTCAACGTGGTGGTAGCCCAACTGCATTTGACCGTGTACTTGCAAGTCGTCTTGGTGCGCGCTCAGTAGAATTATTGTTAGAAAACCGCGGAGGATTAGCTGTTGGAATCCGTGAAAATAGAATTGTCGAAAATGACATTAGTGAAATTTTGAAAGAAAAACACACTCTAGATCAAAAATTATTTGATTTAGCATCTATTTTGTCGATTTAAAACGGCTGAAGAGCTGGCTGCCATGACAAAGCATGGTAGCCTTTCTTTGTGAAAATTTTTAGTAACGTATTAAAAATAAACTTTGAGGGTAAAGAGAAGTAAATCGGTAATTAAGCATGCTGTAACAATCCGGAAAACGTTTTCTTATTATCGTTACCATGCTGCCTGATTGCACTCTTATTCACAAACTTACTTATTTTACACAGTTGTGACTGGTAAAATGCGCAAGATATGTTTATAATAAATACGAATGAATAGCTAAGTTCTAGGAGGAGTAATAACATGAAAAAAACGAAAATTGTTTGTACAATTGGTCCTGCAAGTGAGTCAGTTGACACATTAGTTCAGTTGATCGAAGCAGGAATGAACGTAGCACGTCTTAATTTCTCTCACGGAGATTTTGAAGAGCACGGTGCGCGTATTGTAAATATCCGTGAAGCATCGAAAAAAACTGGCAAACAAGTTGCTATCTTACTTGATACAAAAGGTCCAGAAATCCGTACAAACGACATGGTTGGTGGGAAATTAGAATTCCAAACAGGTGATGTTGTACGTGTTTCCATGACTCCTGTTGAAGGAACAAAAGAAAAATTCTCCGTAACTTACGGCGAACTTTACAATGATGTAGAAATCGGTTCTTCCATTTTACTTGATGACGGTTTAATCGGTCTTGAAGTAATCGAAAAAGACGAAGCTAATCGCGAGTTAGTAACTAAAGTACTTAACTCAGGCGTACTTAAAAATAAAAAAGGTGTTAACGTGCCAAACGTTTCTATCAACCTACCAGGAATCACAGAAAAAGATGCTGCTGATATCCGCTTTGGTTTAGAACAAGGTATCGATTTTATCGCTGCATCTTTCGTACGTCGCGCTACAGATGTTCTTGAAATCACTAAGATTTTAGAAGAGCACAATGCGACTCACGTCCAAATCATTCCTAAAATCGAAAACCAAGAGGGCGTTGACAATATCGACGAAATCTTACAAGTTTCTCAAGGCCTAATGGTTGCTCGTGGTGACCTAGGTGTTGAAATTCCTGCTGAAGAAGTTCCGATTGTACAAAAAGAACTTATCAGAAAATGTAATAAACTTGGTAAACCAGTTATTACTGCAACACAAATGCTTGATTCCATGCAACGTAACCCACGTCCAACTCGCGCTGAAGCAAGTGACGTAGCGAATGCGATTTTTGATGGAACTGATGCAATTATGTTATCTGGTGAAACAGCTGCTGGGGACTATCCAGTTGAAGCAGTTAAAATGATGGCGAAAATCGCTGTTCGTACAGAAGAAGTATTAGTAGCTCAAGACAAATTTGCGCTTAAACTTCATGAAAATACGGATATGACAGAAGCTATTGGTCAAGCTGTTGGCCATACTGCGAAAAACCTAAACGTACAAACTATCGTTGCTGCGACTCAAAGTGGTCACACAGCGCGCATGATCTCTAAATACCGTCCGAAATCTCATATCGTTGCTGTAACATTCAACGAACATGTATATCGCGGCTTAGCTCTTTCATGGGGCGTTTATCCTCGTCTAGCTACTCCAGTTAGCAATACAGACGAAATGTTCGATCTTGCAGTAAAAGAATCTCTTGCTTCTGGCGTTGCAAAACAAGGCGACCTAATTATCATCACTGCTGGTGTTCCAGTTACAGAAAGTGGAACAACTAACGTAATGAAAATCCAATTAATTGGTGAAAAAGTTGCTAAAGGCCAAGGAATTGGCAGCAAATCTGTAATTGGTAAAGCAATCGTTGCTAAATCCAATGCAGAAGCACTTCAAAAAGCAGAAGAAGGCGGAATCTTAATCGTTAAAACAACAGATAAAGAAATCCTTCCTGCATTCGAGAAAAGTGCTGCAGTTGTTGTGGAAGAAGGCGGCTTAACTAGCCACGCAGCAGTTGTTGGAATCAACCTTGGCATTCCTGTCATTGTTGGCGCTAAAGATGCAACATCCCTTGTAAAAGACGGTGAAATCATCACTGTTGATTCTCGTCAAGGTGTTGTTTATAACGGTAAAACAGCAACTCACTAAGATTTAACTTTCCAAAAGGCGTCCCGCATGCGGGACGCCTTTTTTTATATGCACGCTGTATTGTTTTTCGATTGCGTCAAAATAGGTTATAATAGTCAGTAAGTATTGGAGTTGATTTTATGAGAAAGTTTATTCTTTATTGGGCTTTATACGGCTTAATCGAATTAATTATGTATGTTTGGCTATTCCAAGTAATCGGCTTTTGGCCACTTCTTTTTATTCAAATTGCATCAAGCGCCTTTGGTATTTTTATTTTCAAACGACTTGGCGGCAATCTGTTCCGAAACTTACGCGATGGACGCACGGTAGCACCGTATTTATTAGATAGCCTGTGCTTTTTTATCGCTGGCTTTTTATTAATTATTCCGGGAATTATCACAACGGCACTGGGATTGCTTATTTTCATCCCATTTTCACGCAAGCTACTAAAACCAAAATTAACCAAATGGCTTGGAAATCAAAAGAAACACACGCAATATTATTATTTTGATATGTAATTAAAACCTCTATGGGAAAAACTTTCTATAGAGGTTTAGTTGAAAAAAGGGTAATTCATTTTCCTTATGGCATTTTAGTATTACTATAAGGTAAGTTTATGATATAATAATTGTTATCTCGCTTCCTAGATGCGTGATATTGAAAGGTGACTTAATATGTTTACGGAAAGTATGTTGTTTTTACTTCTTTTTTTACTTCTCGGACTTATAGCAAAAAATAATTCGCTCATCATTGCCGTAGCCGCCGTTATTCTATTGAAGCTATTTCATGTGGACGGTAAAGTAATGGAGATGATTCAAGCAAAGGGGATTAATTGGGGTGTAACGATTATAACTGTTGCCATCTTAATTCCAATCGCCACTGGTCAAATCGGTTTTAAAGATTTAATTGACTCTTTTAAATCGGCAGCTGGTTGGATTGGTCTTGGTGCTGGAATCGCCGTTTCTATTTTAGCGAAAAAAGGTGTAGGCTATATGGCTGTTGATCCACAAGTAACCGTCTCGCTTGTATTTGGGACCATTTTAGCGGTGGTGCTTTTTAGAGGGATAGCTGCTGGACCAGTAATTGCAGCGGGTATTGCGTATATGGCAATGCAGTTAGTTGCATTCATAAAATAAGTACATACGTAAAAAAGGATAAAAGGAGGAAATGAAATGACGTTATCTAAAGGGTTAGAAAATGTATATGTTGCTGAAACTTCCATTAGCTCTATCATTGATGATATGTTAACATATGTTGGCTATGGCATTGATGACTTAATGGAAAACAACGCTTCTTTTGAAGAAGTGATTTACTTATTATGGCATTTGCGTTTGCCGAATAAAGATGAATTTAAAAAGTTTAAATTAGAAATACAAGAAAATATGGCAGTATCTGAAACAATTATTACAAGTTTAAGAATGCAAAATCATCAAAAATTACACCCTATGAGCGTTTTAAGAACAACGGTTTCGATGCTCGGTGTATTTGACACAGAAGCAGAATTAGACGACGGGGAAGCAGTTTATCGTAAAGGGCTACGTCTTCAAGCAAAAATGCCAACGATTGTTGCAGCTTTTTCTCGAATTCGACGTGGTTTGGATCCGATTCCGCCGAGAGATGATTTGAGTATGGCGGCCAATTTCCTTTATATGATTACAGGAGAAGAAGCGGATGCGTTATCTGTAGAAGCGATGAATAAAGCGCTTGTGCTGCATGCTGACCATGAGTTTAATGCTTCTACTTTTACGGCACGAGTTTGTGTGGCGACGCTTTCGGATGTTTATTCAGGCGTCACATCTGCAATTGGTGCGCTAAAAGGACCGCTTCATGGTGGTGCCAATGAACGTGTGTTTGATATGTTAGAAGAAATCGATCAAGCAGGTGATGTGCGCAATTACATCCAAGAAAAAATCGATACAAAACAAAAAATTATGGGCTTCGGTCACCGTGTTTATCGTGGCGGGGATCCGCGTGCGCAACATTTACGCGAAATGTCCAGAAAATTAACGGCCGAAAAGGGCGAAGAAAAATGGTTTGATATTTCGATGCAAGTAGAAGAAGCGGTTTGGGAATTAAAACATTTAAAACCGAATGTCGATTTCTATTCTGCCTCCGTTTACCATGCGCTTGGTATTGACCGGGACTTATTTACATTAGTATTTTCCGTGAGTCGGGTATCTGGTTGGTTAGCGCACATTTTCGAGCAGTATCGTGATAATCGTCTTATCCGTCCGCGTGCGATTTACGTTGGACCTGAAAATAGAAGTTATTTACCTGTAGAAGAACGAATTTAATGGAGGAGGAACAAGTTTTATGAGTCAAAAAATTCAAGTAGAAAATGGTGTGCTAAAAACACCAAACAACCCAGTCATTCCTTTTATTGAAGGAGACGGAACTGGTCCAGACATCTGGGCGGCTGCAAAACGTGTTTTAGATGCAGCAGTAAAAAAAGCTTACAATGGCGAAAAAGAAATTGCTTGGAAAGAAGTATTAGCTGGTGAAAAAGCATTTAAACAAACCGGCGAATGGCTTCCACAAGCGACTTTAGATACTATTGATGAGTATTTAATTGCCATCAAAGGCCCGCTTACAACGCCAATTGGCGGCGGTATTCGTTCATTAAACGTTGCCCTGCGCCAAGAATTAGATTTATATGTATGTTTGCGTCCAGTTCGCTACTTTAAAGGTGTTCCGTCGCCAGTAAAACGTCCTGAAGACACAGATATGGTTATTTTCCGTGAAAATACAGAAGATATTTACGCAGGAATCGAATTTAAAGAAGGTAGCGAAGAATCGAAAAAATTAATCGCGTTCTTAAAATCTGAGTTTGGTGTTGATAAAATCCGTTTCCCGGAAACTTCTGGTATTGGTATCAAGCCGATTTCCAAAGAAGGAACAGAGCGTTTAGTGCGTTCTGCGATTGAATATGCGATCAAAGAAGGTCGTAAGTCATTAACACTTGTACACAAAGGGAACATCATGAAGTTCACAGAAGGAGCTTTCAAAAGCTGGGGCTATGACTTATGTGAACGCGAATATGGCGATAAAGTCTTCACTTGGAACGAGTACGATCGCATTAAAGAAGCAGAAGGGACAGAAGCTGCTGACGCAAAACAAAACGAAGCACTTGCTGCTGGAAAAATTTTAGTAAAAGATTCGATTGCAGATATTTTCTTGCAACAAATCTTAACTCGTCCGGCCGAATTTGATGTCGTTGCTACAATGAACTTAAATGGAGATTACATTTCTGATGCCCTTGCTGCTCAAGTAGGTGGAATCGGTATTGCTCCAGGAGCGAACATTAACTACTTAACTGGTCACGCAATTTTCGAAGCAACGCACGGTACTGCACCAAAATACGCAGGCCTTGATAAAGTAAACCCATCATCTGTTATTTTATCCGGAACGCTTCTACTTGAACACATTGGTTGGGGTGAAGCAGCTGCATTAATTAATAGCTCAATGGAAAAAACAATCGCTGCAAAAACAGTAACATATGATTTCGCTCGATTAATGGATGGCGCGACAGAAGTTAAATGTTCGGGATTTGCGGATGAATTAATTAAAAACTTCTAATTATATTCGGTTTAACATTGTAAAACTAGTTCGTAATTTTATTTTGTAGAATAAATGTACGTATTTAAAACAAACCATTTAATCCCATTCGGATAAGTGGTTTGTTTTTATGTTCCTATGGTAAAATAGACACAAGTGAATGATAATATCGAGGAGGATATCCCTGTGAATAAATTAGTATTAATTGATGGAAATAGTATTGCGAATCGCGCGTTTTATGCGTTACCGCTTTTAAATAACGACAAAGGTGTTTATACAAATGCAGTGTACGGATTCGCCATGATGCTGATGAATGTGCTGGAAAAAGAGAAGCCTAGCCACGTGCTTGTTGCTTTTGATGCGGGGAAAACGACTTTTCGCCATACGACCTTTAAAGGCTATAAAGGCGGACGTCAAAAAACACCAAGTGAATTATCCGAGCAATTTCCATTCATCCGAGAGCTTTTAACTGCTTACGATATCCCGCAATATGAACTTGCCAACTACGAGGCGGATGATATTATCGGAACATTAACGAAAAAAGCAGAAGCGGACGGGATGGAAGTAGCCATCATTACCGGAGACCGAGATTTAACGCAACTAGCTTCAGAAAAAACAACTGTCTATATCACGAAAAAAGGTATAGCCGATATGGAAACAAACACGCCAGAAACGTTAAAAGAAAAATACAATCTAACTCCTACGCAAATCATTGATATGAAAGGGTTAATGGGTGATTCATCAGATAATATCCCAGGTATCCCAGGCGTTGGTGAAAAAACAGCCTTAAAACTGTTGCATGAATTTGGTGGAACCGTAGAGAGCGTACTGGAACATGCCGAGGAAATTTCCGGTAAAAAACTAAAAGAAAAAGTGTTGGAAAATAAAGAATTAGCTATTTTAAGTAAAGAACTAGCAACTATTAATGTGGATTCACCAATTGAATGTACTGTTGAAAGCACAAAATACGACGGCTACCAAACAGAAAAAGTAATTCCGCTTTTAAAAGAAATGAACTTTACGACATTATTGAAAAACATCGAAGGCGACACGCCAGAAGAAGTGAAAGAATTAAAAGAATTATCTTTTGAAATAGTAACCGAATTAAAAGAGAAACATTTTGGTGGAAAAACGGCACTTTATGTCGAATTAGAAAATGATAACTACCATACAGCGAATTTTATTGGATTAACGATTCATTCTAGCCAAGGAACTTATTTCTTTACGAAAGAAACAGCTGAAAATAGTGCAGTTTTCCGAGAATGGGTGGAAAGCGACCAAACAAAAGTAGTGTACGATGCGAAGAAAACAATGGTAGCAATGAATCGTATTGGTCTTGCTATTTCAGGCATCACATTTGATATCATGTTAGCGTCCTATTTACTAAACCCGTCCGATTCGATTGATGATTTCACAAGTGTAGCGGTCCGTCATGACTACACAGAAGTAGAAACCGACGAAGCAGTGTACGGAAAAGGAGCAAAACGAAGCACGCCAGAAGAAAGTATTGTCGCGGCACACCTTTCCAGAAAAGCAGTAGCAATTGCGGACTTAGAGAAAAGGCTTGTTGATGATTTGGAGAAAAATGAACAATTAGCTTTGATGGAAGATTTAGAGCTACCTTTAACATTTGTTTTAGCGCAAATGGAAATGCAGGGGGTTAGTGTCGACACAGAACGCCTTGAAAATATGAAAGTAGAACTAGCAGGTAGATTGAAAACGTTAGAAGAGTCGATTCATTCGCTAGCTGGCGAAGAATTCAACATCAATTCACCGAAGCAACTAGGTGTAATTTTATTTGAAAAACTGGAACTGCCACCAGTCAAGAAAACAAAAACAGGTTATTCAACAGCCGCCGACGTGCTAGAAAGCCTATCAGGACAGCATGATATTATTGATGAAATTTTGCTATATCGCCAACTTGGTAAAATTCAGTCCACCTATATCGAAGGGCTGCTTAAAGTTACAGACAAAGAAACGCATAAAGTCCATACACGTTTTAATCAAACGCTAACCCAAACAGGACGTTTAAGTTCGGTCGATCCAAACTTGCAAAACATTCCAATTCGCTTAGAAGAAGGGCGTAAAATCAGACAAGTGTTTGTACCAAGTAAACCGGGCTGGAAAATGTTTTCTGCCGATTATTCGCAAGTAGAGTTACGTGTCTTAGCGCATATTTCGGAAGATGAGAACTTGATTTACGCCTTTAAACACGATTATGATATTCATACGAAAACAGCAATGGACGTTTTTCATGTTGAGCAAGATGAGGTAGATTCACTAATGCGTCGTCAAGCAAAAGCAGTAAACTTTGGTATTGTTTACGGCATTAGTGATTACGGTCTTTCTCAAAATTTAGGTATTACTCGAAAAGAAGCAAAAGACTTTATTGATCGCTATTTTGTAAGTTATCCTGCCGTGAAAGAATATATGCAAGATATCGTTCGTTTTGCGAAAGAAAAAGGCTATGTAGAGACTATTTTACATCGTCGTCGTTATATTCCAGAGATTGTTAGTCGTAATTTTAATGTTCGAGGATTTGCAGAAAGAACAGCGATGAACACGCCAATCCAAGGAAGTGCCGCGGATATTATCAAAAAAGCGATGATTCTGATGAGCGAACGCTTAAAATCTGAAAAATTAGAAGCAAAATTATTGCTTCAAGTGCACGATGAATTGATTTTCGAAGCACCTGAAGCCGAAATCGCTAAATTAGAAGAGATTGTCCCAGATGTTATGGAAAATGCCGTAGAACTTTCTGTACCCCTTAAAGTAGATAGCGCATTTGGCGACACATGGTATGACGCGAAATAAATAAAGAAACGGGGAGTTTATATATGCCAGAAATGCCGGAAGTAGAAAATGTCCGCGCAACATTACAAGAACTAGTCCCAGGCAAAAAAATAGATCAAGTAATTGTCCGTGTTCCAAAAATGATTGTAGCAACACCGCCCGATGAATTTGTTCATATGCTTGTCGGGCAAGAAATAGAAGGTGTGCGCCGTCGTGGTAAATTTTTGCTATTTGATTTGACTAACTGCACGATTTTATCTCATTTGCGAATGGAAGGTAAATTCCGTTTAATGGATGAGAACGAAGAAGTTAGCAAGCATACGCATATTATTTTTCATTTTGAAGACCATACTGAATTACGCTTTTTAGATGTGCGGAAGTTCGGAACGATGGAAGTGACTAGTAAATACGGCGAGGCGGAAACACGGTCAATAAAAAAATTGGGCCCAGAGCCGTTAACGGAAGCATTCACCTTAGCTGATTTTGCAACAGGTGTGAAAAAAACAAGCCGTGCCATCAAAACGGCGTTACTTGACCAGAAATTAGTCGCTGGAGTAGGGAATATTTATGCGGATGAAATTTGTTTTGCAGCAAAAGTGCGGCCGGAAAGAGCGGCGAATTCGCTTTCGGACAAAGAAATTAAACGGATTTTTGAAGCGACAAAAAGCATTATGACTGAAGCTGTCGCACTTGGTGGTTCAACGGTTAGAACGTATGTGAACTCCCAAGGGAAACTAGGCCAGTACCAAGATAAATTAAAAGTGTACGGAAAAGCGGGCGAATTGTGCGTTATTTGCGGCACGCCAATTGAAAAAATTAAATTAAATGGACGCGGGACGCATTTTTGCCCGAATTGTCAAAAGTAGAAAGTGAGCTGGAATCATGGGTAAAACAATTGGATTAACAGGAAGCGTGGCAACAGGGAAGTCAACTGTGAGTAACCTGATTCAGCAAGCTGGTATTCCGCTAGTTGATGCAGATGTGGCGGCTCGAAAAGTCGTGGAGCCAGGTACTGATGGACTGGCGGAAATTGTTGCTTACTTTGGCGAAGAGATTTTACTAGCGGATGGTACGCTAAATCGTCCGAAATTAGCGGGAATTATTTTTAAAGATAAAGCAAAACGCGAAAAATTAAATGAAATTACGCATCCTCGTGTGAAAGATTATATGTTATCGGAGCGAGAACGTTATTTTGAAGCGGGAGAGGAAATGGTGTTTTTTGATATTCCTCTGTTGTTTGAAAGCCATTTAGAATCGTTAGTTGATCAAATTGTCGTTGTTTGGACGACTCCAGAAACAGAGTTAAACCGCTTAATGGAGCGAAATGATTTAACAAAAGAAGATGCTTTAGCAAGGATTAATAGCCAAATGGGAATTGATGAAAAGGCTCGAAAAGCTGATTTTGTGATTGATAATAATACGTCACTAGAAAATACACAAAAGCAAGTTCTTACTTTTATCGAACGTTTTGTAAAGAACAAATAGCCACCCTTAGTTTCACATGGTATAATGAGGCATACAAATAAACAGATAGAGAAATGCTAGGGATAGGAGTGATTTTTTGTGAGATGTCCTACTTGTAAATATAATGGCACGCGTGTTGTAGACTCAAGACCGGCCGACGATGGTAATTCCATCAGAAGACGACGTGAATGTGAAAAATGCGGATTTCGTTTTACCACTTTTGAAAAGGTAGAAGAGAGTCCTTTAATAGTTGTGAAAAAAGACGGAGCAAGAGAAGAATTTGCTCGTGAAAAAGTGAGACGTGGTTTAATTAGAGCTTGTGAAAAACGGCCAGTTAGCGCAGAACAAATCGAAGAAATTGTCAATGAAGTGGAGCGCGAATTAAGAAATATCGGCGACAGTGAGATTGCCTCTGACTTAATCGGTGAAAAAGTAATGAATAAATTAGCGAGTCTGGATGAAGTTGCCTACGTGCGCTTTGCTTCGGTTTATCGCCAGTTTAAAGATATCAGTGTGTTTGTAGAAGAACTAAAAGATTTGATGGAAAAAAATAAAGATAGGTGAGTAAATTGACGGAATTTTGGATGGAGCTTCAAGCGGTAGACAGCTATCAAGTGAAGGCAAGTGGAATCTTGACGGGCGCCGACAGAAAAATAATTACAATGTTATATCAACCGTTAATGGGGGCGGAATGTCTTGCTTTATACCAAACACTGTTCACAGAAGTCGAAGAAAACAGACTTTGGTCAGAAGCGCATTCGCACGTCCAACTTTTAAATATGCTTGATATTAGTTTAAAAGCGTTATTCGAAGCACGGCTAAAATTGGAAGGTTTAGGCCTTCTAAAAAGTTATGTAAAAACCGAAAACGACCAACGCTTTTATATTTACGAAATCTTGCCACCGTTATCACCAGAAAAGTTTTTTTCAGATGGTCTATTGAATATTTATTTATATAGCAAAATCGGTAATGCGCAGTTTCAACGTTTGCGTCGCTTTTTTGCAGATGAGACGTTTGAAACCACTACATATAGCGAAATTACTCGTTCATTCCAAGACGTTTTTGAACCATTTAAAGGTGGTAGTAGCGCTGTTCCATCTGAATCCAATCAAGTTTTAGTAGATAAAGTTGAGGCAAAAGAAATCGAATTTGATGACGCTAGTTTTGACTTTAATTTATTTTTAAGTTTGCTTTCACCGGGTATGATTGCCCGCGAAAAAATAACAAAAGAAGTGCGCCAAACGATTTTAAAATTGCACGGAATTTACCAAGTTTCCGAAAAAGACATGCCGAGTTATTTGTATCGCGCGCTTGATGCGAATGGCGAGATTGATATTGTTTATTTGCGGAAAATTGTCCGTGAAGGTTATACGATTGAAAACGGAGCACCGCCAAAATTGCAAATGAAACAGGAAACGCCGGTTAGCCGAGAACCAGAGGAAGCATTGAATGACGAGGAAGCGCTCCAAGTTTACTTAGAGAGCATCACGCCATTTCAATTGTTGGTCGATATTTCAGATGGTGCAGTGCCTGCTGAAACTGATTTGCGTGTCGTAGAAGAAGTGATGAATCAACAAAATTTGCCGGTTCCCGTGATGAATGTACTAATCGAGTATGTCTTACTTCGCCTTGACCGCAAACTTTCCAAGAATTATATGATGACCATCGCAGCTCACTGGAAACGAAAAAATGTGAAAACTGCCAAGGAAGCAATGGATCTCGCCTGGCAAGAGCACGAAAAATACAAACGTCTCCAAGAAGAACCAGCTACACCTAAAACGAATAATTACAACCGAAATTATCAAAAATCGACTCGAAAAGAAATTTTACCGGATTGGTTTGATAAAGAACAAGTTGCTCCAGCAGAAAATAAAATGACCGACAAAGAAAAACAAACACTCGAAGATCAAGTTCGTGAAATTAAAGAACGACTAAATAAAAGGTAGGTGAAGAAAATGGATAACATCGAAAGAACATTAGGACAGCTTTTTGAAGGACGCGACTTTGAAAAAGAATATCAAGGGTTAAAACAACAAGTTCTCCATTATCAACCAATCCAAGACTTTTTCAAGGAGCACAAAGAAGAGATAACCGAGCAATTAGTGAATCAAAACCTATCTAATTTATATGAATTTATGACACAGCATAAAAAGTTTAGTGAGCAGGAAGATACATTAATGCCTGGCTATGCTCCGAAACTTGTTCTTAACGGAGAATTTATCACCGTCACCTATTATCCGACGAAAGAGAAAATGGAAGAAGAGAAGCGTCGTGCTGTGGAGCGGAGAATCCGTTCGCTATATATGCCGAAACAAGTAGTTGATGCGACTTTAGCTGACTTTTATACCGATGAGGAATCGCGTCAGTTGGCACTGGTGGAAGCTTATCAATTTTTAGATAAATATCCTGCTAAAAACGGGGAACGCGCGAAAGGCTTGTTTATCCATGGTAGCTTTGGAACCGGGAAATCATACTTATTAGGCGCGCTTGCGAAAGAACTTGCTTTAAAAGGTGTTTCAACGACACTGGTTTATTTACCTGAGTTCATGCGCGAAGTGAAGCAATCTATTTCTGATAATACTGTTGGTGAAAAAATCCAATTTGCGAAAGAAACAGAAGTGCTGATGCTAGATGATATCGGGGCGGAATCGATGACTGCTTGGACACGTGACGAAGTGCTTGGTGCGATTTTACAATTCCGGATGCAAGAGGAATTACCAACATTCTTCTCGTCTAATTACAACATGGACCAACTTGAAAATCATTTAATGTTTGCTCAAAATGGCATGGAAGAAAAACTAAAAGCTCGCCGAATCATGGAACGCGTGCGCTATTTATCAAAAGAGGTCAACTTAGAAGGTAAAAATCGCCGTTTCTAAAAAGTGCTTGCAAATATGTTTAATCGGGCTTATAATTTGAAGTAATATAAAACAAAGTGATGAAAAGGACAACCAATTTAACGGAAAATTTTAGAGAGGAAGGGCTAGCTGGGAACCTTCTATTGGAACTTAAATTTGGACCACCTTGGAACTTCTATTAGGAACGTTTTTAACTAGTAATAATAGACGGATCGCTCCGTTACAGGCGACAAGAGTGAAGTAGTCAAGTTTAGCTATTTCTGAATCTTGGGTGGAACCACGAGCATAAACTCGTCCCTTGACAACAGGAGGGATGGGTTTTTTATTTTGCCCTCCTAACCACATTTTAAAAAAGAAAAGGAGAGATTAGTATGAAAATCACATTTCCAGACGGTGCAGTAAAAGAATTCGAGCCAGGCGTTTCAACAGCAGATATCGCTGCATCTATCAGCCCAGGGCTAAAAAAGAAAGCACTAGCAGGTAAATTTAACGGAGAATTACTTGATTTAGTAACTCCAATCCACGAAGACGGGGCAATTGAAATTGTTACTCCAGATCATGAAGATGCGCTTGGTATTTTGCGTCACAGTACAGCTCATTTAATGGCACAAGCATTAAAAAGACTTTATCCAGATGTGAAATTTGGCGTTGGTCCAGCGATCGAATCTGGTTTCTATTATGATATAGATACAGAAGCAGTTATTAGTGATGAGTCGCTTGTTGAAATTGAAAAAGAAATGCAAAAAATTGTTCGTGAAAATATGCCAATCGAGCGCGAAGTTGTTTCTCGCGAAGAAGCGATTAAACGTTTCAAAGCAATTGGAGACCACTATAAATTAGAACTTATCGAAGCAATACCAGAAGATGAAACAGTGACAATTTACACTCAAGGTGAGTTTTTCGACCTTTGCCGTGGTGTCCATGTTCCTTCTACTGGTAAGATTCAAGTCTTCAAACTATTAAGCGTTGCGGGTGCATACTGGCGCGGAGATAGCAATAACAAAATGCTCCAACGTATTTACGGTACTGCTTTCTTCGATAAAAATGGCTTAAAAGAATTTATCCAAATGCAAAAAGAAGCGAAAGAACGTGACCATCGTAAATTAGGTAAAGAATTAGATTTATTTACAAACAGCATTGAAGTTGGTCAAGGTTTACCACTTTGGTTGCCAAAAGGTGCGACTATCCGCCGCGTTATCGAACGTTACATTGTGGATAAAGAAGAACGTCTTGGTTATAATCACGTTTACACTCCAATTATGGCGAACGTGGAACTATACAAAACAAGCGGTCACTGGGATCACTACCATGAAGATATGTTCCCAACAATGAAAATGGACAACGAAGAGCTTGTTTTACGCCCAATGAACTGTCCGCATCACATGATGATTTATAAAAACGACATCCATAGCTACCGTGAATTACCAATCCGTATTGCTGAACTTGGCATGATGCACCGCTACGAAATGAGTGGCGCACTTTCTGGATTACAACGTGTTCGTGGAATGACTTTAAATGACGCGCACGTATTTGTTCGTCCAGACCAAATTAAAGATGAGTTCAAACGCGTTGTCGAGCTAATTTTAGAAGTATATAAAGACTTTGATATTAAAGATTATTCTTTCCGTCTAAGCTATCGTGATCCGAAAAATACAGAAAAATATTTTGACGATGATGCAATGTGGGAAAAAGCGCAATCGATGCTTAAATCCGCAATGGACGAAATGGAAATGGATTACTTTGAAGCGGAAGGTGAAGCAGCGTTTTACGGTCCTAAACTAGACGTTCAAGTAAAAACTGCTATCGGAAAAGAAGAAACACTTTCTACTGTACAACTGGACTTCTTACTTCCTGAACGCTTTGACTTAACTTATATCGGCGAAGATGGCGAAAAACATCGTCCAGTCGTTATTCACCGTGGTGTTGTATCGACAATGGAACGCTTTGTCGCATATCTAATTGAAGAATACAAAGGCGCTTTCCCAACTTGGTTAGCTCCAGTACAAATGGAACTTATCCCAGTTAATGCAGATGCCCATTTAGATTATGCAAAAGGTGTACAAGATAAATTGCAACGCGCTGGACTTCGCTCGGAAGTAGATGACCGCAATGAAAAATTAGGTTATAAAATCCGTGAAGCACAAACTAAGAAAATTCCTTATGCGCTAGTACTTGGAGATCAAGAAGTAGAAGCAGGTTCTGTCAATGTTCGCCGTTACGGTTCTAAGGATTCTGAAACAATGGATTTAGATGCCTTTATTGCACAAGTAGTAGCAGAAGTAAGCAAATATTAATCCGAAAAATACTGTCTCATAAGGGGGCAGTATTTTTTCATGGTGCTTTTTTCCTCTTTTTCCGTTATACTAGTAAAAGATAATGAATAGAACAGGATGGAAAATTATGGATGTAAATAATGTAGAACTAATAATAAGCGCTGTTCGACCAGAGCAATATCCCGAAACAGACCTTCCAGAATATGCACTTGCAGGTCGATCAAACGTAGGAAAATCATCTTTTATTAATACGATGATTCGCCGCAAAAGTATGGCAAGAATTTCGCAAAAACCCGGAAAAACACAAACGCTAAATTTTTATAAAATTGAAGAAGCACTTTTCTTCGTCGATGTACCCGGCTACGGTTTCGCAAAAGTGTCGAAAACCGAACGAGAAAAATGGGGGGTCATGATTGAAACGTATATTACTTCTCGCGAGCAACTTCGCGGTGTCATCCAAATTGTTGATTTACGTCATAAGCCAACAGAAGATGACCGAATGATGTATGAATTTCTAAAGTATTACGATATTCCTGTCATCGTCGTAGCAACAAAAGCAGACAAAATCCCGCGCAGTAAATGGCAAAAAAATGCTAAAATTGTGCGTGAAACTTTGGATTTTGATCCAGATGACAAATTTGTCTTATTCTCCTCTGAAACAAAAATGGGAAAAGACGAAGCATGGCAGTTTATCAAAGAAGGAATGGAATAATAGAAAGAGTTGGAATGAAAAGTCCAGCTCTTTTTTCCGTCTAAATACAAAAACGGACTATTTGGTGTACACATCGAAAAGTGGTAGAATGTATTAGAGTTCAATTTAATTTTAGGAGGATTATCGAATGTTTATTCTCACCATGGGGCTGAATCATCACACAGCACCAATCGACATCCGCGAAAAATTAGTTTTTAAAGAAACCGAAGAAGAAATGGCCTTAGTAACATTACTGCAGGAAAAAAGTATCCTCGAAAATGTTATTATTTCAACGTGCAATCGAACAGAAATTGTTGCGGTTGTAGATCAACTACATACAGGCAGATATTATCTAAAACGTTTTATGGCTAATTGGTTTCAAATGGATATGGAAAAAATTGAGCCTTATTTGTTTTTCCATGAGGAAACAGAAGCCGTCAATCATTTATATAAAGTAACCGCGGGACTCGATTCACTTGTACTTGGAGAAACACAAATTCTCGGACAAGTAAAACATGCATTCGAAATCGCCAAACAAACTGGTACAACAGGTACACTTTTAAATAAACTTTTTCGAGAAGTCGTTACTTTCGCCAAAAAAGTACATCACCATACAAAAATCAACGAAAATGCCGTTTCTGTCAGTTATGCAGCTGTGGAAGTTGCTAAAAAATTATATGGTTCCTTAGACAACAAAAAAATCGTCCTTGTTGGTGCAGGGGAAATGAGCGAACTAGCTCTTCAAAACCTCGCTGGAAGTGGCATTGCAGATATAACAATAATTAATCGCACCAAAGCAAACGCTGAAATCTTAGCCAATCAATTTCAAGCAAAAGTGGGCGCATATGAAAATATGAATGACCATCTATTGTTAGCTGATATTGTTCTCGTATCCACAAGTGCTTCAGAACCAATCATCAAACAAGTAGCAATGCAAGAATTGATGGAACAAAAAGCGAGTTCTATGCTTGTGATTGACATCGGTTTACCAAGAAATGTTGAACATGATTGTTCATATATTCCCAATTTCCATTTATATGATATTGATGATCTAGCTGGAGTTGTAAATGCGAACTCACTAGAACGCCAAAGAATTGTTCAGGAGCTTGAAAATACGATTGAAATAGAAGTTCGAAGCTTTTTTGAGTGGGAAAAACAACTTGGTGTCGTTCCTGTGATTCGTGCCTTGCGTGAGAAAGCGCTAGATATGCAAGAAGTCACTATGACTAGCCTAGAAAATAAACTTCCCGGCCTAACAGAACGCGAATACATCCAAATCGGAAAACATATGAAAAGCATCATTAATCAAATGCTAAAACAACCTATCTCAGAATTAAAAGAAATGTCAGTGGAAGAAGAAGCAGATACAAGCATTGAACATTTTAAACGTATCTTTGGTTTAACAGAAACGGATCTAACTGTAACAGAAAAAGAACAAGCTGAAACGAGGAGTTAACGGATGAAACGAAAAATAATTGTTGGTTCTAGACGTAGCAAATTAGCTTTAACCCAGTCTAATTGGGTAATTAACAAACTCAAAGAAAATTATCCTGAATTCGATTTTGAAATAAAAGAAATTGTCACAAAAGGAGACCGTATTTTAGATGTCACTCTGAGCAAAGTCGGCGGTAAAGGCCTATTTGTTTCCGAAGTAGAGCAAGCTTTGAGCGATACAGCGATTGATTTTGCGGTACATAGTATGAAAGATGTTCCTTCGAGTTTGAAAGAAGGGCTCGTTATTGGCGCGATTCCAAAACGGGAATCTCCGCTAGATTGCATTGTTTTTAACCAAGTGAGCAGCTTAGATGAGTTGCCAAAAGGCGCTGTTATTGGTACAAGTAGCCTTCGTCGTGCGGCACAACTTCTCAAACATCGTCCTGATTTTATCATTAAGCCGATACGTGGTAACATTGATACTCGTCTTCAAAAACTACATGCCGAAAACTTTGATGCAATAATTTTAGCAAAAGCGGGACTTTCTCGAATGGGTTGGTTGGAAAATACGACTTTAAAACTAGAAGACATCCCGGCTGAACTATGCTTACCAGCAGTTGGTCAAGGTGCTCTTGCTATCGAATGCCGCGAAAGTGATCAACAAATTCGCGATATGCTAGCATCTATTCATCATGAAGAAACAGGCGTGTGTGTAGAAGCCGAACGTGTTTTCTTGAAAAAACTAAATGGTGGCTGTGAAATCCCCATTGCTGGGTTCGCGGCAAAAACGGTTGATGCTATTCATTTTAAAGGTTTAGTCGGTAACGCCGATGGTTCAGTTATTCTTGAATCTGAACAAACGGGCACTAATCCAAGTGACATAGGTAATCAAGTAGCAGAAGATTTACTAAGCGAAGGTGCCGATACGATTATCAAAGAACTGAGAAACGCATGATTAAAAAAGTGGTTTTAACAAGAGAAGCGAGTAAAAATAAGCCTTGGCAAACCTATTTTTCGCAAAATGGCTTTAATGTTGAATCGATTCCACTAATTGAAACACATCCAAAAAAATTCAACTTGAATCAAGAACAACAAGCAGCGGACTGGCTTTTTTTAACAAGCGTCAACGCAGTGGAATATTTCTTCGCAAACCAATGTGTTGAAACGAACTATAAATTTGCTGTTATTGGTGAGAAAACGCAAGAAAAATTAGCCGAATTTGGTTATACGCCAAGTTTTGTTCCGTCTGTTTATCAGTCAGAAGTTTTTTTATCTGAGTGGTTAAATGAATATCCGAACCAAACAAGTATCTTACTCCCACAAAGTAATTTAAGTAGATCAATAATAAAAGATACATTGATAGAAAAAGGGCATCTAGTTTTTTCAATTGAACTTTATGAAACAAGCTTCCCGGAGCATTCTAAAACAATGTTAGCCAACCAATTAAAACTAAATGAAAAGCAAATAATTATTTTTGCCAGCCCATCTGCTTGGAAAAACTTTTATTCGATTGCAAAAACTTTTCCGAATCAAAAGGAAAATTGGCGCATTGCATCGATTGGAAATGTAACAACCGAAGCCATTTTAGCAGATGGATGGTCAGTCACATATCAACCAAAAACCTTCACCATGAAGCACTTAGCTGATTTGATAATACAGGAGGAATTTAAATGAAAAATCAATTTGATAGACATCGTCGTCTAAGAAAAACCAAAACAATGCGTGATTTAGTGAGAGAAACAGTTTTACATACAGATGATTTAATCTATCCGATTTTTGTCAAAGATGGTAAAGAAGCAAAAACCGAAGTAATCTCCATGCCAGGAGTTTTCCAATATCCGTTGCATGAATTAGAAGAAGAAATGCGTATTGTGCAAAGCCTTGGTATTAAAGCAGTTATTTTATTTGGAATACCTGCTGAAAAAGATGCAGTTGGTACACAAGCCTATCACGATCACGGCATTATCCAAGAAGCAACTAAACTTATTAAAAATAGTTTTCCTGAAATAATTGTTGTGGCAGATACTTGCCTATGCGAGTTTACAGATCATGGTCATTGTGGCGTGATTGAAAACGGCGAAATTCTAAATGATGAATCCCTTGAATTGCTGAAACGAACTGCTGTCAGCCAAGCAGCTGCTGGGGCAGATATTATTGCTCCTTCTAATATGATGGATGGCTTTGTTCAAGTAATACGCGAAGGACTGGATGAAGCAGGGTTTTACGATATTCCGATTATGTCATACGCTGTTAAATACGCATCTGCTTTTTATGGACCTTTCCGCGATGCTGCTGGGAGTGCGCCACAATTCGGTGATAGAAAATCTTATCAAATGGATCCAGCTAACCGTGAAGAAGCACTTCGAGAAGCGAAATCTGATGAACAAGAGGGCGCAGACTTCCTTATTGTAAAACCATCTTTATCTTATTTAGATATCATGCGTGACGTGAAAAATAATACGAATTTACCAGTAGTTGCATACAATGTCAGTGGTGAATATGCCATGGTTAAAGCAGCCGCACAAAATGGTTGGATTGACGAAGAAAAAATTGTTTTAGAAATGCTAACTAGTATGAAACGTGCAGGCGCAACGCTTATCATCACATATTTTGCAAAAGATGTATCTAAATACTTAAATAAATAGGAGGTAGGAAATTTGCGAAACTATTCAAACTCTGAAAAAGCTTTTAAGGAAGCAAAGAAAGTCTTACCTGGTGGTGTAAATAGCCCAGTTCGTGCATTCAATTCTGTAGATGCTTCGCCAGTTTTTATGGACCATGGTAAAGGAGCTTACATTACTGATGTTGATGGTAATGAATATATTGATTATGTGTTATCTTGGGGCCCACTAATCCTAGGTCATGCTAATCCATCTGTAGTTAATGCAATCACAAATGCTGCGATGAAAGGAACAAGCTTTGGAACACCAACAGAAATCGAAACTGAATTAGCCAAATTAGTCATCGAGCGAGTTCCATCTATTGAAATCGTTCGGATGGTTTCTTCCGGAACAGAAGCAACAATGAGCGCTATTCGTTTGGCACGTGGTTACACCAAACGAGAAAAAATCTTAAAATTCGAAGGAAGCTATCATGGTCATGGTGATTCCTTATTAATTAAAGCTGGTTCTGGCGTAGCGACACTAGGTTTACCTGATTCTCCAGGAGTTACAAAAGGACTTGCTGCTGATACAATCACAGTTCCGTACAACGATATTGAAGGCGCAAAACTCGCTTTCGAAAAATACGGCGAAGAAATAGCCGCAGTTATCGTTGAGCCGGTTGCAGGTAATATGGGTGTAGTTCCGCCAATCGAAGGCTTTTTAGAAGGACTTAGAGAACTAACAACCAAATATGGCTCATTACTTATTTTTGATGAAGTAATGACTGGCTTCCGTGTAGATTATTATTCGGCGCAAGGTTATTACGTAGTTACTCCAGATATTACGTGTCTTGGAAAAGTAATTGGTGGAGGGCTACCAGTTGGTGCTTACGGTGGTAAAAAAGAAATTATGGAACAAATTGCTCCTGCAGGTTCTATTTATCAAGCGGGAACTTTATCTGGCAATCCGTTAGCGATGAATGCAGGTTTTGAAACAGTTCGTCAATTAACTCCACAGCACTATGATATTTTCCGTACCCTAATTAAACGAATGGAAGAAGGGTTAACAGAAATTTCTGCTAGACGAGAAGTACCACTTTCCATTAATAAAGCTGGCTCCATGTTCGGATTCTTTTTCACCGATCAAAAAGTCACTAATTTTGATACAGCTAAAACGAGTAATCTAGAATTCTTCCGCAACTATTACCGGGAAATGCTGGCACAAGGAATCTTCTTACCACCATCCCAGTTTGAAGGTGTATTCATTTCTACAATGCATACGGAGAATGAAATTGATAAAACTTTAGAAGCATTTGATACTACTTGCAAAATACTCCGTGGCTAATTGACGAATCTAGAAACTTTTGTTAAAATTATTTCTAGTATATAGAAGCAAATGCGATGAAGAGGAAGAGTAAGACACTTATTTTTCAAAAGAGAGAAAGCGGTTGGTGCAAGCTTTCAAAAATAATGTCTGAAGGTAGCCTTGGAGCAGTATTCCTGAACTCATAGTAGGGAATAACCGGTAGATTTTCTCTATCGTTAACCCAATGAAGTGCCTACACTTTTTTCTGTAGGTAAAAAGGTGGTACCGCGAATAATGCTCTTTTCGTCCTTTTATTAGGATGAGAAGAGTTTTTTATTTTGCTTAAAAAAGGAGGAAGCGTTATGACGATAGAACAAAACGAAGTAAACATGCCCACAAAATATGAGCCAAGTAACGTAGAAGCTGGTAAATATAAATGGTGGCTAGAAAAAGAATTCTTCAAAGCGGAAGGAAATACGGACAAAGAACCATATAGCGTTGTTATTCCACCGCCGAACGTAACAGGAAAGTTACATTTAGGCCATGCATGGGATACAACTTTACAAGATATTATTACTCGAATGAAGAGAATGCAAGGATTTGATACGCTATACTTGCCAGGTATGGATCATGCTGGTATTGCTACCCAAGCTAAAGTAGAAGCAAAACTAAAAGAAGCTAATATTTCTCGTTATGACCTGGGTCGTGAAAATTTTGTGGATAAAACTTGGGAATGGAAAGAAGAATACGCTGAGTTTATTCGCGAACAATGGGAAAAACTTGGCCTTGGTTTAGACTATTCTAGAGAACGCTTTACGCTAGACGATGGATTGTCTGATGCTGTTAAAAAAGTCTTTGTTACACTTTACAATAAAGGACTTATTTACCGCGGCCAATATATAATCAACTGGGATCCAGAAGCAAAAACGGCTTTATCTGATATTGAAGTTATTCATAAAGATATTGAGGGAAGTTTCTATCATTTGAAATATCCTCTTACTGATGGCTCTGGTTATTTAGAAGTAGCAACAACGCGCCCAGAAACTATTCCTGGTGATACAGCAGTTGCAGTTCACCCTAAAGACGAAAGATACCAGCACTTAATTGGTAAAACCATTATGCTGCCGATTTTAAACAGAGAAATTCCAATCGTTGCGGATGAATATGTTGAAAGAGAGTTTGGTTCAGGTGCAGTTAAAATAACACCTGCGCACGATCCGAATGACTTTGAAGTAGGTAATCGCCACGACTTACCAAGAATTATTGTTATGCATGAAGATGGAACAATGAATGAAAATGCTGGAAAATATGATGGATTAGATCGTTTTGAAGCTAGGAAAGCGATTATTCAAGACTTTAAAGAGTTAGATTTATTTATCAAACAAGAACCCCATATGCATTCAGTAGGGCATTCTGAGAGAACTGGTGCTGTAGTAGAACCATACCTTTCTCTACAATGGTTTGTAAAAATGGAGCCTCTTGCAGCAGAAGCTTTAGCACTTCAAAAAACGGAAGACAAAGTTAATTTCGTACCAGCTAGATTTGAAAAAACATATGAAACTTGGATGGATAACATTCATGATTGGTGTATTTCTCGTCAACTATGGTGGGGTCACAGAATTCCAGCTTGGTATCATAAAGAAACTGGTGAAATTTATGTCGGTGAAAAAGAACCAGAAAACCTTGCTGAATGGGAGCAAGACGAAGATGTACTTGATACATGGTTTAGTTCAGCTTTATGGCCATTTTCAACAATGGGTTGGCCGGATACTGAAAGTCCAGACTTCAAGCATTTCTTCCCAACAAATACTTTAGTAACTGGTTATGACATTATCTTTTTCTGGGTGTCCAGAATGATTTTCCAATCTGTAGAATTTACTGGTGAAAGACCATTTAAAGATACATTGATACATGGTTTAGTACGTGATTCTGAAGGGCGTAAAATGTCTAAATCTCTTGGTAATGGTGTAGACCCTATTGAAGTTATCGACAAATATGGTGCGGATTCTCTGCGCTATACACTTGCAACAGGTTCATCACCAGGTCAAGATTTGAAATTCAGCTATGAAAAAGTAGAGTCCACATGGAATTTCATTAACAAAATTTGGAATGCATCTCGTTTTGTATTAATGAACTTGGACGGAATGAAATATAGTGAAATTGATCTAACTAACGTAACTGAAGTTAGTGACAAGTGGATACTAACTAGACTAAACGAAACTATTCAAGCTGTTACCTCCTTAGGTGAAAAATATGAATTTGGTGAAATCGGAAGAACATTATACAACTTTATTTGGGATGATTTTTGTGATTGGTATATTGAAATTGCTAAAATCCCGCTGTACGGTGAAGATGAAGTTGCTAAACAAACAACAAGATCCGTTCTGGCCTATACTTTGAATGCGACTATGCGTTTACTGCACCCATTCATGCCTTTTGTAACAGAAGAAATTTGGCAAAACTTACCTCATGAAGGGGAATCTATCACGATTGCTGAATGGCCAACTGTTAATGAGCAACAAATGGATGCGAAATCTTCTGTGGCTATGGCTACGCTAGTTGAGGTGATTCGCGCGGTTCGAAATATTCGAGCAGAAGTAAACACACCACTTAGCAAGCAAATTGTTCTTGAAATTAAACCAAAAGATGATACGTACAAAGAAATTTTAGAACAAAATATCTCTTACATTGAACGTTTTTGTAATCCTGAACAAGTTACCATTTCATTTGATATAGAGCCATCTAAAACTGCTATGACTGCGGTTGTTTCTGGGGCAGAGATTTTCATCCCATTAGAAGCATTGATAGATTTAGAAGTAGAGATTGCTCGTCTGGAAAAAGAGCTAGAAAAATGGAATAAAGAGGTAGCTAGAGTACAAGGGAAATTAAATAACGAGCGTTTCATTAGCAAAGCTCCTGAGAATGTAGTAGCCGAAGAGCGCTTAAAAGAAAAAGATTATCTAGAGAAAAAAGCCTCTGTTCTAGAAAGAATTGAAACATTAAAAGAAGTATAATAAATGAGCTGACCTTATCATAGAACCAAGTGGTAGGGTCAGTTTTAAGGTGGTTTAAATAATGACATTGAAATCATATGAAGAAGCGTTAGATTGGATTCACGGAACACTTCGTCTAGGAATAAAACCTGGATTAGCTCGAATGGAATATATGATGGAGAAATTAAATCATCCAGAAAAAGCGAATAAGTGGGTACATATCGCTGGAACAAATGGCAAAGGGTCAACGCTTACTTTTATTCGAAATGTTTTAGAAGAAGCGGGATACAGAACAGGGACCTTTACTTCTCCTTATATTGAGATTTTTAATGAGCGAATTAGCGTCAATGGCGAGCCGATTAGCAATGAAATGATTGTTTCTTTAGCTAACCGAATAAAACCAATTGCGGAAGAACTGGAAGAAACGATTTACGGGCCACCATCGGAATTTGAGATTATCACAGCTATGATGTTTTTATGTTTTGCAGAATATGAATCCATCGATATTGGTATTATTGAAGTTGGACTTGGAGGAAGACTTGATTCAACCAATATTCTCGTTCCGTTAGTTTCTGTAATTACAACAATCGGAATGGATCATATGGAATTCCTTGGAGATACAATCGAGCAAATTGCTAGTGAAAAAGCAGGGATAATAAAACCGGGAATACCAGTAGTTTCTGGAACTATTCAAAAAGAAGTTCAAGAAGTAATAGAAACTATCGCCACCAATAACAAATCCAGTGTTGCTCAATTGAATAAATCTTTTTCCATAAATGATGAAAACGGGATTATTACATATAAAACAACCTATGGTGAAGAAATAAATAACCTTTCTCTTGGCTTACAGGGGCTTCATCAATTAAATAATGCTGCGGTGGCAATAAAAGTATTGCAGTACTTAAATACTTTTTCTGCATTTGAAATTGATGAGTCAGCAATAAAAAAAGGATTGGAAAAAGCATTTTGGCCAGGAAGAATGGAAAAAATCATTTCAAAGCCATTTGTCATGCTGGATGGGGCACATAATCCAGAAGGTATTCAAACGTTCGCGCAATCTATCGACATGTATCCGGGACCTAAGAAAATAATAGTTAGCATATTAGCAGATAAAAATTATCCCGAAATGCTAACAACATTAAAAGCAATTCCAAATTCGGAAATACTATTAACCACCTTCGATTATCCTAGAGCCATGACGGTGGAAGAAGTAATCCAAATTGGAAGAAGCGAGGGCGTTCCAAGCAACCCAGATTGGCAACAAGCGCTAAATGACATTGAGAAAACCAAAAATGATACTAAATACTTTATAACTGGATCACTTTATTTTATTTCAGAAGTCCGGAAATATTTGCTAACGACTTTCCACTAAACTTTTGGAATAAAGCGAGTATACTGCGTAAAATAAAAAATGACAAATAGCTAAAAAAGCATTTTCATAGGGTTGAACTTTACAAAAACGCCTTTTTTCCTTAGTGGAAAATAGGTGTTTTTTGCTATATATGGGGCGTTAAAATGCAATTTTACCTATGTGCAAAAATAAATTATCTTTGCTATTCTGTTTGTAACAACTAGGAGGTGGCAGATGCTTTATTTTTTATTAGCAATTTATAGTGCAATCTTTATGTCTTTTGTTCAAGTTGCAGGGGAATGCTTTCCAATAAAAAAGTCTTTTTTATTTCGCTTTTCGGAGTGCAATTATTGCCAAAAGCCACTAGCTTTCTATCATATTATTCCAATTTGTTCATTCTTATTTTTAAAAGGAAAGTCTAAATGTTGTGGTAGATCTATTCCTGTAATTTATTTCTTGATGGAATTAATCACACCAATGTATACGCTCCTTATATACATTCAATTTTCTTTTTCGTATCTCTTTTTTATATACTGCATTATCTATTATTTTTTAGCTTTTTTCTTTGTTACAGATATTTTTTATCTGTACGTTCCTAATTCTATTCTCCTGTTATTTGTATGTATATTGTTTCTTCTCTTCATTCTTTTTAATCAACCTTGGATGGATTTAATTTATTCAGGTGTTATGAGTAGCCTATTTTACTTGCTTTTCTTTAGTATATTTCGAAAAGGAATTGGGTTAGGAGACATTAAAATACTGATTATTTTAAGTACCTTCTTAGGTTTTAAAGTGGGTTACTATATCTTTTTTCTAGCGATTATTCTAGGAACGATTATATTATTTACTGCCTTACTGTTAAAAAAAGTGAAGAAAAATAAGCAAGTTCCATTTGTGCCATATATTTATGCTTCCTTCTTGATAGTTAGTATTTTGATGAAATAGGAGCTGTTCTTATGTTAATTAATGAAGTTCTGGAAAATGAAAAACCGCGTGAAAAGTTACAGAATTATGGGATAGAGGCTCTTTCTTCTTCGGAGTTAGTTGCTTTAATTATTGAAACTGGAACGAAAAATGAGTCTGTTTTAACAATAGCAAATCGAATTATTATGAAATTCAAAAATGTGGCAGAAATGCAGTATGCTTCTATTGAAGAATTTCAATTAGTTAATGGTATCGGAATAGCTAAAGCATCTAAAATTATGGCTGCAGTTGAACTTGGTAGGCGTATAAGTTTAGTAACAGAACAAGAGGAGGTTGTTGTTAGGTGCCCTGAAGATGCGGTTAAATTGGTAATGCCTGAGTTAGCGTTTCTTTTTCAAGAACATTTCCACTGCCTCTTTTTAAACACAAAGAATCAAGTGATTTATCGACAAACAATCTTTGTTGGTGGACTGAATGCGTCAATCGTTCATCCAAGAGAAGTGTTTAGATTAGCGCTAAGAAAATCAGCTGCATCTATTATGTGTTTTCACAACCATCCATCTGGGGACCCAGCTCCTTCAAGCGAAGACCTACTAGTAACCAAAAGATTGGCTGAAGCAGGAAATATTGTTGGAATCACTTTGCTAGATCACATTATCATCGGTAAGAATAAGTACATTAGTCTAAAAGAAAAAGGTTATTTTTAAAATTAAAATACTGTTCACAAAATATCTACAGACATCATTTGTTGCCTTATGCTAAAGTGAGTATCAATAAAATGCAAAAGGTGGCTCGTAATGCTAAATAGATGGAGAGTATATAAAGATAATATTATGGTCTTTTCAATAGTGATTGGCATGTTTATAATTCCGGTTTTTCTTTGCCTAATAGAATTTTTAAAGTGAGAATTTATCCTTTCAAAAGTATATTTTTAATAATTTTAACGACGCACAAATATAGTTTTTAAAGAAAAGTTAAAATTTTTTCCTTCTCATGAAAAATTAATGTCTGATAGACTTACTTATGTTATAATAAGATGGTTGTTTATGTGTCTAAATAGAAACATTGACACAAAGGGATAAGGTAACATTAATTTAATGGACGAATAAGGAAACTTAATGTATCCTGTAGAATATTACGAAGGAAAAGGAGAATACAGATGTTTGGATTTGGTAATAAAGATATTGGAATTGATTTAGGGACTGCGAATACGCTTGTCTATGTGAAGGGAAAAGGTATTGTCCTTCGTGAACCTTCTGTTGTTGCAATGAAAAAAGACACACAAGAAATCGTTGCAGTTGGTAGCGATGCGAAAAATATGATCGGTAGAACACCTGGTAGTATTGTTGCTATTCGTCCAATGAAAGATGGCGTTATTGCTGACTATGATACAACAGCGGCAATGATGAAGTATTACATACAAAAGGCTGGCAAAAGCGTTAATGCGAGCAAACCATTTGTAATGATATGTGTACCATCAGGCATTACTGGCGTAGAAAAACGTGCTGTAATTGATGCAACTCGTCAAGCAGGAGCTAAAGATGCTTTCACAATTGAAGAACCGTATGCTGCAGCTATTGGCGCTGGACTTCCAGTTGGAGAACCAACAGGTAGCATGGTTGTAGATATTGGTGGGGGAACTACAGAAGTTGCTGTAATTTCACTTGGAGGTATCGTAACTAGCCGCTCCGTAAGAACTGCTGGTGATGATTTTGATGAAGTAATCATTAATTATATCCGTAAAAAATATAATCTATTAATTGGTGACCGTACAGCAGAAGAAATTAAAATTGAAATTGGGTCTGCTAGTCCTAAAGGTTTGGATTTATCTCCATTCAGCATTCGTGGACGTGATTTAGTAACTGGACTTCCAAAAACAATTGAAATTACTCCTGAAGAAATCAGCGAAGCACTTGCAGACACAGTTGCTGCAATTATTGATGCTGTAAAAGGAACACTTGAAAATACACCACCAGAACTATCAGCAGATATTATGGATAAAGGCATTGTACTTACAGGTGGGGGAGCTCTTTTACGTAATTTAGATACTGTTATTTCTGAAGAAACAAAAATGCCTGTCATTATTGCAGATGAACCACTTGATTGTGTTGCAATTGGAACAGGAAAAGCTTTAGACAATATCGATATGTATAAACGTGGAAAAATGAACTAAATGGGCACACTCATTAATGTTCTATAACAAGATGAATTAGCTTCAAAAAATGGAAAAAGAGTACTAACGAGATGAGGTGTCGTTATGCCACAATTTTTTCTCAATAAACGTTTGATTATCTTGTTAATATCTATTATTGTTCTTGTCGCGTTGGTTGGTTTTTCTTTACGTGATCGTGAGAATGCTTCGTGGCCAGAGCAATTTGTGAAAGATGTTGTTGGATTTGGCGAAAATATTGTAGCCAAGCCTACTTCATTTGTTTCAGGCGTAGTTGGTGGAGTAGTTGATTTAAAAAACACCTACACTGAAAACCAACATCTGAAAGAACGTTTAGAAGAATTGGCACAACTTGAAAGTGAAGTTGCAGACTTAAAAAAAGAAAATAAAGATTTAAAAGAAAGCCTGGATATTACTGACAGTATTCGTGACTATGATCCGCTGAACGCCTCTGTTATTTCTAGAAATCCTACTAATTGGAATGATCAAATAGAAATTGACAAAGGTTCTAGCGATGGAGTGAAGCCGGATATGGCGGTTACTACACCAAGTGGTCTTATTGGTAAAGTAACAACAACAGGTGCGAAATCAGCTACGGTTGAATTGCTTACTTCATCAGATGTTAAAAATCGTGTTTCTGCTAAAGTGCAGGGCGAGGAAAATGCATTTGGGATTATCAATGGATATGACAGTGATACTAAGTTGCTTGAATTAAAACAATTACCGTATGACATGAAATTTAAAAAAGGACAGAAAGTTGTTACTTCTGGACTCGGTGGGAAATTCCCAGCAGGTATCTTTATCGGTACAATCGAAAAAGTAGAAACTGATAAAATGGGATTATCTCAAACCGCGTTTATTAAGCCAGGTGCTGATATGTATGATTTAAACCATGTAACTGTTTTGAAGCGTTCAGCTGAAGCAGGAACAACGGCGGATGATACATCTAGTTCAGACGCGACTGGAGGCCAATAATCATGAATGTAAAGAAAAACATTGCGCTTCCTGCAATCATGGTTGGAACCTTTATTTTAGAAGGGGTTTTTAGTCTTCAGTTTGCGAATGGTCTTTTCAATGATAAACATCTTTTTATTCCGCATTTTTTACTTATCATGTTGACGATTATGACTTGTTTTTATAAACGAAACACGACATTAGTATATGCGTTTATCCTAGGTTTGGTGTTTGATATTTATTATACGGGCATTATGGGAATCTATTTTGCAATCTTTCCATTTACGGTGTATATCACAGATAAATTTATGAAAGTGTTGCAAAATAATGTTCTTCTTGTTGGTTTAATCGCCGTATTTAATATTATTCTTACAGAAAGTTTAGTATATGCATTTTACTATTTGATCGGTTCGACAACGATGACCATTCCGGTTTTTATTGATCAACGTTTATGGACAACCATCTTGTTTAATTTGGCGTTCTTTTTAGTTGTTTTTTTCCCATTCCGATTATTTCTTGATCGCTTGGTTAAATCAGAATAACTATCGTAAATTTTATCAGTTTGAATTCGCTATTACTTGAAAAAGTATGACTGTGGAGAACATCCACAGTTTGCGATTTCAAGCTGTTTTTTTCAAAAAAAGTATTTTTTTATTATCATTTAATTTGAGTTAGTGTATACTAAGGACTAGAGTATAAATGTTGCGGGGTGAAATGGTATATGAAGAAGAATGTTCAAATTAAAGGCACAAAAGACGGCATTAGTATTTTTCTTAGTGATAAAGCGAGTATATCTGAGTTGCAACAAGAATTAACTCAATTGCTAGCAGATCAGAAACAAAACCCATACTCTGGTGAAAAATTAGAGGTGCAAGTTCAAATCGGTAACCGTCTGTTTTCAGAGGAAGAAGAGCGTGAAATATCAACTATTATTCATAAAAATAGTCAAATGAAAATTGGCGCGTTTTATAGTAATGTTATGTCTAAAGATGAAGCCAAAAAATGGAAAGAAAATGATCAAATTTTTTCGATGGCAACAATTATTCGTTCAGGACAAGTTGTTCAAGTTCCGGGAGATTTCTTGCTAATTGGCGATGTGAATCCTGGTGGACAAATCCGTTCAAATGGCAATGTGTTTGTTCTTGGTAATATTAAAGGAATTATTCATGCTGGTTTTGAAGGGGACGAAAATGCAGTTGTTGCTGGGAAGTTTCTTTATCCTTCACAAGTTAGGATAGCTGGGAAAGTATACGGCTTTGATAGTGAGGATTATAAAGAAGTTACTGAAACAGATTTATTTTCTGCGTTTGTAGATGATGCAGGCGAGATAGTAATAGATGGAATACATAAGATAAGAAAAATTAGACCTGAAATTTCTAATTTTCAAGGAGGGCGTTAAACATGGGAGAAGCTATAGTCATTACTTCTGGGAAAGGTGGAGTAGGAAAAACTACTTCAACTGCTAACTTAGGGACAGCACTTGCTCTTCAGGGTAAAAAAGTGTGCTTGATTGATATGGATATCGGCCTTCGCAATTTAGATGTTGTTTTAGGTCTGGAAAATCGAATTATTTATGATTTGGTAGATGTAGTGGAAGGTCGCTGTAAAATTCATCAAGCGATGATTAAAGATAAACGCTTTGATGATTTACTTTTCTTACTTCCAGCGGCGCAAACAACAGATAAAAATGCTGTTTCAGGCGAACAAATGGTAGAGTTGATTAATCAACTACGTCCGGATTATGATTTTATTTTAATTGATTGTCCTGCAGGAATTGAAACAGGATATAAAAATGCTGTTGCTGGAGCGGATAAAGCTATTGTGGTTACTACTCCGGAAATTTCCGCGGTGCGTGATGCAGATAGAATTATTGGTTTGCTTGAAAAAGAAGATATTGAGCCACCAAAATTAATTATTAATCGTATTCGTACGCAAATGATGGTGAATGGTGATGTAATGGATATCGATGAGATTACAACGCATTTATCAATTGAATTACTGGGTATTATCATTGACGATGATGAAGTTATTCGTTCGTCTAACAGTGGGGATCCAGTTGCAATGTTGCCGAATAACCGCGCTTCACAAGGTTATCGTAATATCGCTCGACGCATTCTTGGGGAGTCTATTCCATTAATGTCGATCGAGTCCAAAAAAGCAGGATTTCTTTCTCGCTTAAAAGTACTTTTTAGTGGAAAATAAAAAATTAGGCCCTTTATCTTTTAGATGAAGGGCCTTTATAAAAGGTGATTGGATGAAAAAGTTAGCAATAAGTGCCGCTCCTATAGAAAAGCGAGCCGCAGTAGTTGAAAACGATTTATTAATAGATATCGAAATTGTGCGACCTTCTGAAAAAGTGCAAGTTGGCGATGTTTTTTATGGTTTTATTCAAAAAATTGACCGTAAAATGGAAGCTGCTTTCGTTGACTTAGGTAATAATAACAAAGGATTTATCCATTTGAAAGACATTCCCGACAGTTATGACAAGACGCAAGGCGCCAAAATCCCAGTTCAAATTGTTCGAGAAGGTAGCGCGACAAAACTGCCGTTACTATCTGGCGTACTTGAGTTTCCGGGGGATCTACTCATTTATTTGTACGGCAAAGAATATATTTCTGTTTCGAAACGAATAGCAGACAAGGATACGTTGAAAAAGACAATGACTGCGTTAATAACAGAAAATGAAGCACTAATTATTCGCTCCAATGCAGAAAATGCAACAGAAGAACAATTACAGCAAGCCCTAACTCAAGCTCGCGAAAAACATCAAGCATTATTAAAAGAAGCAGCTAAACGGAAGAAACCAGGATTATTATTATCCGCTGCTTCAGGCATTTTTACGAGTGCAAAACAATTCATCCAACGACACAAACCAACAGAAATTATTACTGATGATTTTGAGTTTGCCAAAACGCTAGAAGGTGCATGGCCAGATCAGCTAATCACTTTAAAGAAAAGTGCGGATTTGTTTGCAGATTTGGGAATCAAGGCGCAAATGGATCGACTTGCACGCCCGGTTGTTCATTTAACAAATGGTTCTTCGTTGTTTATTGAGAAGACAGAGGCAATGTGGGTCGTTGATGTGAACTCGGGTCGATTTAAAGGCACTACGGCAAAAGAGAAAACCGTGGAATCGGTGAATCTGAAAGCTGTTCCTGAAATTCTCCGACAAATTAGGTTACGCAATATGAGTGGGATGATATTGGTAGACTTTATCGGGGGAATGTCAGAAGCGGGATACACAGAGCTATATGAAGCCATAGAGAGTCAAACGCGTGAAGAATACATTACGACCCAAGTTGCAGCACTTTCGCAGTCAGGGCTATTACAGTTGACGAGACGCAAGAAGCAGCAATCATTTTTAGAAGTGACGACGGCGCCTTGCCCAGTTTGTTACGCGACAGGGCATGTGGCTTCCAAAGAAACACTTGCTTTTGAGTTAGAACGGGAACTTGCAGGGATTATGCAGAATGAGCCGAATAGCATTCAAATTATTACAACAGAAGATGTTTTAGATACGTTTTTAGATTTGAATATATTTAATAATGCGCCAATTGATTGGGAAGTGGCGGATGAAAGAGTTCCGTTTTATCAAATTGCACGAGTAGAAAACTAAAATTAACAATTGGTTGACATAGGCGGCTTGCTTATGCTATCATTTTACTGTTATGTTTGTAGCGCACCAAGCTACAACCGCACAGAGCTGGGTCAAGTGTTTACCTCGTGTAAATCCCCTGTGATGGCGAGTCTTAGTATATGAGGAGGTGCAAGTATGTACGCAATTATTGAAACAGGTGGGAAACAAATCAAAGTAGAAGCAGGCCAAGAGATCTATGTTGAGAAATTAGCAGGTGAAGTTGGTGATGTTGTTACTTTTGACAAAGTTCTATTCGTAGGTGGAGATTCCGCTAAAGTTGGCGTTCCATTCGTGGAAGGTGCAACTGTAACAGCTAAAGTTGAAAAACAAGGCCGTGCGAAGAAATTGACAGTTTATAAATATAAACCGAAAAAGAACTACCACAAAAAACAAGGTCATCGTCAACCTTACACAAAATTAACTATTGATGCAATCAATGCTTAATTTGAAAGGACGAAAAAAATGATTCAAGTCGATGTTAAGCGAGAAAACAACCAAATAATTTCTTTTACGATGAGTGGACACGCCGATTTTGCCGAACATGGCAGTGATTTGGTATGTGCAGGAGCTTCGTCAATTGCTTTTGGAATGGTGAATGCTATTTCGGAAGTTCGTGATTTTGCGCCTGTAATAGAAGAGTCGGAGGGTTACCTTTACTATTCTGTGCCTGCTGATTATGTCAAGGATGACGTGGTACAAATCTTGCTCACAGGGATGGAAAATCAACTAAGGTCATTAGCGTACAGCTATCCTGATCATATAAAAATTAACTCCAAATAGGAGGTGGAATTTCATGTTAAAATTTGATATTCAACATTTTGCGCACAAAAAGGGTGGCGGTTCGACTTCTAACGGACGTGACTCTGAATCAAAACGTTTAGGTGCAAAACGTGCGGACGGACAATTTGTTACTGGTGGATCTATCCTTTACCGTCAACGTGGTACTAAAATCTATCCAGGAACTAACGTAGGACGTGGAGGCGATGATACTTTATTCGCTAAAACTGACGGCGTTGTACGTTTCGAACGTATGGGACGCGACAAGAAAAAAGTTAGCGTTTATCCTGAAGTACAAGAAGCTTAAATGCAAATTTAAAAACCGTCACTTGTGGCGGTTTTTTTCTATTTTTACCTTTGTGAATTAATTTCTTGTAAATTGGGTTATAACTCCCTGGGATTGGGGTAAAAGTAAAGAGGCAGATGAAAAGACTTTGTGAAAAATAGGACAAGTCGTTTGATTGACAGCGTTTTCTTGATGTGATTAAATAGACTCAAGTTAATTAACATGTCAGGAGAAGAGATGACAATCGAAACGATGCCAGGGTACTAGTATGCCTACGTTTTGATTGTCATTCTTTTTTTGAAGTTAATTGATAATCGGAATGCAAGGGGACTAGTAAGGT
This sequence comes from Listeria marthii, assembly GCF_014227425.1. Lineage (NCBI taxonomy): Bacteria > Bacillati > Bacillota > Bacilli > Caryophanales > Listeriaceae > Listeria > Listeria marthii. Next base: position 162,265 of record NZ_JAASWB010000003.1, read on the forward strand.
GAAAAATTCCGGTGCTACAAATAAGCAAAAAGAAGGAGTTGGAAAAGATGATTGACACAAGTTTAGCAACACAGTTTCTAGGTGAAGTTGTTGGTACTGCAATCCTGATTATTTTAGGTGCTGGTGTCGTAGCAGGTGTTTCGCTGAAGAAATCAAAAGCGGAGAATGGCGGCTGGGTCGTTATTACTTTAGCTTGGGGGCTAGGCGTTACAATGGGTGTATATGTTTCAGGTTATATGAGTATGGCCCATCTTAACCCAGCTGTAACAATCGCTATGGCGCTTGCAGGTGCTTTCCCTTGGGATTACGTATTGCCTTATATTATTGCTCAGTTTATCGGAGCATTTATTGGGGCAACACTGATTTGGTTACATTACTACCCACATTGGAAGAAAACAGAAGACAAACCAACAAAACTAGGTGTTTTTGCAACGGCGCCAGCTATTCGCCATTTTACATCGAACTTTTTTGGTGAAGCATTAGGTACATTTATGTTAGTGTTTGGATTACTATCATTAGGTGCTAATTCCTTTTCAGACGGATTAAATCCACTTGTTGTTGGTGCGTTAATCGTAGCTATCGGGATGTCTCTTGGTGGAACTACTGGTTATGCAATCAACCCAGCTCGTGACCTTGGCCCAAGAATTGCGCATTTTGTTTGGCCGATTTCTGGTAAAGGTGGATCTGATTGGGGTTACTCATGGGTTCCTGTTATCGGACCAATCATGGGCGGTGCATTAGGTGCTTTAGGGTATAATGCCATTATTAAAGGCGAACTAGGAATGTGGTTCTGGGTGTTCGCGGTATTATTTGTTTTAATTCTTATTTTAACCATGCAACTCGACAAGAAAAAAGATTTAGCATAGGCTAGGACGTAAACTAGCTCCAAACGAGAGTCTTCGGGCTTTCGTAGTACTTAAAACTTGAGGAGGAATTTTACATGGAAAAGAAATATATTTTAGCACTGGATCAAGGCACAACAAGTTCAAGAGCGATGATTATTGATGAAGAAGGCGAAGTAATTGGCGTTGCACAAGAAGAATTTGACCAAATTTTTCCTAAGCCAGGCTGGGTTGAGCATAATGCCAATGAAATCTGGGCGTCCATTTTAGCTGTAATTGCGGGTGTGTTACTTAAAACAAATATTTCTTCTAAAGAAATTGCTGGTATCGGTATTACTAACCAACGTGAAACAACTGTTGTTTGGGACAAAGAAAGCGGCAATCCGATTTATAATGCGATTGTTTGGCAATCCCGTCAAACGGAAGATATTTGTAAACAACTGCGTAAAGATGGTTATGAAGACACAATTCGTTCGAAAACTGGACTTTTGATTGATCCATATTTTGCGGGAACAAAAGCTCGCTGGATTCTGGATCATGTAGATGGTGCGCAAGAACGCGCGGAAAAAGGAGAACTTCTTTTTGGGACAATTGATACTTGGTTAGTTTGGAAATTAACTGGAGGTCGTGCGCACATTACGGATTATTCCAATGCTTCTCGTACGCTTCTTTACAATATTTATGATTTAGAATGGGATGACGAGCTTCTGAAAATGCTTAATATCCCGAGAGCGATGTTACCGGAAGTTCGTCCATCCTCTGAAGTATATGCGGACACAGTTCCTTATCACTTCTTTGGTGAAGAAGTTCCTGTTGCAGGTATTGCTGGTGACCAACAAGCAGCATTATTCGGTCAAGGTTGTTTTGAAAAAGGGATGGCGAAAAATACGTACGGAACTGGTTGTTTCTTGCTAATGAATACTGGAGAAAAAGCAGTACGTTCTGAAAATGGCCTATTGACAACTCTTGCTTGGGGAATTGATGGCAAAGTGGAATACGCACTTGAAGGTAGTATTTTCGTTGCTGGTTCTGCTATTCAGTGGTTACGTGATGGCTTACGTATGGTTCGCCAATCAAGTGATTCTGAAAACTATGCGAGTCGTATTGAGTCAAGTGATGGCGTGTATGTTGTCCCAGCATTCGTTGGTTTAGGCGCACCTTACTGGGATTCAGATGTTCGCGGTGCTGTGTTTGGCTTAACTCGTGGTACGGAAAAAGAACAATTTATCCGTGCAACGTTGGAATCTCTTGCATATCAAACAAGAGACGTGCTGTATGCAATGGAACAAGATTCCGGAATTAGCTTAAAAACGTTACGAGTAGATGGTGGAGCTTCTGCCAATAACTTCTTAATGCAATTCCAATCCGATATTCTAGGTGTTCCAGTAGAACGTCCGGAAAACAAAGAAACAACTGTTCTTGGAGCAGCGTTCTTAGCAGGTCTTGCAGTAGGCGTTTGGAAAGATAAAAATGAAATTAAAAAACATTGGAAACTGGACAAACGTTTTGAAGTAGAAATGAAAGAAGAGCAAAGAGAAGACTTATATGAAGGCTGGCATAAAGCTGTTAAAGCGGCACAAGCTTTTAAATAAATTCTAAAAGATGCGTCAAATGTGTAAAAGCATTTGGCGCATTTTTGCTATGTAAAAGAAATAAATATCTGGAAATAAAAATAAATATAGTGACAGATGTATAGTTTGTTCGTTATAATGAAAGATAAGACTTTTAAGGAACGGGAGAATATAAAAATTATGTTTGTAGATCAGGTTAAGATATATGTAAAAGCTGGTAATGGTGGGGACGGTATGGTAGCATTCCGTCGCGAAAAATTTGTACCAAACGGTGGTCCTGCTGGCGGTGACGGCGGTAAAGGAGCAGACGTTGTATTTGTAGTAGATGAAGGTCTGCGTACACTAGTAGATTTCCGCTTTAAACGAATCTTTAAAGCAGAACACGGTGAACACGGCATGAGTAAAAGTATGCATGGACGCGGTGCAAGTGATTTAGTAGTCAAAGTACCACAAGGAACAATTGTAAAAGATATTGATACTGGCGAGATTATTGCTGACTTAGTGGCACATGGTCAACGCGCAGTTATTGCAAAAGCTGGACGTGGCGGACGTGGGAATAAACGTTTTGCGACACCAGCAAATCCGGCTCCGGAACTTTCTGAAAACGGAGAACCAGGACAAGAGCGTAATGTGCAATTAGAACTTAAAGTGTTAGCAGATGTTGGTTTAGTTGGTTTCCCAAGTGTTGGTAAATCGACGCTACTATCTGTTGTATCTGCAGCGAGACCAAAAATCGCAGCTTATCACTTTACAACGATTGTTCCTAATTTAGGGATGGTTGATGCAGGTGATGGCCGTAGTTTTGTTATGGCGGATTTGCCAGGTCTGATTGAAGGTGCGAGCCAAGGTGTTGGTTTAGGACATCAATTCTTACGCCATATCGAAAGAACGCGTGTAATCGTGCATGTGATTGATATGTCTGGTTCAGAAGGACGCGTACCTTTTGATGATTACGTGGCTATTAATAATGAACTAGAGCAATACAACTTGCGCTTAATGGAACGTCCACAAATCATTGTAGCGAACAAAATGGACATGCCAGATGCGGAAGAAAATTTAAAAGAATTTAAAACGAAAATTGCAGAAGATATTCCGGTGTTCCCAATTTCAGCTGTAACGAAAACAGGACTTCGCGAATTACTTCTTGCTATTGCAGATAAATTAGAAACAACACCAGAATTTCCACTTAATGAAATTTTGGAACAAGAAGACGAAGATACAGTTCTTTACAAATATGTTGCTGAAGAACCTGACTTCGAAATCTCTAGAGAACCAGATGGTACATTTGTATTAAGCGGTGCGAAAATCGAACGCTTATTCACAATGACTAACTTCGAACGTGATGCTTCTATTAGCCGTTTTGCGCGTCAACTTCGTGCAATGGGTGTCGATGAGGCGCTTAGAAAACGTGGTGCCACAGATGGCGATATCGTTCGTTTGCTTGATTATGAATTTGAATTTATGGATTAAATAAAGTGCTGCGCCAATCATTTGGCGCACGCTTTTTTCCTAGCTACCATAAAAAGGAGAGTTGAAAATGAAAATTGCTTATTTAGGCCCAGCAGCATCTTTTACACATGCAGCAGCAGCGAAGGCTTTTCCAAATGAAGAGATGGTTGCTAAAAGCACGATTCCAGATTGTATTATGGCAATTGAAAAGGAAGACGTAGATGTGGCTGTTGTTCCCATCGAAAATACGATCGAAGGAAGCGTTAATATCACGCTGGACTACTTATTTCATTTTTCAAGTGTTCCTGTAGTGGCAGAGATAGTTCTACCAATTGCGCAACATTTAATGGTTCATCCGGCACACGTTTCGACGTGGAAATCGGTCCAAAAAGTAATGTCTCATCCGCAGGCGCTCGCCCAGTGCCATACATTTCTTCAAGCAGAACTGTACGGTGTAGAGCGGGAAGTCACGCCTTCTACGGCCTACGCAGCAAAATGGGTGAGTAACAATCCAACTGAACTTGTGGCAGCTATTGCGCCGCGCATGGCAGCGAGCGAATATGGACTTGAAATCGTGAAAGAAAATGCGCAAGATTTGGAACTAAACCAAACAAGGTTTTTTGTGTTAAGTCGAAAGCCAGTTTCGATTTTATTGCCAAAAGAAGAAGAAAAAACGTCTATTTCTGTCATTTTGCCAAACAATATGCCAGGAGCGTTACATAAAGTATTGTCCACATTTGCTTGGCGTGATATTGATTTAAGTAAAATCGAATCGAGACCGCTGAAAACCTCGTTAGGTGAGTACTTTTTCTTGATTGATGTACTTTCAGAAGGGAAAGAGCTCCTTGTGACCAATGCACTCGACGAAATTACCCTCTTAGGTGGGACGGCAAATAAACTTGGAACTTATCACGTTCACCGCTTACAAACGACCTAAATAAAGAGTTATCGCAATTTTTTGCGGTAACTTTTTTATTGCGAATCCTACTTTTTTACGTTAAAATTTGTAGGAGAAAAGCTTTACTAAAATTAAAAGGAGTGAACCAAATGGCAGGACATTCAAAATGGAATAATATTCAAGGACGTAAAAATGCACAAGATTCCAAGCGCTCAAAAGTATTTCAAAAGTTAGCGAGAGAAATTTTTGTTGCAGCAAAAAAAGGTCCTGATCCGAGTTTAAACCCATCGCTCCGATTAGTTATGGATAAAGCAAAGGCAGTCAATATGCCAAATGACAACATTAAGCGCGCTATTGATAAAGCTTCTGGTAATACGAGCGCGGAAAATTATGATGAGGTAACTTATGAAGGATACGCACCGGGTGGAATTGCTGTTCTTGTCCATGCGCTTACAGATAATAAAAATCGTACGAGTACCAATGTGCGTGTAGCTTTTAACAAAAACGGTGGAAGCCTTGGTGAAACCGGAAGTGTGAGTTATATGTTCGATCGTAAAGGTTATCTGGTTATTTTACGCGAAGGTTTAGATGTGGATGAAGAGGAATTTATGCTTGAGGCAATTGAAGCAGGCGCGGACGATGTAGAGGTAAGTGAAGATGTATTTGAAATTTTCACTGATCCAGCTGCTTTTCCAGAAGTGAAAGAAGCTTTGCAACAAGCTGGTTACACTTTTGCCACAGCTGAATTATCAATGTTTCCAACGGTTTATAATGAAATTGCCGAAAACAACCAAACACAATTTGATAAAATGTTAGAAGCGCTAGAAGACGATGATGACGTGCAAGAAGTTTATACGAACGCAGAGATAAATTAAGTCAACACACCCCTTTTTCGAACAATTTGAATGGGGGTGTTTTATATGAATCACTAGGAGGAAGAAAAAATGAAACCACGTAAAGTAATGATAATTGGAGCTGGGAATGTAGGGACAGCAGCCGCACATGCATTTGTTAATCAAAAATTTGTCGAAGAGTTAATTCTTGTAGACTTAAATAAAGAACGTGTAGAAGGAAATCGGAAAGACTTGGCTGACGCAGCAGCATTTATGCCCGGAAAAATGGATATTACGGTGCGTGATGCAAGTGACTGTGCGGATGTAGACATTGCCGTAATTACTGTAACTGCAGGCCCTTTAAAAGAAGGACAAACACGCTTGGATGAATTAAGAAGTACTTCAAGAATCGTTGCGAGCATTGTTCCAGAAATGATGAAAGGTGGATTCAATGGTATTTTCCTTATCGCAACCAATCCATGTGATATCATTACGTACCAAGTGTGGAAGCTGTCTGGACTGCCTAGAGAGCGCGTGCTTGGAACGGGTGTTTGGTTAGATACTACAAGATTACGTCGTTTACTTGCTGAAAAACTAGATATTGCTGCACAAAGTATCGATGCCTTTATTCTTGGTGAGCACGGTGATTCCCAGTTCCCTGTATGGTCGCATTCGTCCATTTATGGTAAACCTGTGAATGAATATAGCATGGAAAAACTAGGCGAAGAGCTTGATTTAAAACAAATTGGCGAAACGGCTCGTGATACTGGTTTTGAAATCTACCACCAAAAAGGCTGCACCGAGTACGGAATCGGCGGTACAATTGTTGAAATTTGTCGTCATATTTTCAGCGGTAGCCAACGTGCTTTAACCGTGTCTTGCGTGCTAGACGGGGAATACGGCGAAACTGGCTTAGCAATCGGTGTACCAGCAGTGTTAAGTCAAAATGGTGTGAAGGAAATTATCTCTTTAAAATTAGATGAACAAGAGCAACGAGCATTTGCTAATTCAGTTTCCGTAATCAAAGAAAGTATCCAATCGATTTAAGACGTCAATAATATTATTATGTAAACTAAATAAGGATTCCTTTTATGAACAAAAACTAGTACAGACGTTCCATTTTATGCTATCATATAATGTATGACGTGAAATGAAGAGAGGACGAATAAATTGTACGATTACATAAAAGGAACCGTAACGACTATTACACCAGAATATATTGTTGTAGAAGCAGGCCAAATCGGCTATCAAATAATTACAGGAAACCCGTTTTCCTTTCAACGACTAGAAGGTACAGATGCGCAAGTCTTTTTGTATCAGCATGTGCGGGAAGATAATATTTCTTTGTTCGGTTTTCAAACAACAGAAGAACGTTATTTATTCAAAAAATTATTAAGTGTTTCAGGCATTGGTCCAAAAAGCGCTTTAGCTATTATTGCTTCAGGCGATGTCGTTCCGCTTATTACAGCTATTGAATCAGAAGATGATGTTTATTTAACAAAATTCCCGAGTGTCGGTAAAAAGACTGCTCGTCAAATCATTCTCGACTTAAAAGGGAAACTTGCGGATGTTGTCGCGAGTGAAATTGTTTTTACAGCGCCAGGAAACGACATTGTTGCTGGACTTTCACCGCAATTAGAAGAAGCTGTTTTAGCACTGGAAGCTCTTGGCTATAGCACACGCGAATTGAAAAAAGTAATACCAAAATTGGCTAAAGAAACTGACTTAACGAGCGATGCATATATCAAGCTAGCACTACAATTAATGACAAAATAGAGAGGAGCTTGTGGCATGGATGAACGAATTATTTCAAGTGAAACGGTAGACGCAGAAGAAGTATCTTTTGAAACTAGTTTGCGGCCACAGAACCTTTCACAATATATTGGGCAGGACAAAGTAAAGAATAATTTAACCGTCTTTATTGAAGCTGCCACACTCCGAAATGAAGCGCTGGATCATGTGCTTTTATACGGACCACCAGGACTTGGTAAAACAACACTTGCGATGGTTATTGCTGCTGAGATGGGGAGCCAAATTAAAACGACGAGTGGACCGGCTATTGAACGACCAGGTGATTTAGCGACCATTTTGACAAGTCTTGAGCCAGGGGACGTTTTATTTATTGATGAAATTCATCGATTATCTAGAGCAATTGAAGAAATTTTATATCCTGCAATGGAAGATTATTGTTTGGATATTGTGATTGGTACAGGTCCGACTGCGCGCTCGGTTCGTCTAGATTTGCCACCATTTACACTAATTGGAGCAACAACGCGTGCGGGGCTTTTATCGGCGCCGCTTAGAGATCGTTTTGGGGTAATTGATCACCTGGAATTTTATACGGAAGAGCAGTTGACGGAAATTGTACTGCGAACTTCGAGTATATTAGACACAAAAATTGATGAGCTTGGTGCACGTGAAATTGCTAGACGTTCAAGAGGAACCCCGCGGATCGCCAATCGTTTGTTAAAACGAGTACGTGATTTTGCGCAAGTACGTGGAAATGGAACTGTAACGGAGAAGCTTGCTAAAGAAGCATTGACCTTATTACAAGTAGATCCAAGAGGCTTAGACACCATTGACCAAAAGTTACTGCACACAATTATCCAATCATTTAGAGGTGGGCCAGTCGGGCTAGATACGATTGCTGCCAGTATCGGTGAAGAAAGAGAAACCATTGAAGACATGCAAGAGCCATATTTACTACAAATCGGTTTTCTACAAAGAACGCCACGCGGAAGAATCGCAACAGAAACGGCGTATAACCATTTAGGAATAAGTTATGAAAAAGAGGTATAAAGCATGAAAGTAGAAGATTTCGATTTTGATTTACCAGAAGAATTAATTGCGCAAACACCATTACTAGACCGGACTTCAAGCCGACTAATGGTGCTTGATAAAGAGTCAGGCGAAATAAAAGATCAACATTTCACTGATATTATTAGCTACTTAAATGAAGGAGACGCTCTAGTTTTAAACGATACGCGCGTTCTCCCAGCTAGACTTCATGGCATTAAAGATGAAACAGGCGCACACATTGAAGTATTGCTTTTAAAACAAAAAGAAGGTAACGCTTGGGAAACTTTAGTGAAACCTGCCAAAAGAATCCGCAAAGGCGCGACAATTACATTTGGCGATGGAGCTTTAAAAGCGACTTGCTTGGAAGAATTAGAGCACGGTGGCCGAATTCTCGAATTTACTTATGAAGGCATTTTTTATGAAGTCTTGGAGCAACTTGGTGAAATGCCGCTACCTCCATACATTAAAGAACAACTTGCTGACCAAGATCGCTACCAAACTGTTTATGCGAAAGAAAATGGTTCAGCTGCGGCACCGACTGCGGGTCTGCACTTTACGGAAGATTTACTGGCTAAAATTAGCGCTAAAGGTGTAGAAATTATTTTCGTAACCCTTCATGTTGGACTTGGAACGTTCCGCCCAGTAGATGTGGAAGATACTACAAACCACAAGATGCATTCGGAATTTTATCGTTTAACAGAGGAATCTGCTGCACGAATTAACCAAATCAAAGCACAAGGCGGAAAAGTAGTTGCAGTTGGAACGACCTCCATTCGTACATTAGAAACGATTGCGAGCCGCCACGATGGCAAATTAGTTGCTGAATCTGGTTGGACGGAGATTTTTATTTCTCCCGGGTATACTTTCCAAGCAGTAGATGCCTTAATCACTAATTTCCATTTACCTAAATCGACCTTGATTATGCTTGTATCTGCTTTATCGGATCGTACGAAGATTTTAGCAGCTTATAATCATGCTGTGGAAGAACAATATCGCTTCTTTAGTTTTGGCGATGCAATGTTTATTCATTAAATTGCGAAAAAATTAACAGAAAAGCTTGTTTTCATTGGTAATTTTCGTTATGCTAGTGAATAGAGTAAATTAGAAAGAGGTAAGACATGTCTGCCATTCGTTATGAACTAATAAAAACAGATAAACAAACTGGTGCTCGTCTTGGTAAAATTCATACACCACACGGCACATTTGATACACCAATGTTTATGCCAGTTGGTACACTTGCAACGGTAAAAACAATGTCACCCGAAGAATTAAAAGCGATGGGTGCAGGTATTATTTTAAGTAATACGTATCATTTATGGTTACGTCCCGGAGAAGAACTTATCCGAGAAGCGGGCGGACTACATAAATTTATGAACTGGGATCAACCAATCTTAACGGATTCAGGTGGTTTTCAGGTGTTTAGTTTGAGTAAAATGCGTGATATCAAAGAAGAAGGCGTTCATTTCCGTAACCATTTAAACGGGGACAAACTTTTCTTATCACCAGAAAAAGCGATTCAGATTCAAAATGCGCTTGGTTCGGATATTATGATGAGTTTTGACGAATGTCCTCCATACCCAGCATCGCATGAATATATGAAAAAATCAGTGGAAAGAACATCACGCTGGGCTGAACGTGGCTTAAAAGCACACGAAAGACCAGAAGACCAAGGCTTGTTCGGTATCGTCCAAGGTGGAGCTTACGAAGATTTGCGCGCTCAAAGTGCCAAAGATCTCGTTTCACTAGATTTCCCAGGTTATTCCATTGGTGGACTATCTGTAGGGGAACCAAAAGACGTGATGAACAGAGTGTTGGAACATACAACACCGCTGTTACCAGCTAATAAACCACGTTACTTAATGGGCGTAGGTTCGCCTGACTCATTAATTGATGGTGTAATTCGAGGAGTGGACATGTTTGACTGTGTTCTTCCCACACGTATCGCACGAAATGGTACTTGTATGACATCAAGTGGTCGCTTAGTTATCAAAAATGCTAAGTTCACCCATGATTTCCGTCCAATTGATGAAAATTGTGATTGTTATACATGTAAAAACTATTCACGTGCATACATTCGACACTTGATTCGTTGTGAGGAAACATTTGGAATTAGACTTACAACTTATCATAATCTTCATTTTCTGTTAAACTTAATGAAGCAAGTCCGTGGCGCTATTATGGAAGATCGTCTTGCTGATTTTAGGGAAGAATTTTTTGAGCAATATGGATTCAATCGTCCTGATGCAAAAAATTTCTAAATATATATATAGTATCGAAAGGAGTTGGAAAATATGGGTAGCATTGTAACATTTATACCAATTATCTTGATGATCGTTTTGTTTTACTTCTTATTAATCAGACCTCAACAAAAACGTCAAAAAGAAGTACAAAATATGCAAAGTAGTTTAGCAAAAGGTGATAAAATTATTACTATTGGTGGACTTCACGGTATTGTTGAAGCAATTGAAGATGGCACAGTCATTTTGAAATGCGGAAACAGCAAATTAACTTTTGACCGTAATGCAGTAAGAACTGTACTTGAAAAAGGTACTTCTAATTCAGTTGTAACAGAAACAATTTCTGATGACACGGAAGTAGAAGACAACAAATAATACTTGAAATAAAAATGCCATTTCCCTCTAAACGGTGAAATGGCATTTTTTAACCATAAAATTAGAGCTTATACTTTCCATTTAAGCTTTTTTTAGATAAAATGGGAATATGCTTATTGTTTAAGAAAGGGGATGACTTAATGATGGATGCATTTTCGGAATGGTATGAAGATTTAGCACCTGCGATTGCGATAAAAGTAGAAGATTTTCATATTTTAGGTTACCGGGAAATTAAGGCAAGCCACATTTGGGCATTTTTAACTGAAGAAAAGTGGAAGAATAAAACAACCCCTGCTTTGCATGAACGAATCAATGATGTTATGCAAATGAATATTGGACAATTAATGCAATTTATTATGACAACAGCTGAACAAGAATCTAATAACCATGTTTCTCAAGCGATGAATGTGCTTCAACCGAATGTGGAAGATTAACAGCCTGTTAGCAAATGCTTGAGTTTGGTACATAAAAATAGAAGTATTTGTTGTTAGACTGGGATTTGTTATGGTTTAGATGAGGGAGGAACGAAACAGAAATGGTAAAAAAGAGTAAGATAGTTATTTTCTTTCTAGTAGTTGCAATTATCTTTGGTGCTGTATTTGGCACTGCAAAAATGGTTATGCAAAACATTAACCTAGGCTTGGATCTTCAAGGAGGATTCGAAGTTCTTTATGAAGTTTCGCCAGCTGATGGTAAAGGCACTGTATCAAAACAAACGTTAACAGATACAGTAACATCACTTGATAAACGTATCAATTCATTAGGTGTTGCAGAGCCAAGTATCCAAATCGAAGGAGATAACCGTATTCGTGTTCAACTTGCTGGGATAACAGACCAAGCAGAAGCACGGAAAATGCTATCCACTACAGCGCAATTATCATTTAGAGACGCTAATGACAAAATGATGATGAATGGTAGTGACTTAGTTGCAGGCGGGGCAAAACAAGCTTTCGATTCAAGCAATAATCCAATTGTTACCTTAAAACTAAAAAGTGCAGATAAATTTGCTAGCGTTACAAAAACAATTTTAGCAGAAGCACCTGACAATCAATTAGTTATTTGGTTAGATTGGAAAGAAGGACAAAAATACAAAACTGAACGTGAGAAGAAAGATCCAGCTTACTTGTCAGCGCCAAACGTAAGTAGTGTGCTTGATACTGACAAAGTAGAGATTTCCGGAAGCTTTACAACGGAAGAAGCCAAAGATTTAGCTGAACTTCTGAACTCCGGTGCGCTTCCTGTGAAAATGACAGAAGTTTATTCTACATCTGTTGGTGCACAGTTTGGTCAAGATGCCTTACAAGAAACTATTTTAGCGGGTATTATTGGCGTTATGGCTATCTTTATTTTCATGATGGCAGTTTACCGTTTACCAGGTGTTGTTGCATCGATTACATTAGTTGCTTACACTTATTTAGTATTATTAATTTTGAGTCTGCTTCACGCGACGCTTACTTTACCAGGGATTGCCGGTTTGATTCTGGGGATAGGTATGGCTGTTGACGCGAACGTAATCACATACGAACGGATAAAAGAAGAAATCAAGGTCGGTAGGTCGACTAAAGCTGCTTTTGAAGTTGGTGGAAAAGAAGCATTCCGTGCAATTTTAGATGGTAACTTAACGACGCTTATCGTGGCTGCGGTTCTCTTCTACTTCGGAACAAGCTCTATTAAAGGTTTTGCTACAGTACTGATCATTAGTATTTTAGTCAGCTTCTTGACAGCCGTTTGGGGATCAAGATTCTTACTTGGATTATTAGTGAAAAGTAATTGGCTTAACAATAAACCAGGATTCTTTGCGGTTAGACGTAAAGATATTCATAACTTACACGAAGGTATCAATAGCTTTAACTTAAAAACACACTTTGATCGTTATGATTTTGTTAAACATCATCGTCTGTTCTTATCCATTTTTACTGCTATCGTCATTGTGGGTATCGTTATTCTTTCGATATTCAAATTGAACCTTGGCATTGACTTTGCCAGTGGAACGCGCGCAGAAGTAACTGCGAACCAAACGCTGACAGAAACACAAATTAAGAAAGATTTAAAAGAGATTGATATGCCATCGGATGATATTGTTTTCCAAGGATCCGGTTCTAAAACAGCCGTTATTTCTTACAAAGGAACTTTATCTCAAAATGACGTAGCTAAATTTAAAGATTACTTTGAAGACAAATATAAGCACGAACCAAGCATTAGTACCGTTTCACCAACTGTCGGGAAAGAACTTGCCAAAAATGGCTTCTGGGCACTCGGTGTGGCTTCTGTGTTGATTGTACTTTATATTGCGGTACGATTTGAGTTTTATATGGGGATTGCGGCGATTCTGTCCTTACTATTCGACGCATTTATCATCTTTATCTTCTTTAGTGTTACAAGGCTGGAGGTTGACTTGACCTTCATTGCGGCGGTTCTGACGGTTATCGGTTATTCGATAAATGATACGATAGTCACCGCCGACCGAATACGGGATATTAGTACGAAGATGCAGCGTTTTAAAACGAAAGAAGAGATTGCCGATGCAGTTAACAAAGCATTGCGTCAAACATTTACTCGTTCGATCAATACAATTTTAACGGTTATTTTCACCGTACTTGCACTTGTACTATTCGGTAGTGAGTCTATTCTGAACTTCTCCATTGCTTTACTTGTTGGACTTGTTTCCAGTGTATTCTCGTCTATCTTTATGGCGATGCAATTATGGTACGTATTTAAAGCAAGACAACTACGTAAAAAAGGACCGATTAGCACGGTTAAAAAGAAAAAACCACGTAATAACGGACAACCTGTCGTTTAAAAACAATGGCCGAATTTCATAAAAAGAGATTCGGCCGTTTTTAATAGGCTGGAAACGGGTAAATAGTAAGATAATTGTTGCAAGGAGGAGAAAAAATGAAAGAAAATAAAGTACAGTGGCAAGTAATTGCGGGAATTATTTTAGCACTTATTATTGCAATATTTGCAGTTATCAATGTAGATCCAGTAGAAGTGAACTTTTTATTTGCTCAAGCAGAATGGCCATTAATTTTAATTATTATCGGGTCGGTTCTTTGCGGTTGCTTGATTATCTTTTTCTTAAATATCGCGAAATCTCGTGGTATGAAGAAAAAAGTAAAGCAATTAACATCCGAAAAAGCAGAAGTAGAACGTCAACTGGCGGCTGCTAAAGCGATGAAAACTCATTCCTCTCAAGTGGAAAAACGTGATACTGAAAAAGTAGTAGATACAACTAAATAAAGATAAGGACGCTGACTTTTGAAGTTAGCGTTTTTTGTTTTGAAGATTCCTCTTGGTTTTTCTAGTGATTTTCGATATAATAGGAAGGTTGAGAGGTGGGGTAATGTGATTCATTCAAAATACTTATGGAATATCGAGGAAGCAGCAGAAGATAAAGCAAGTCAATTAGCAGAACAGCTAAAAATCTCGCTTCCACTTGCCAAACTACTTTGGAAAAGAAAAATTACAACGCAAGGACAATTCGATAAATTTTTCCACCCAGAAAAATATGAAAGCTATGACCCATTTTTATTTGCAGAGATGGATCTTGCGGTTGCTAGAATTAAGCAAGCGATAGAATTAAATGAGCAAATTTTAGTCTACGGTGATTACGATGCAGATGGCGTAACTAGTATTGCGGTATTAATGAAAACACTGCGGCATTTAGGCGCAAATACTGAGTTTTACATTCCTAATCGTTTTACAGAAGGATATGGACCGAATATTGCTGCATTTGATATGGCAAAAAATCAAGGTACGGATTTAATTATTACAGTTGATAATGGGATTGCAGCGCTAGAAGTAATGACACATGCGAAAGAAATTGGCTTAGATGTAATCGTTACAGATCACCATGAGCCGCGTGAAGTAATGCCAGAAGCTGTCGCGGTTATCCATCCAAAACATCCGAAGTCGGCTTATCCATTTGATGAGCTTGCTGGTGTTGGCGTTGCGTATAAATTATCTCATGCGTTGCTTGGAGAAGAACCAAAGGAATTGCTTGATTTGGTTGCTGTAGGCACGGTTGCTGATTTAGTTTCTTTAACAGACGAAAACCGCTTACTCGTTCAACTCGGTTTGCGTCAATTGCGCGAATCCGCGAATATCGGCCTTTCTGTTTTAGCCAAAAAAGCTAGTTTAAAGCTGGAAGAGGCGACAGAAGAAACGATTGGTTTTGGTTTGGCGCCGCGACTTAATGCTGTTGGTCGTTTAGGTCCAGCTGATCCGGCTGCTGATTTACTTTTAACAGAAGATCCAGAAGAGGCGCTTTTCTTAGCAGAAGAAATTGATGATGCAAATAAAGAACGGAAACAAGTAGTAGTAGACACAACGAAACTCGCGATGGAAGTAATCGAAGCGAAAGAAACGTTAGGAAATGTCCTCGTTGTTTACGGAGAAGGTTGGAATACCGGTATCCTCGGTATTGTTGCTTCGAAATTAGTTGGAACATACTCTCGCCCGGCGATTGTACTCGGAATTGATCCGGTAACTGGCATTGCCAAAGGATCTGGTCGGAGTGTGGATGCGTTTCATTTGTATCAAGCGCTGGATAAACATCGCGATTTAATGACTGCTTTTGGTGGGCATCCAATGGCAGCAGGTTTGACGTTACCAGCTGAAAACTTAGCTGAATTAGAAGCTAAATTACAAGAAGAAGCTAGTTTTCTTTCAGAAGAAGATTTCCGACCGGCTTTAAAAATAGAAGAAAAAATTGATTTAGCGGATGTTTCTGTTGCGTTTATTGCACAGTTAGAAAAATTAGCGCCGTTCGGCATGGACAATCCGAAACCGATTTTCCTTTTAGAGAATATGCATCTGAAAGGGACGAAAAGAATTGGGGCGGATAAAACCCATTTAAAAACAATGCTTGCGACAGATGAGAGTGATGCTACACTAGATTCTATCGGATTTGGCGTCGGAGATTTGGTAGAAAAAATTTCTCCTTCAGCTGCAGTGAATGTCGTTGGGGAATTGTCTATCAATGAATGGAATAATGTCAAAAAACCACAGCTGCGAATGATGGATATTCATATCGCGCACTGGCAACTTTTTGATGTACGGAGTAAGTCGGAATGGGCGAGAATTCTTCAAGAACAAGCCACATCAAGAGTGTTCGTTTGCTTTGAAGAAAGAACCATTACGACGCTCGGGGAACAAAAGTATATTTTAGTCGATGGAAAAGCTGATTTTACGGCTGATTTCGAGACGGAAGAACTTGTTTTCGCGGATATGCCTACTAACATCGAATTAATTGAAACGATTGTTCGTGAAACAAAACCAGAGCGGATTTTTGTCCATTTTGATGCTGCTGAAGGTAATCAAATTCCAGCAATACCGGACCGAGTAGCGTTTGCAGAGCTATATAGTCTCATTAAAAAATTTCAACCATTTCCAATCGAAAAGTACACACCACGGCTAATGCAAAAGTTTGGCTGGAATAAAGATCAAATAGATTTCATGTCAAAGGTGTTTTTTGATTTAGAATTTGCTAAAATGGATGGTGGTCAGATTATTATCAATGAAGTTGTTGAAAAACGTAATCTGGACGAGTCACTTGTTTATCAACAAAAGGTAGAAGAAATAACTACAAGAAAAAAACTGTTGTACTCCAATTATACTGAGCTTCATAGTTGGATGAAATCAATGATGGAAACATCAATTTACCCGAATGCGGAGGAACTAGAAAATGGAAATTAAAGATTTACAAGATTACGTAGCGATTGTGAACGATTGGCCGAAAAAAGGTATTGTTTTTAAAGATATCACGCCACTTATGAATGACGGAGAAGCATATCGTTTTGCTACAGATAAAATTGTGGAATATGCAAAAGAATTAAAAATTGATATCATTGTTGGACCAGAAGCACGTGGTTTCATTATTGGTTGCCCAGTTGCTTATGCGTTAGGAATCGGTTTTGCGCCAGTTCGTAAACCTGGCAAACTTCCTCGTGAAACAATCGAAATGGAATACGACTTAGAATATGGTACAAATAAATTATCGATGCATAGCGATGCCATCAAACCGGGCCAACGCGTCCTTATTACAGATGATTTGCTTGCTACAGGTGGAACAATCGAAGCTACAATTAAACTAGTAGAAGAACTAGGCGGTATTGTTGCTGGTTGTGCATTCCTAATCGAACTTAAAGAACTAGAAGGACACAAAAAATTAAATGGTTACGACCGTTTAATCCTGATGCAATTATAAAAAATAAACTACTCCTATGATTTTAGGGGTAGTTTTTTAATTAAAAATGCTGGAAAGTACTAGAAAATCAGAAAAATCAAGGAAAAGTGCTTTCTAAACAAAGTGGCCTCATGCTATAATATTAGACAAGAATATTTTTTAGAGCACTCAGTTATTGGGTGTTTTTAAGTTGTATATATGACAAGGGATAAGAGGGTGAATGTAAATGGCGAAAGAACAAAATCTGACAGCTGAGCAAGTCATCGATATGGCTTCTCATTATATGAATCAGGAACATCTAGCGCTCGTAAAAAAAGCGTATGAATTTGCGCGCGATTCTCATAAAGAACAATTTCGTAAATCAGGTGAGCCGTATATTATTCATCCAATTCAAGTTGCTGGCATTTTAGTTGAATTAAAAATGGATCCATCGACAGTAGCATCAGGATTTTTGCATGATGTCGTGGAGGACACGCCAGTCACACTAGCAGATTTAGAAGAAGTTTTCGGCAGTGAAGTTGCCATGCTAGTAGACGGTGTAACAAAACTTGGTAAAATTAAATATAAATCACATGAAGAACAACAAGCTGAAAATCACCGAAAAATGTTCATTGCCATGGCGCAGGATATCCGCGTTATTTTAATTAAACTGGCGGACCGTTTGCACAATATGCGGACTTTAAAACATTTGCCAGTAGAAAAGCAACGTAGAATTGCGAATGAAACATTAGAAATTTTTGCACCACTTGCGCATCGTTTAGGTATTTCTCGCGTAAAATGGGAACTAGAAGATACAGCGTTACGTTATTTAAATCCGCAACAATATTACCGCATTGTCCACTTAATGAAACAAAAGCGGGATGCAAGAGAGCGCTATTTGCATGATGTTATTGATGGCGTCAATGAAAACCTAGATGAACTTAATATTCAAGCGGATATTTCTGGTAGACCGAAACACATTTATTCGATTTACCGGAAAATGAGCGAACAAAATAAACAATTTAACGAAATTTATGATTTACTGGCAGTTCGAATCGTTGTTAGCAGTATCAAGGATTGTTATGCTGTTCTTGGTATCATTCATACGCGCTGGAAACCGATGCCAGGACGCTTTAAAGATTATATCGCGATGCCTAAGTCGAATATGTATCAATCGATTCACACGACCGTTATCGGGCCTCAAGGTGAGCCGCTCGAAGTCCAAATCAGAACACATGAAATGCACCAAATCGCTGAATACGGGGTTGCGGCACACTGGGCTTATAAAGAAGGTAAAGTTGTTAATTCCAAAACTTCATTCGATAACAAACTAACGTGGTTCCGTGAAATTTTAGAATATCAAAATGAATCGGATAACGCGGAAGAATTTATGGAAAGTTTGAAACTCGATTTATTTTCCGATGTTGTCTATGTATTCACACCAAAAGGCGATGTATACGAGCTGCCAAATGGCTCTGTACCTCTTGATTTTGCTTACCGTGTTCATACAGAGATTGGAAACAAAACTATCGGTGCAAAAATTAACGGAAAAATTGTTACGCTAGATTATAAATTAAAAACGGGCGATATTATTGACATTTTAACGTCCAAACATTCTTACGGACCGAGCCGCGACTGGCTGAAATTAGTTCAGACGTCTCAAGCGCGCAATAAAATCAAGCAATTTTTCAAACGACAAGCGAAAGAAGAAAATGTCGAAAAAGGCCGCGATTTAATAGAAAAAGAAATCAGACAGCTTGGATTCGAACCGAAAAAAATCATGGTAGCAGAAAATCTCCGTAAACTAGCAGATAAATTGAACTTTTCGCATGAAGATGATTTGTTTGCAGCAGTTGGATATAATGGCATTACAGCGTTACAAGTGGCCAATCGTCTAACAGAAAAACTGCGTAAAGAACGAGAGATCGAAGCAGAAACAGAGAAATTACTCACACAATCAGAAAATAAACCATCCAATTCAGATGCAAATAATGAAAAACTGAAGATTAAGCACAATGCGGGTGTCGTTGTTCAAGGTGTAGGGAACTTGCTGATTCGCCTTTCAAGATGTTGTAATCCGGTACCGGGTGATGATATCGTTGGTTACATTACAAAAGGTCGCGGAATTTCTATTCACCGTCAAGATTGCCCGAATGTACAAGCAATCGAGCCGGAAAGACTAATCGATGTTGACTGGGAAGATACTGATTCACAAGCTAAAAATGATTATAATGTCGATATCGAAATTTATGGCTATAATCGCAACGGTTTGTTAAATGATATTTTGCAAGTAATCAATAGTTTGACTTCCAATATTAACGGCGTCAATGCCAAAGTCGATAATAATAAAATGGCAACCTTAGTTGTTACGCTGCAAATTCATAATATTAATCATTTACAACGCGTAGTGGATAAAATAAAACAAATTCCAGATGTCTATACTGTAAGAAGATTAATGAACTAAAGGAGTGAAGCGGAGTGCGTGTACTACTACAAAGATGTTATGAAGCATCTGTCAGAGTGGAAGAGGAAGTTATCGGCGAAATAGCTGGTGGTCTTTGTCTGTTAGTTGGATTTACTCATAGCGATACACCAGAAACAGTCGACTATATAGCAAATAAAATCGTTGGACTACGAATTTTTGAAGATGAGTCGGAAAAGATGAATATTTCTTTAGCTGAACGCGGTGGGGCTATTCTTAGCGTATCTCAGTTCACTTTATATGCAGATGTTAGTAGAGGGAAACGTCCGAGCTTTACAAAATCTGCTCCAGGCGAAAAAGCAGAAGCGCTTTATGACTTATTTAATCAAAAGCTTTCAGAGGCAGGTTTTATTGTTGAAACAGGGGTGTTTGGCGCAGCAATGGATGTGAAAATTGTCAATCATGGTCCAGTTACAATTATGCTTGATTCAGACGAAATGCGAAAATAAAAAAGCGATCATTCAGGTCATCTGAATGATCGCTTTTTTTAATTAGAGAAGTAATTGGATAAGCCATCTGTTACAGAGTCAGCAATTTGACTTCTATAAGATGCGGAATTGATATTACGTTCATCTTTTGCGGAACTTAGATAACCAAGTTCTAAAAGTACAGCCGGTTGTGAATTTTCTCTGACTACATAATAATCGCCAACTCTTGAGCCGCGGTTAGAAGTAGGGAGGTCGTTCCCAAGCGTTGTATTAATACTTTCTGCGAGCGATTTGTCGCTATTATCATAATAATAGGTTGTTTGACCGCTGACTGCTTTACTCGTATCTTCTAAACTGTCAAAATGAATACTAATAAACACATCGGCATTATTTTTGGCAGCTACATTCGTTCTTGCTTTTAAGGAAATGTATTTATCGCTGTTTCTTGTTAAAATTACTTTCGCGCCTCTGGATTCGAGTTTTTCTTTTAATTGTTTAGCTGTTTTTAATGTCATTTCTTTTTCGATTGTGCCATTTGCACCTTTTGCACCGGGGTCATTGCCGCCATGTCCGGGGTCAATAACAATCGTTGCTTCGGATAGTTTGGTTGTTTTACTACGTGGACTAGATGTTTGACCTTTATCGGAAACATCCACGACCCAGTTAGCTACATAACCTTCTTCACCGCTTGTTGTACGAATTTTATACCAGTCACCTTGTACTCCTTGGATAGCAAACCCTTGGCCGGAATTTGCTTTTTCGATGACGGTACCATCGCGGCTTGGTTTATTTCTAATATTAGTGGAGTCATCGCGAATGGTTACTGTTTGTAGTTCGCTTTCATCTACTTTTGTAACAGATTCACGGATTGTTAAGTAATCGGAGCTAACCCATGCGCTTTTACCATTGTATTGGATTTGCGCCCAGCCGTTTTGTTGGCTAGTTACTGTTACTTGATCCCCTTTATTTAGTAAGCCAAGTGAATTACTGGAGGTACTTGGTTTTTCGCGGACATTTAAGCCGCCATCAGATGAGACAATAGCTACACTGTTACTTGCAGCGCTGACGTCAGTATTTTCTACTAACCAGCTGGCAACCCAACCGCTATTTCCATTATCTAATTGAACTTTGTACCATTGATTTTCTTCACCGACTACCCGGAGTACTTCATTTTTTCTGGCTTGGCTCGTTACATCATATGCTAAACCAGGACCGCTGCGGACATTTAAGACTTCTGCTTTGACGACAACGGAATTCGCATTCGCCATCGCAATGGTTGTAAATATACCTGCTGCAATCAATAAAATGGAGACAACGGTGATAAAAATGAATTTATTTTTCATTTAAAGCTAACACCACCCATATACTCATAAACTTTTATCTGACAGTAAAATGTTACCATAAAATGCGCTTTCATGGAACTAGAAAGTGGAATTTTATAAAAAAACTGGCAAAATGTTGACTTTTCAGTGTGTTTTTAGTAATCTTAGAATAATTCATATTTAAAACTAGCGACAGAGAAAAGTAAGAAAAACCATGCTATAAAGAGAATTTATCCCATTTGGCTGAAAGGATAAAGATAGTTATATTTTCCGAAAAGACACTCTCGAGGTTTCTTGTTGAAAACAGTAAGCAAGAACGTATTCAGGCGTTAACTGACTTAAGTGAGGACTTTTCATAGTTCTAATTAGGGTGGTACCACGGGTGTAAATAAACTCTCGTCCCTTGTTTTTATAACAAGTGACGGGGGTTTTTCTTTATATTTTGAAGTAGAAAAAGGAGGTTTATGGTGATGGATTTGCAATTACCAAGAGGGACGCGAGATATTTTGCCAGAAGAGGTTAGCAAATGGCATTTTCTAGAAACGGAATTTAAAAAAGTTTGCGAAAACTACCGATACGAAGAGATTAGAACGCCAATTTTCGAGCATACGGAATTATTTGAACGCGGGGTGGGTGATTCTACAGACATCGTATCGAAGGAAATGTATACTTTCCAAGATAAAGGTGGTAGAAGCCTAACTTTAAGACCCGAGGGAACTGCTTCTGTTGTTCGTGCTTTCGTTGAGCATAAATTATACGGCGAAGTGAGCCAACCAATCAAAATGTATTACAATGAGCCGATGTTCCGCTATGAACGTCCACAAGGTGGCAGACAGCGCCAATTTACCCAAATGGGCATTGAAGCACTTGGAAGCGATGATCCTTCTATTGATGTGGAAGTTATCTCGCTAGCAATGGAGTTTTTCCGGAAAATTGGACTTACAAACATTAAATTAGTTATTAATAGCCTTGGTGATAAAGAAAGTCGCTTGAAGCACCGCGAAGCACTTGTTGCGCATTTTGAACCACATATTGATGAATTTTGTGCAGAATGTCAGGTGCGTTTGCATAAAAATCCACTGCGCATTTTGGATTGTAAAAAAGATCATGACCATCCGCTTATCCAATCCGCGCCATCTATCTTGGACTTTTTAAATGAAGAATCTGTTGCGTATTTTGAAAATGTAAAAAGTTACTTAGATGCACTAGGTGTTCCTTTTGAAATTGATCCAACGATGGTTCGTGGTTTAGATTATTATAACCATACAACGTTCGAAATTATGAGTGTGGAAGAAGGTTTTGGCGCGAAAACGACACTTTGTGGTGGAGGAAGATATCATGGTTTAGTCAAAGAATTTGGCGGACCAGATACACCAGGAATCGGTTTTGGCATTGGGGTAGAACGGATTTTACTTGCCTTAGAAAAAGCGGATATCGAAATACCTGCGAAAAAACCGCTAGAAGTATACGTGATTACTGCGCAACCAGAAGCAGAACTAAAAGCCGTAACTCTTGTAAATAAATTAAGACAAAACGGCATTAGCGCGGAAAAAGATTATTTAAAACGTAAATTCAAAGCACAATTAAAAGATGCCAATAGAAAAAATGCTGTTTACACCATCATTCTTGGTGAGGAAGAACTGCAATCAGGCAACTACCAATTGAAAAATATGGAAACAGGCGAGCAAGAAGCTGTGTCTGAAACAACAATATTAGAAAAACTAACAAACACCAAGGGGGAGAAATAAAATGGAAAAACGTACAAGTTACTGCGGAGAATTAAACGAAACCCATATCGGTCAAAGTGTTGTCCTTCATGGTTGGGTACAAAAACGTCGCGACTTAGGTGGATTAATTTTCATCGATTTACGTGATCGTGAAGGAATTGTGCAAGTAGTATTCAATCCTGAATTTTCCAAAGAAGCATTAGAAATTGCCGATAGCGTTCGAAACGAATTTGTCGTGACTATCAAAGGGAAAGTGCACGCTCGTGGCGAAAAAGCCATTAATGACAGATTAGCAACAGGGAAAGTGGAAGTTTTAGCAGAAGAAATTACAATTTTAAATACATCTAAAACACCTCCATTTTATATTGAAGATGGCGTGAGCGTTTCGGATGAACTTCGCTTGAAATACCGCTACTTAGATTTACGTCGCCCGGAAATGAATAACATTTTCAAAATGCGTCATACGGTAACAAGAACGTTCCGTAACAAACTTGATGCACTCGGCTTCTTTGATATTGAAACCCCTTATTTAACAAAAAGTACGCCAGAAGGTGCGCGTGATTATCTAGTACCAAGCCGTGTTTATCCTGGTAACTTCTATGCGTTACCGCAATCTCCACAAATTTTAAAACAGTTGTTAATGACAGCTGGTTTTGATAAATATTACCAAATCGTTCGTTGTTTCCGTGATGAAGATTTGCGCGGTGATCGTCAACCGGAATTTACGCAAATCGATTTAGAAACAAGCTTTTTAACAAAAGAAGAAATTCAAGCGATTACGGAAGACATGCTAGTAGATGTTGTCAAAGAAGCGAAAAACATCACTATCGAAAAACCGTTTCCTCGTATGACGTATAAAGAAGCAATGGATCGTTTTGGTAGCGATAAACCGGACATTCGTTTTGGTTTAGAATTACAAAATGTTTCCGAAGTTGTTAAAGATGTTGATTTTAAAGTCTTCCAATCCGCAATCGAAAACGGTGGCGAAGTGAAAGCAATCAATGCAAAAGCGGCCGCAGCTAATTTTTCTCGTAAAGATTTAGATGCACTTGGCGTTTTTGTTGCTAACTACGGTGCAAAAGGTCTTGCGTGGCTAAAAGTGGAAGCTGGCGAACTAAAAGGGCCAATTGCTAAATTCTTCCCTGAAGACAAAGCGGCTGAACTACAAGCAGCACTTCAAGCTGAAGATGGCGACTTATTATTATTCGCGGCTGATAAAGCAGATATCGTTGCAGCATCGCTTGGTGCACTTCGTAATAAGCTTGGTAAAGACTTAAACTTAATCAATGAAGAAGAACTTGCTTTCTTATGGGTAACAGATTGGCCGTTATTCGAATATGACGAAGAAGCTGGTCGTTATGTATCTGCGCATCATCCATTCACTTTGCCAAAAGAAGAAGATATTCCACTTCTTGAAACAGATTCTTCTAAAGTAATGGCAGAAGCGTATGATATCGTCTTAAATGGTTATGAAATTGGCGGTGGTTCGCTGCGGATTTATAAAAAAGAAGTTCAAGAATCAATGTTCCGCGCGCTTGGTTTCACAGATGAATCGGCGAAAGAACAATTTGGTTTCCTAATGGAGGCGTTAGAATATGGTACGCCGCCTCATGGTGGTATCGCGCTTGGATTAGACCGCATTGTAATGATCTTAGCAGGTCGAAACAACCTACGTGACACAATTGCATTCCCTAAAACAGGAAGCGCAGTAGACCCACTGACAAATGCGCCAGGTGAGGTTAGTGCAGCTCAACTTGCTGAATTGAAATTAGAAACAGTGAAAAAAGAATCAAACTAAAATAAAAAAGAAGCTGGGCGCTATTCGCCCAGCTTCTTTTTGTTTTAAAAATCATCACTTAGTTCTTGAATATTTTCTACATGTACTTTATTAACTAATAACCCTTGATTGGAATCATTGGACCAAAACGGACCGTCCAATTCTTTCGCTTCATTGGAGCTGATTTTATTTTTGTTATAAAAAGTGGCTTCCACATTGTAGCGATTCCCTTTTTTTACTGCATCCCAGCTCTCCTCAGAAAGCGGTAGTGTAATGGATTTGTTTCCAGCGCCATCGATTGTGCCGGTGACGGTATTATCTTTTGCTTTTTGATCTACCACGAAATTGAAGGTAACATCTACTTTTGACGAAGCGTGCTGATAAAGATAATAGCCACCGAAAAGCAGGATAGCTGCTAGAAGGGTGAAAATGGGGATTTTACGCATAGGGAATTTCGCGCCTCCTTATCTATTCTAAACGTTCTTCCTTTTTTATTATAAGTGTAAAAGCTAAGAAGCGGAAGGGGTAAACGCCATTTCTCATTGATTTTTTAGAATAGAGGCCCCATTTTTAATTAATTCACCATTTTAACTATTCATTTTGATGGTTTATCTTGTAACGCATCGACTCCGGTCTCGCCAGTGCTGATTTTAATGACTTCACTAACTGGATAAATAAATACTTTTCCATCGCCAGGTTCACCAGTTCGAAGGGTTTCTTTCACGACACGAAGCACATCCTCAACTGGCACAGTGGATACAACGATTTCGATTTTCATTCGTTCGTGAATATTAGTTTCTTTTTTCGTGCCGCGATACAGTTCGATAAAGCCTTTTTCAAGACCGGTTCCAAGTGCTTTTGTAACAGTTAGGCCGCTTACACCGATTTTTGCGAGTTCTTTTTGAAATAAATTAAAACGATTTGGCCGAGTAATGATTTCGATTTTTGTTAATCCAGACATATTGTTGCCTCCCTTATTCTTGATATGCTTTTTCGCCGTGAAGCGTCAAATCAAGTCCTTTAAATTCTTGTTCTTCATTTACACGAATTGGTAAGAAGAGTTTGATAATTACGACGATTAGAGCGGTTACGATAGCGACATAAGCCACTGTTGAGCCGATTGCGATTAATTGTTTTACTACTAGTGATGCGTTACCGTAAAATAGGCCATCTGCTCCAGCTTCATTTACTTTTGTTGTAGCAAAAAGGCCAGTTGCGATGCCGCCCCAAATACCACCAATCCCGTGAAGGCCAAACGCATCAAGCGCATCATCGTATTTCACTTTTCCTTTCAACCAGAACACAGCCCAGAAACAAAGTGCTCCGCCGAGGAAACCGATAATTAAAGAACTAGGTACGGTAACAAATCCGGCAGCGGGAGTAATAGAAACTAAACCTGCGATTGCTCCCGAAATAGTGCCAAGCATCGTTGGTTTTTTGTTTGTTAACCATTCGACAAGTCCCCAACCGATAATACCTGCTGCAGCTGCCGTGTTCGTATTAACAAATGCTGTCATTGCCACATTATCAATCGTTAAGGCGCTACCAACATTAAATCCATACCAACCGAACCAAACGAGAATACCGCCAATCAGCGCGAGAGGTAGGTTATGTGGCGATGCAGAGTCCGCTTCTTTTCTGCGGCCAATCATAATGGCTAGTATCAACCCGGTTACACCAGAACTAATATGAACTACATTCCCGCCGGCAAAATCAAGCGCTCCAAGGTTACGCAACCAACCGCCGTCGCCCCAAACCCAGTGAGCAACAGGGGAGTAAACAAGCAATGACCATAAAATAATGAAAATCAAGTAAGCGGAGAAATTCATGCGTTCTGCAAATGCCCCTGAAATGATAGCTACGGTTAAAATCGCAAAAGTCATTTGGAACATCATAAATAGAACGTGTGGAATAGCATCTGAGTAAGTATCGTTTGCAGCAAATCCGACATTATGAAGGAACGTCCAGTCGAAACTACCAATAAAGCCGTTTCCTGGTGCAAAAGCTAACGAATATCCAACAATCACCCAAAGAATAGAAATAATTGCCATCGAGCTAAAACTATACATTGCGGTACTTAACACATTTTTGCGTCGAACCATACCGCCATAAAATAATGCAATCCCTGGTGTCATTAACCAAACCAATAAAGTACAAAAGAACATAAATACTGATTCCATACTCAACTCTCCTTTTTGTTAGATAAACTAACATGAATTATTTTATTTATGCGTTCATAATACACTAAATTCAAATAAAGGCAAGAATATTTTATCAATTCAATAAAATTGGTTAGATTATCTAACATATAGCGTTTTCAATTGGTTGTTTTCTGGATTTATTTCAGAATAATCTGATAAATAAAAGGTGGAAATTCCGTTTAAATGGCAGATAAAAAGCCTATTCGCAAATAGGCTTTTTCCATTAAATATAAAACATGTAACCATCTGATAATTCGGAGTCTGTTGAATGCTTGAGCAAATCAGCCAGTGTTGTTTGATCTAACACGTCACGAACAGCATTACGCATTCGAGTCCATAGTTCGCGCTGTGCCGCTTCCTCATCTTCCATACTCTCGACAAGTACGATAGGGCCTTCTAGCGTACGAATAATATCGCCGGCCGTAATTTTTTCAGGATCACCATTTAAAACATAGCCACCGTGCGCCCCGCGGATACTTTTTACAATTCCTGCATTACGAAGTGGTCCGATTAATTGCTCTAAATAATGTTCGGATAAATTTTTATCTTGAGCGATACTGCGAAGAGAGATAGGACCATCACCAATTCTTTTCGCTAATTCTAATGTTATTGTTAGGCCATAACGACCTTTTGTTGTGATTTTCATTTTTATTTACCTCCAGTAATTTCGAAACCGCTTATACCGCATCTATTATATCGGAATTACAGGAAGAAGGCAAAGGAAACAAGTAGGTGAACGCACAGGTGTTCTTATGTTATAATAGAAAAGAAGCAAATAAGAAGGAGCGGTTATATGGCAATTCAACCTTTAGCTTACCGGATGCGCCCAAAAGCACTTGATGAAATCGTGGGACAAACGCATTTAGTCGGTAAAGATAAAATTATTTACCGGATGGTCAAAGCAAAACAATTATCTTCTATGATATTATACGGACCGCCCGGAATTGGAAAAACTTCGATTGCGAGTGCGATTGCTGGTAGTACAAAATACGCTTTTCGGACATTAAATGCAGTAACAAACAATAAAAAAGATATGGAAGTAGTAGCAGCTGAAGCGAAAATGAGCGGTACAGTGATTCTGCTTTTAGATGAAGTACATCGTTTAGACAAAGCTAAACAAGATTTTTTACTTCCATTACTTGAAAGTGGCGCAATAATTTTAATAGGCGCAACGACAAGTAATCCATATATTGCTATTAATCCAGCTATTCGAAGTAGAACGCAAATTTTTGAGTTAAAGCCTTTAACGGTGGAAGATATTATGATAACGATGGACCGGGCGCTTTCCGATAAAGAGCGCGGGCTAGGAGATTATCATGTCGAAATAGATGAAGTGGCGAAAAAACACTTTGCAACAGCGAGTAATGGCGACGTGCGTAGTGCGCTTAATGCACTTGAGTTAGCAGTAATTTCTTCTGAACCAAATAATGATGGAGTAATTCGGATTACGCTTGATGTAGCAGAAGAGTGTTTGCAAAAGAAAAGCCTGGCTCATGACAAAGACGGCGATGCCCATTATGATGTTTTAAGCGCTTTTCAAAAATCTGTTCGAGGTAGCGATGTCAATGCAGCGCTACATTATATGGGCCGTTTGATTGAAGCTGGGGATTTAGTGAGTATTAGTAGAAGAATGCTCGTTATGGCTTATGAAGATATCGGCTTAGCTAATCCACAAGCGGGTGCACATACTTTAGCCGCAATTCAAACCGCAGAAAAAGTTGGTTTCCCAGAAGCGCGGATCCCACTTGCGAATGCTGTAATCGAGCTATGTTTATCGCCGAAATCGAATTCAGCTATTATGGCGATTGATTCGGCCTTAGCTGATATCCGCCAAGGGAACAGCGGGGAAGTGCCAGACCATTTGCGTGATGGACATTATTCCGGTGCGCAAAAACTTGGTCGGGCAATTGATTATAAATATCCGCATAATTATGATAACGCGTGGGTTGATCAACAATATTTACCAGATCGTCTCAAAAATAAATTATATTATGAACCAAAATTCACTTCTAAGTTTGAGCAAACAATCGCCGGCGTGTACCAAAAAATTAACGAAAACAAAGCAAAAAAAGAATAAAAAAAGTACCAAATGAAAAGTCGCTAACATTGAAATTTCGTCTCTCCTATGGTATTCTAAATGAAGAAAAGAAACCCTAATGTATTCGATATAGTTCCTATATTTTTGAACCGAACAATTTTTTATACCTAGGGAGCTTGGAGTTCCGGCGCGGCGCACATGCCTTCACACGAGGAAGTGCAAACCGTTAGACAGAGCACCCACCTGCTTTAATTGAGAGCGGGTTCAAAGGAAGGGAATCCTAAACGGTACGATTGGGGTTTCTTTTTTGCGTGTAAATAGGAGTTATTCCTCTTTACTTTACAGGAGTATTGCTGTTACAATAAGAAACGATTAACGGCGAACAGGAATTCGTCTACAAAAAAGGACGCGATAAAAAATGGAAAACAGAATTTACTTAGACCATGCTGCGACAAGTCCAATTCATCCAGAAGTTATCCAAACAATGCTTGGCGCAATTACTAATACGTACGGCAATCCTTCCAGTATTCATTACGCTGGACGAGAGGCAAGAAAAGCATTGGATGAAGCTCGTCACACAATTGCTAAAAGTATTCACGCTACGGAAAAAGAAATTATTTTCACAAGCGGTGGTACAGAAGGCGATAACTTGGCGCTTATTGGGACAGCTTTGGCACATAAAGAAAACGGAACACACATTATTACTTCGCAGATTGAGCATCATGCTGTTTTAAAAACATGTGAATATCTTGAGACTCAAGGTTTTGAAGTGACTTATTTGCCAGTAGATGAGCATGGGATCGTGTCTGTAGAGAGCGTAGAGAAAGCTTTACGACCAGATACAATTCTCGTTTCCATCATGTACGGTAACAATGAAATTGGCTCCATTCAGCTGATTACGGAGATTGGTGCATTGTTGCGCGATCATCAAGCCATTTTTCATACCGATGCAGTACAAGCTTACGGGCTATTAAATATAAATGTAACGGAGCTAGGAGTAGATTTATTAACTACTTCTTCTCATAAAATAAATGGACCACGCGGCGTAGGCTTTTTATACGTCAAAAATGGGACACGACTTGCTTACCAAATGCACGGCGGCGAACAAGAACGAAAACGCCGCGCTGGAACAGAAAACTTAGCGGGAATCTGCGGTTTTAGTGCAGCTTCTACTATTATGACAAATGAACGCGAACTGAAAAACGAGGAATATGTTTCCTTTAAAAAACGAATGGCAGAAATTTGGCGTTCGACGGATCTTGATTTTGAAGTGAATGGTTTAGAAGCTGATACGCTACCGCATGTTTTTAGTGTACGTTTTCCGGGTGTTTCTATTGAACAATTATTAATGAATTTAGATATGGAAGGTATTGCTGTATCAAGTGGCTCTGCATGCACAGCGGGAACGATAGACCCGTCACATGTTTTAGTAGCGCTTTTTGGTGAAAATCATCCGGCAATTCAAGAAACAGTTCGGATTAGTTTTGGACTGGGCAATCATTTAGAAGAAGTGGAAACGGCGGCTACGAAAATTAGTGAAGTAGTAACGCGTTTAATGAAAATATAAGAAGGCGAGGAGCTAGTTTTGACTACAAATAATAGTGACATTCGTGTCGTTGTCGGCATGTCAGGCGGAGTAGATTCATCAGTCACTGCTCATATATTGAAAGAACAAGGTTACGATGTCATTGGAATTTTCATGAAAAATTGGGATGATACGGACGAATTTGGCGTTTGTACAGCAACAGAAGATTACGATGATGTTATTCGAGTAGCAAACCAAATTGGTATTCCGTATTATGCGGTTAATTTCGAAAAAGAATATTGGGATAAAGTATTTACGTATTTCTTAGATGAATACAAACTTGGGCGTACACCAAACCCCGATGTTATGTGTAATAAAGAAATTAAATTCAAGGCATTTCTAGAACATGCGGAAAGTCTCGGCGCGGATTATGTGGCAACTGGTCACTACGCACAAGTGAAAAAAGTAGGCGACGAAATCGAATTGCTTCGTGGCGTTGATAATAATAAAGACCAAACGTATTTCTTAAACCAACTTTCACAAGACCAACTGAAAAAAGTCATGTTCCCACTTGGCGGCATGGAAAAAACAGAAGTGCGTGAAATTGCGAAAAAAGCTGGCCTTGCTACTGCAGATAAAAAAGATAGCACAGGAATTTGCTTTATTGGCGAAAGAAACTTCAAGCAATTTTTAAGTGAGTATCTTCCAGCGCAACCGGGTGAAATGAGAACATTAGACGGCGAAGTACTTGGCAAACATGATGGCTTAATGTATTACACTATTGGACAACGTCATGGTTTAGGTATTGGCGGCGACGGCGAACCATGGTTTGTTGTTGGTAAAGATTTAAAAGCGAACGTTTTGTTTGTTGAACAAGGTTTCCACCATGAAACATTATATTCGGATTCTTTAATTGCAACCGATATTTCTTTTACAACCAACGCTGAAAAACCAAAAACCATCGAATGTACTGCCAAATTCCGCTATCGTCAAACGGATACAAAAGTAACTGTACACTTACGCGAAGATGGTACAGCAGAAGTTGTTTTCGCTGATCCAGTACGCGCAATTACACCTGGTCAAGCAGTCGTTTTCTATGATGGCGACATTTGTCTTGGTGGAGGAACAATTGATACTGTTTGGAAAAATGGCACACAGTTAGATTATGTAGGCTAAAAATTGGAACCGGAGAATCTTGTTTTCTACGAGACTCCGGTTTTTTCCTGTTTAAAAGCGTTTTTTTAAACAGATTTTGTGGTAAAATATTATACGAAACAGGGAAAAGAGGTCCTTTATGAAAAAGATAGCGATTTTTGGGAGTGCGATTGTATTATTTTGCCTCCTTATATGGGGATATTTTTATTTCAACTCAGAACCTTCTACGATTGCAGAAGATGCTGCAAATTCATCTAAAACAGTGGATGTACTTGAAGAGAACAACATTCTTGTGTTTACCCCGCGGAAATCGGATGCTGGCATGAGTATTATTTTATACCCTGGAGCGTTTGTGGATGCCCTTAGTTATGCGCCTCTTGCAAACAAACTTGCTTCGAGTGGCTATAAAACGTATATTGTCGAAATGCCTCTCAATTTAGCTGTTTTTGGTAAAGATCGAGCGGCTGATATTATTGATGAAGCGCCAGATGAAAAATTTGTGATTGGCGGTCATTCGCTTGGTGGCGTGATGTCTGCGAGATTCGCGCACGACAATGAGTCTGAAATTGAAGGTGCATTTTTCCTAGCTAGTTATCCAGACAAAAAAGGTTCACTCAAAAATGCTCCTTTTCCAGCCATTTCTATCACTGGGACGAAGGATGACGTCTTAAATCAAGATTCTTATGATAAAAATAAAAAATACTTACCTAAAGATACCACTTTTGTTTCAATTGAAGGTGGGAATCACGCGCAATTCGGTTCTTACGGCGAACAGCATGGGGACGGAAAGGCGACAATTAGCGTAACAGAACAAACAGATCAAGTCGCAAATGCACTTATTTCGTGGCTGAATACATCTGTAAAAAATCAGGAAAGATAAGAGGGATGAAAAATGGATAAAAACCAATTAGGTATCAAACAAATGCAAGAAGGCAACTTAGAAGAAGCAGTCAAATTATTTACGGAAGTGATTGAAGAACATCCAAGCGATCCAGTTGGTTATATCAATTTCGGGAACGTGTTGCTATCAATGGATGATTTTGAACGTGCGGAATTATTTTTCAAAAGAGCACTTGAACTGGACGACACGGTTCCAGCGGCTTACTATAGCTTAGGTAATTTATATTATGAATTAGAACGTTATCAAGAAGCGGCGGATAGCTTCCAAAATGCAACCAAACAAGGAATGGAAAATGGCGATTTATTTTTCATGTTAGGAATGAGTTTTGTTCAAATGGAAGAGCTAACGCTTGCGATGCCATATTTACTTAGAAGTGTCGAGTTAAATCCAGAAGACGGAGAAGCGTTATTCCAATACGGGATTGTACTAGCTCGTAGCGGCTTTTATGAAGATGCGATTACGATGCTGGAACGCGTGTTGCTTGTTAAGCCAGAAGATCCAGATGCGCTCTATAATATTGGGGCGGCTTATCTAGCATGGCAAGGTGATAT
Source organism: Listeria marthii (assembly GCF_014227425.1). Lineage (NCBI taxonomy): Bacteria > Bacillati > Bacillota > Bacilli > Caryophanales > Listeriaceae > Listeria > Listeria marthii. Next base: position 195,542 of record NZ_JAASWB010000003.1, read on the forward strand.
CGTACTTGCAAAAACATATTTTGAACGCGCGCTTGCAACTGGCGTACCGCATGAATTAGCTGAAAATGCGTTAAATGCTATTCAAGATTTAGAAAACGAAGCAGAATAATTTTTAGAAAGGAGGCGGCTTTGGATGGCTGAACAAGACTCTCTCGCCTTATTTGACGATACACCAGAAGAACTTTTCATGAAGGGCACGATGCTGTCCACCATTTTTTACAATGCCGAAAACCTCTTTTCTGTCGTACGCCTACTTGTGAAGGAAACGAATGCGGATTGGGATGAAAAAGATATTATTGTAACAGGCTTTTTCCCAGCACTTCACGAACAAGAAGTCTACACTTTTTACGGGAAAATGCAGGAACATGCTAAATTTGGTCAACAATTTAAAGCAGACAGGTTTCGTAAAGAAATGCCGCAGTCTCGCGCCGGTTTAATTAATTACCTTTCCGGAGAACTCTTTAAAGGAATTGGTAAAGTGACGGCGGAAAACATTGTCGATACAATTGGTGATGATGCAATCACGAAAATTTTATCGGATCCGAGTTTGCTTAATACGGTACCTAAATTACCATCTGGCGCGGCGGAAAGTTTGCTTGCGTCGCTTCGAGAAAATCAAGGTTTGGAACATGTAATGGTCGGCCTCAATGAGTATGGCTTTGGCCCGCAGTTATCGATGAAGATTTTTCAAGCCTATAAGCAAAATGCAATCGAAGTATTAGAAAACAATCCGTATAAATTAATAGAAGATGTCAAAGGAATTGGTTTTCAACGAGCTGATGAACTTGGTCGGAAACTTGGGCTTGGTGGAAATCATCCAGAACGGCTTCGTGCGGGGATTTTATTTATGTTGGATTCTGTCTGCATGCAACAAGGTCATGTCTATATGGAACAAGAAGTCTTGCTTGGCGAAGTGACTTATTTGCTGGAAGAAAGTGAAGGCATCCGGATTGAACAAGCAATTTTAGTAGCTCAAGTAGAAAAATTAGCTGAAGAACAAAAAATAATTACCGAAAATACACGCGTTTATATGCCGTCACTTTATTATTCGGAGAGTGGTTTTGCCTATCATGTAAAGCGCATGTTGAAGCAAACTGAATATCAAGAACAATTTCCGCAATCTGAATTTTTACTGGCTCTTGGTGAATTGGAAGAGCGAATTGGTGTCCATTATGGAGACTCGCAGCGTCAAGCTTTAGAGCAAGCCTTAATGTCTCCAATGCTCGTGCTTACTGGTGGACCTGGAACAGGGAAGACGACGGTTATTAAAGGGATTGTTGAACTTTATGCCGAGTTGAATGGCGTAAGTCTTGATCCACATGCGTACAAAGATGGAGCAACTTTTCCCGTCTTACTTGCGGCCCCAACTGGACGTGCAGCGAAACGAATGTCCGAATCAACCGGGCTTCCGGCAATGACGATTCACCGTTTGCTCGGTATGAATGGGCAAGAACAAATGGACGATGACGCCGAAAGACTTATTGATGGTCGCCTTTTGATTGTAGATGAGATGTCGATGGTTGATATTTGGCTCGCCAATCAATTGTTTCGTGCTTTACCTGCGCATATGCAAGTTGTGCTCGTTGGTGACCAAGACCAATTGCCGTCTGTTGGACCAGGCCAAGTGCTAAAAGATATTCTTGAGTCAGAACAAATTCCAACCGTGGCACTTTCAGACATTTACCGTCAAAAAGATGGTTCGTCCATTATTGAAATGGCGCATTATATTAAAGAAGGCATGTTACCAGCTGATTTCACAAAAAACAGGGCGGATCGCTCCTTTTTCCATTGTACAGTGAATCAGATTGGTGATGTCGTTGAACAAGTCGTTAAAAATGCCAAAAATAAAGGTTTCCGAGCAAAAGACATCCAAGTTTTAGCGCCAATGTACCGCGGCCCAGCAGGGATTGATGTTTTAAATAAAAAGTTGCAAGAAATTTTCAATCCAAATGATACTGGGCGTCGGAAAGAAGTTCAGTTTGGCGAAATTAAGTACCGGGTTCATGACAAGGTATTGCAACTAATTAACCAACCAGAGAAAAATGTTTTCAATGGCGATATTGGCGAAATCGTCTCAATTATTTATGCCAAAGAAAATACCGAAAAACAAGATATGATCGTCGTTCAATTTGATCAAACAGAGGTTTCTTATTATAGACAAGAATTTAATCAATTAACGCATGCTTATTGTTGTTCGATTCATAAAGCGCAGGGAAGTGAATTCCCGATTGTGATTATGCCGATTGTTCGCAGTTATTATCGCATGTTGCGCCGTGATTTACTCTATACCGGAGTAACGAGAAGCAAGCAATTTCTGATTCTTTGCGGAGAAGAAGAAGCCTTTCGAATGGGAATCGAGCGGATTGATGAAAATAAGCGCAATACAACTCTTTCTGAACGTTTAATGAGCGAAGATGTGATGCTTGAACAAATGACGAATAAACGAATACTCACTGCTGAAAATATTACTGAAATTGATCCAATGATTGGGATGGAAGGAATTACGCCAGAACAATTTATGGCAGGATAAAAAGAACCGCTTTCTAATTGAATAGAAGGCGGTTCTTTTTTTATTGCTCATTATCTTGGAAAAATGGAAGGCGAATAGTGAAGGTTGTCCCTTTATTTGGCTCACTAGTTGCAGTAATTGTCCCATCGTGATATTCAATCAGTTGCTTCACAATCGACAGCCCGATGCCAGATTCACCAAAAGCGGTATTCGTCCGCGACATATCTGCTTTGAAAAATCTTTCCCAAATTTGTTCTAACTCCTCGGTATTCATGCCAATTCCAGTATCAGTAATTGTTAAGACAGACTCTTTATAATCTTGCGTACCAGTTAAAGTAATCTGACCATTTTCCGTAAACTGCACACTGTTTTTGACGATATTGATAAATACTTGTGTTAACCGATCATAGTCTGCGTAAATAGCCATATCTTTATCAATCGCTACAGTAATCGTGTTGCCTTTTTCGCTTGCTACATAATCAAGTTGCTCTTTAATTAACTCAAGGAATTCCTTGCCATTAAAGCGTGTTTTTTGAAGTTTGATTTTATTACTACGGATTTTTTCATAATCTAAATTTTCGTTGACTAATTTGGTTAATCGCCTAGCTTCAGTATCAATGAGCGCGATACAACGGTCGGTTTCGCTTTTTGGAATAATATCATTGACTAATCCTTCTGTGAGACCGCTAATTGTTGTAAGCGGGGTGCGCATTTCATGAGAAACATCCGCGATAAATTGACGACGCCGTTTTTCTTGACGTTCAATTTCTTCTTGGGACGTTTCGAGTGTTTGCGTCATTTTATTGAAATCAATAGCAAGCGCGCCGATCTCATCGAAGTTATTTTCTTTTAGTCTGGCTTTGTAATTACCTTGAATAACATCTTTGGTGGCAGCACGCAGTTTATTAATCCGATTGACTTGCAGCTTGGATAAAATCGCGCTAAGGATAAGTGCCACAGTGATAGAAAGCAAAATAGTGTAGAACATATAACGATTAATTGTACCTATGACTTGCTGGGTGCCGCTTATCGGCGAATTCAGCACGATTGAACCAACAAATTTGCTGCCATCCATAATCGGAACATACACAATCGTCATTTCTCTATTAAAACGATTATCAATCTTTTTACTTACCGTTTCGCCACTTTCTAATTTTTTCTTATCATCAGATGAAATAGAGAAGTCCTTGGGTAATGGCTGATTTAGCTGGGTTGGATAAATCGTCTCGTCATCCGCATTTTTGATTGTATAATGGATTTTTTTTACATCTAAAATTCGTTGATACGTATTCAAAACTTGAATGGTCGCATCTTGTGGTGAATGACGAATATCCATCGAAATCGTTTCCCCGTAACTCGTTAAGTCATTTACTTGGCTTTGGTAAAAATAATCTTTTAATGAGTGGGAGACAAGCAGTCCAATCATAATACAAGCAATGAGCAAAATGATAAATTGCGTGAAAAATAGTTGATAGGCATATTTAAATTTCATTCGCTTCATTCCGTTTCATCAAATTTGTAGCCGACACCCCAAACAGTGTGTAAAAACGGCTTTGTTTCCGTGGCGATTTTTTGGCGTAAACGTTTGATATGAACATCCACCGTACGCTCATCCCCGTAAAATTGATAACCCCAAACTTGTTCTAGCAACTGTTCTCTTGAGAAAACTTGTCGCGGATGTTGCATTAAGAAATATAGTAAATCAAATTCTTTTGGCGTCAGCGCATCAAGTAATTCACCTTGATAAAATATTTCGCGCGTCCGTTTACTAATTTTGAAATAAGTTGTTTCTAGGATATCTTCATTATTTTCTGCAGGAGCTGCACTATTTTTGCGGCGGGTAACAGCTTTAATTCGCGCCATCAAAGTCAGTGGGCTAAAAGGTTTTGTGACATAATCATCCGCGCCCATTTCAAGACCAAGTACTTGGTCTGATTCCGATTCTTTTGCTGTTAATATAATAATCGGAACATCGCTTACTTCGCGGATTTTACGACAAATAGTCATTCCGTCCATATTCGGAAGCATTAAGTCGATAATCGCAATATCATAATCATCTTTAAAGAACGTTTCATAACCGAGTTTGCCGTCATGAACAAACGTTGCGTCAATTTCTTCTTTCATAAAGAACATTTCTATCATTTCACAAACGCTGACATTATCTTCTATCATAAGTAATTTCATATTCTGTACTCACTCCTCTTACATTAAAACTAGCCTAATTAGACGCAATAATCAAGCCTAATTATTTTTTTCGCGAAAGTTTAAAATATGCATCATAGTTTGTTCATACTTTCTTCATAACTCCCCAGTAATCTTAGTGGAGTAGAAACCGAATGGAGGAAAACACATGAATTTTTTTAAGAGGGCATGGCTCAGCATGAAAGCAAGAAAAGGAAGATCTGTTTTACAACTAATTATTTTCACAGTTGTCTGTGTACTTATTTTATCAGGCTTTACTATTCAATCTGCCGCAGATAAAGCGAGTGAGTTAGCAAGAGAACAACTTGGCGGAACGGTGACACTTACGGTTGACCGAGAAAAACAAATGCAGGCGATGCGAGAAGAGGCTTCAAGTAGTGAAAGCAGCTCTACCGAAGCAAAACCAAAATACGAGAGCAGCCCAATCGATGTTAGTGATGCGAACGATTTGGCTAAATTAGATCATGTAGCAAGCTATAATTATTATTCCAGCACACAAGCCTTAGCATCCGGATTTGATCCAATTGAATCTTCCGGCGACACTTCTTCAAGCGATGACACATCCACTACAACTGAAACACAAGGCCCAGGTGGTGGCCAAGGCGGACCGCAAATGGTAGATGCCGATTTAAGTATTAGTGGCTTACTAGATTCCGCAACGAGCACTGATTTTGACGCAGGAACAAGCGAACTAACTAGCGGTGTAGCCATTACTTCCGCTGACAAAGATAAAAATGTCGCAATGGTAGAAGAAAATTTAGCCGAACAAAATGATTGGAAAGTGGGCGACTCGTTCACCGTTACTTCCAGTGATGGCAATACAAAAGTAACATTAAAAATCGTTGGTATTTATAAAACAACTGATTCAGGAAGTGATATGGCACAAAACTTCTCTTTCCTAAATCCTTATAATAAAGTATACGTTCCTTATACAGTAGCCAATACAATTAAAGGCTCTGATTATAAAAACACTGTAGATTCCGCAGTTTATACAATGGATGACGCAGCGAACATTTCTGCTTTTGAAAAAGAAGCGAAAAAAGTGGATAGTATCGATTGGGATACATTTAAATTAGATGCGAATGATACACTTTATCAACAAATGATTGGACCAATCGACAGCGTAGCATCATTCTCCAAAAATGTGGTTTACATCGTCAGCATTGCTGGTGCACTAATCTTAGGTTTACTTGTAATGATGCAAGTGCGTGACCGTAAATACGAAATGGGTGTACTTCTTGCTATCGGTGAAAAACGTGGCAAATTAATTGCCCAATTTTTTGTAGAAATTTTAATCGTCGCACTGATTTCCTTTGGCTTAGCTGCGGCAAGTAGTCATTATGTTGCACAATTAGCGGGAAATCAATTACTAGAACAACAAAATTCATCAACAACCGAAACGAGTACGACAGAAAATCGCGGACCAGGCGGTAGCGGTCAAGGTGGCCCAGGTGGATTCGCAGGCAGCGTAAGTAACTTGACGAAAAATACCGAACAAATCAAAGAACTAGACATTCAAGTAACATTAGAAGATATGCTGAAAATGGGTGGAATTGGAATTGGCATCGCCTTTATCTCGGTTCTTTTACCGGCAGCACTCGTTCTTCGCATGAATCCAAAAACAATTCTAACTAAACAGGAGTAGGTGACGATATGACCAAAGTATTGACGTTTGAAAATATTTCTTATTGGTATAAAACGAAAGATGAGTCCATTTTAAGTGATATTAATTATGATTTTGAAGCTGGTGTTTTTTACACAGTAGTAGGTAGCTCTGGTTCAGGGAAAACTACTTTCTTATCCCTTGCAGGCGGGCTTGATACGCAAAAAGAAGGCGATATCTTCTATAAAGGAAGTTCACTCAAAAGCATCGGCCTACAACAATTCAGAAATAAATATGTCTCGATTGTATTCCAAAGCTACAATTTATTAACGTACATGACAGCTCTTCAAAACGTTACAACAGCAATGGAAATAACGCATGTTAATCAGCCGGATAAAAAAGCTTTTGCGTTAAGTATGCTAGAAAAAGTCGGTATTACAGAAGAAATGGCACGCCAAAAAGTGTTGACACTAAGCGGTGGACAACAACAACGGGTTTCGATAGCACGTGCACTCTGCTGTGAAACAGAATTAATCGTTGCCGATGAACCAACTGGTAACTTAGATGAGCGTACTAGTAAAGAAGTCGTTACTTTATTCCAAGATTTAGCCCACAAAGAAGGCAAATGCGTTATCATGGTAACGCACGACCCAGAAATTGCGAAAGTATCCGATGTAAAACTAACACTTAAAAACGGCAGCTTTGTAGAAAAGAGACAATCAACGAATAGTCTAATAAACAGTTGACATTTAGCCATCCGTTCTTTATAATTTAGTTTATTGTTGAATAAATATTTGATACATGATAGGAATATGATTTTGGTTTCCACGTGATTAGAGAGTTTTCCCTTGGCTGGAAGGAAAACCACGCTTGCACCAAAGTTGCTCTCCCATTAGATGATCCGTCTTATCCACGTTAACAGATAACTGAAGAGGTAATGATACAAAGTCTATATCATTGCAAGCAGGGTGGTACCGCGATTTCACCAAAATCGTCCCTGTGAGCAATCATATAGGCTTTTTTTGTTGTAAAAACCAAAAGGAGGAAATAAAAAATGAAACAATTATCAAGTGCAGAAGTAAGACAGCTGTTTTTAGATTTCTTTAAAGAAAAAGGGCATACGATTGAACCAAGCGCACCACTTGTACCAAATAACGACCCAACCATTCTTTGGATTAACAGCGGAGTAGCAACAATGAAAAAATACTTCGATGGTTCCGTTATTCCAGACAACCCAAGAATGGCTAACGCACAAAAATCCATTCGTACAAACGACATTGAAAACGTTGGTAAAACAGCGCGTCACCATACATTCTTTGAAATGCTAGGAAACTTTTCGATTGGCGATTATTTTAAAGAAGGCGCAATCTTGTTCGCTTGGGAATTCCTAACAAGCCCTAAATGGATTGGCTTTGATCCTGATAAATTATATGTGACTGTTTATCCAGAAGACGAAGAAGCAAAAACATTATGGCGCGAAAAAATCGGTTTAAGTGACGATCACATTGTCGAAATTGAAGATAATTTCTGGGATATCGGTATTGGACCAAGTGGCCCGGATAGCGAGATTTTCTACGACCGCGGACCTTCTTTTGGCGACGACGCTAGCGATCCTGAACTTTATCCAGGTGGAGAAAATGAGCGCTATTTAGAAATTTGGAACTTAGTATTTTCTCAATTCAACCATAATCCAGACGGAACTTACACACCACTTCCAAAACAAAATATTGATACAGGGATGGGTCTGGAACGTATGGTTTCCATTATCCAAGACGCACCAACAAACTTTGAAACAGATTTATTTATGCCAATTATTCGCGAAGTAGAACAAATTGCTGGTGTGAAATATGGTCAAAAACAAGAAAATGATGTGGCATTCAAAGTAATCGCCGACCACATTCGTACCGTTGCATTCGCAATTGGCGATGGCGCTTTACCATCAAACGAAGGTCGTGGCTATATTTTACGTCGATTACTACGCCGCGCTGTTCGTTATGCAAAAGTCTTAACAATCAACGAACCATTCATGTACAAATTAGTACCAGTTGTTGGGAAAATCATGAATAGTTTCTACCCAGAAGTAGAAAACCAAACAGACTTCATCCAAAAAGTGATTCGTACAGAAGAAGAACGCTTCCATGAAACATTAAATGAAGGCCTAGCAATTCTTGAAACTATCCTTAAAAACGCCAAAGAAACAAACGAACAAGTGATCAAAGGCGCAGACATTTTCAAATTATATGATACATTCGGTTTCCCTGTGGAATTAACAGAAGAATACGCAGAAGATCATGGTTTAAAAGTTGATCACGCTGGTTTTGAAGCAGAAATGAAAGAACAACGTGACCGTGCTCGTTCTGCAAGAGCAGACGTTAAATCCATGCAAGTCCAAGGAGAATTACTTGCTAATTTAACAGAGAAAAGTGAATTCGTTGGTTATAATACGACAGAACACGTTTCTGAAATCTTGTATTTAATCCAAAATGACACGCTTGTTGACGAAGTGGCAGCTGGAGAAGAAGCACAAGTTATCTTCAAAGAAACACCATTTTATGCAGAAAGCGGCGGACAAGTAGCGGACAAAGGAACAATCGAGAGTGAGACTGGTCTTGCTTATGTAGAAGATGTTCAAAAAGCACCAAACAAACAAAACTTGCACCGAATTTCCGTAAAAGAAGGCGTATTAAAAACAGGCGATACAGTGAAACTTGCTGTCGACAAAGTAAAACGTCGTGAAACAATCAAGAACCATACAGCAACCCATCTATTACATCGTGCATTAAAAGACACATTAGGCGAGCACGTTAACCAAGCTGGCTCACTTGTTTCTCCAGATCGTTTACGTTTTGACTTCTCTCACTTCGGTCAAATCACCGAAGAAGAATTAACGAAAATGGAAGAAATCGTTAATGAAAAAATCTGGGAACAAATCAATGTTGTTATTGAAGAAATGCCAATCGCAGAAGCAAAAGAACTTGGTGCTATGGCATTATTTGGCGAAAAATACGGCGATGTTGTTCGTGTTGTTCAAGTAGGGAAATATAGTATTGAGCTTTGTGGTGGTGTCCACGTGCGCAATACTGCAGATATCGGCCTATTTAAAATCGTATCCGAAACAGGTATTGGTGCGGGAACTAGACGTATCGAAGCTGTAACAGGAAAAGAAGCATATCGCTTTGTAACAGAACAAGAAAACACCTTAAAACACGCAGCAAATCTACTTAAAACAACAACTAAAGAAACACCACAAAAAGTAGAACAATTACAAGCTGATTTACGCGAAGTGAAACGTGAAAACGAATCCTTACTAAGTAAATTAGCAAGTGCAGCAAGTGCTGATATCTTTGAATCACCAGAAGAAATTGGCGGCGTCAAAGTGATTGCTAAACAAGTAAATGCCAAAGATATGAACCAATTACGTCAGTTCGTTGATAACTGGAAAGATAAAAAAATCGGTGGTGTCCTTGTTCTAGGAGCTGTTCAAGGCGATAAAGTAAACTTAATCTCCGCAGTTTCCGAAGATGCAATCAAAGCAGGCTACCATGCAGGTAAATTACTGAAAGAAGTCGCAACACGATGCGGCGGAAACGGCGGCGGACGTCCTGATATGGCGCAAGCTGGCGGTAAAAATCCAGCAGAACTAGGAACGGCCCTTGATTACGTTTCCACATGGGTAAAAGAACAACAAGCATAAATTTCATCAAAGCGCCTCATTTTTCTTTGTTATTTTTGTTCACATAGTGTAAAATGAAAAGAGATACATGAAGGAATGAGGTGCTTCGATTATGGATTCAAAAGATCAAACAATGTTTTACAACTTCGGCGATGATTCAATTGAAGAAGATGTAAAAAAATTAATGAAACAAGTCTACGTTGCTCTTGAAGAAAAAGGCTATAACCCCGTTAATCAAATCGTTGGCTATTTACTTTCAGGCGATCCTGCTTATATTCCGCGTCACAAGGATGCTAGAAGTATGATACGTCGTTTAGAACGAGATGAAATTATCGAGGAACTTGTCAAAGCGTATCTGAAAAATAACGAAATTGGTGAGAAATGAGAATAATGGGTTTAGATGTCGGCTCGAAAACAGTCGGCGTAGCGATAAGTGATCCACTTGGTTGGACCGCGCAAGGTGTAGAAACAATTCAGATTGACGAGAATAGAAAGCAATTCGGCTATGACCGCGTAAAAGAGCTTGTGCTTGAATACGAAGTGGAAAAAGTCGTAGTTGGTCTTCCTAAGAATATGAATAATACCATAGGACCTCGTGCTGAAAGTTCTAAAATATATGCTGAAGTACTTGAAGCAAGAATCGGTTTGCCGGTTGTACTTTGGGATGAACGCTTAACCACTTCTGCAGCTGAAAGAACTTTGATCGAAGCAGACGTTTCGCGTAAAAAACGAAAAGAAGTAATTGATAAGTTAGCTGCAGTAATGATTTTACAGTCCTATTTGGACACTACTAATTAATTTGAGGTGAATTTAATGGCAGAAGAACATAACCATAATCATGAAGAAGAAAATATTATTTGGATCACAAATGAAGAAGGAAAAGAAGAAGCATACGAAATTCTATTTGACTTCGATTCTGAAGACTTCGACAAATCTTACGTTTTATATTTCCCAGCCGGAAAAGGCGAAGACGAAGAAATCGAAATTCTAGCATCTAGCTATGTTCAACATGAAGAAGGTAAACAAGGTGAACTTAAACCTGTTGAAACAGACGAAGAATGGGATATGATTGAAGAAATTCTTGCTACATTCCTAGCTGACGAAGACGAAGAATAAAAATTAAAAAAGCATGTCCTGACAAAAACTGTCAAGACATGCTTTTTATTTTGCATTTCTAGCGCGTTTATTCCATACTTTATAAGCAAGATAGACCACAATCGCAATGACTAAGGCAAGCATTAAATAGCTAATTGGACGAGTGTATTTTTCCACGACACTCCAATTGGAACCTAACGAATAACCAAGCCATGTAAGAAAAATGTTCCACGGAATACAACCTAAAATCGTATAGACAATAAATTTCCAGACATTCATTTTTGCAATACCAGCTGGTAAAGAAATAAATGTGCGGATAACTGGTAGGACACGGCCAAAGAATACTGCTCGAGCGCCGTAACGACCAAACCAAAGTTCTGCTTTATCTAGATGTTTTACGTTCAAGAAAATGTATTTCCCGAATTTTAATACGAATGCTCTACCACCGAATTTCCCGATATAGTAGGCGATTAGCGAGCCTACCAAGTTCCCTGAAATACCAGCAAATACAACAAGCCAAAAGTTGAGTTTTCCAGCCTCAGCCATAAATCCACCGAATAGCATAATCACTTCACTTGGGAGGGGAATACAAACACTTTCAATCAGCATTCCAAGGAAAATACCCCAGTGGCCTAGCGAATCGACTAACCACATCGTGAAATCTTGTAAACTTTGTATTAAAGTATGTAACATCCAAAAGACTCCTTCAATATTTAATTAATTGGCAGAAGCAAGTCTTTGACTGATTCTGTCTTGTTCGTTAAATCACGCTACTAATTATACCGAAAAAAAATAAAAACGTCACTTTTTAAGAAAATTTTCCGTATTGAATAGCATTTTTTTTAGATAATCGGTATAATAGATTAGAATTGTTTTCAATGAAATGAGGTCTATAATGAAGAACACAAAAGGTAAGAAAATTACAATTATTATTTCTATTATTATTTTAATTCTAGTGATTGCAACTTTTTCAGGCTATTATTATGTAAAATCACAACTAGAACCAAAAGATGAAGCAAGCAAAGAGAAAATCGTCGTAGAAATCCCTGCAGGATCTAGCATTTCTGATATTTCTACCATTTTAGAAGATAAAAATGTAATTAATAATGCTTCTATTTTCTCGTTTTATGTAAAATACAATAATGATACGAATTTAAAAGCTGGCAATTACGAATTTAGCCCAGCGATGAACACGGATCAGATCGTTAAGAAAATGCAAGAAGGTAAGACGGTTGCACCTGCGAAATTAGTCGTTCCAGAAGGTTATACGCTGGATCAAATTGCAGATAGAATCGTTGCTTACCAACCAAAACTTAAAAAAGCTGATGTGCTTAAAACAATGGATGACCCGACTTTTGTTGCGTCCATGATTAAAGCATATCCAGACACAGTAACCAATGATGTTTTAAATAAATCTATTAAACATCCATTAGAAGGTTATCTATATCCAGCCACGTATACATTCAAAGGAACCGATGTATCTGCTGAAGAAATCATCACTGAAATGGTCAAAGCGACAGATGTGAACATTGCTAAATACCGCGATGAATTAACCAAACAAAAAATGTCGGTACACAAATTCTTAACGATGTCTTCTATCATCGAAAAAGAAGCAACAGAAAACGTAGACCGCAAAATGATTGCTAGCGTCTTTTATAATCGTTTAGCAAAAGATATGCGCTTGCAAACCGATCCAACCGTTCTTTATGCGCTTGGTGAACACAAAAGTAAAACAACCTATAAAGATTTAGAAGTAGAATCACCATATAACACATACAAAAACAACGGCTTACCACCAGGTCCCATTTCCAATAGTGGCGATACTTCTATGGAAGCTGCTCTTTACCCAGAAAAAAGTGACTACTTGTACTTCTTAGCCAACACGAAAACAGGCAAAGTTTATTTCTCCAAAACATTAGAAGAGCACAATAAATTAAAAGAAGAGCATATTACGAAAAACAATTAAAACAACCACTTGTCAGAAGCATGTTTCGCATGTTTTTGGCAGGTGCTTTGTTTGTTAAAAGATAGGGGATCCTAGCAGTGAATGATATTATTCATGATTATTTATTAAAACATATTCCTAAGAGCACGCCTTTTTTTGAAGAGCTTGAGGCTTATGCAGAGGAAAATGAAGTGCCCATTATGGAGCCAGATTCTTTACATTGCTTATTACAGATTTTGGATATTCAAAAGCCAAAGCGGATATTAGAGCTCGGAACAGCAATTGGTTATTCTGCTTTAAAAATGGCAGATCAACTTCCAAATGTAGAGATCATTACTGTTGAGCGTGACGAAGAACGATACAAACAAGCCGTACATAATATTCAACGTTACGGAGCATCTGACAGAGTAAAACCATTATTAACAGATGCTATTGAAGGCGCAGAAGAAATTTTGGCTCATGGACCATTTGATGCAATCTTTATCGATGCAGCAAAAGCGCAATACGAGAAATTTTTCCATATTTATACCGGTTCTTTAGCTGAAAATGGGGTTATTTACAGTGATAATGTTCTTTTCAAAGGATTAGCGCTGGATATGTCACCAGAAAAACAACGCAAATTACGTGTTGCTAGAAAAATGCGCCATTTTAATGATTTCTTAGTAACACATCCTGATTTTGACACAACTACCATTCCACTCGGGGACGGCTTATCTATTTCCAAAAGAAAGAAAACTGGAGGCGTATCATGACAAAAAAACCAATCGTAGTCGGCGTAACTGGCGGTTCAGGTTCAGGAAAGACTAGCGTAACAAAAGCGATTTGCGACCATTTTAGCGGTCACTCGATTTTGATGATTGCCCAAGACGTCTATTATCACGACCAAGCAAACATTAGTTTTGAAGATAGATTAAAAGTGAACTATGATCATCCGTTAGCCTTTGATACCGATTTACTTATTTCGCATATTGCGGCATTGCGTCGTTATGAAACAATCGAAAAACCAATTTACGACTATGCCAAATATACACGAAAAGAAGAAGTAGAAATCCAAGAACCACGGGAAGTAATCATTTTAGAAGGTATTTTAATTTTAGAAGATAAACGACTTAGAGACTTAATGGATATCAAGGTGTATGTCGATACAGATGACGATATTCGTTTTATTCGCCGGCTGTTACGTGATATGAAAGAACGTGGCCGGACGATGGATTCTGTAATCGAGCAATACCTTTCCGTCGTTAAACCGATGCATAATGAATTCATTGAGCCAACGAAAAAATTTGCCGATATTATCATCCCAGAAGGCGGCGAGAACCACGTAGCAATCGATTTAATGACAACAAAAATTGAATCAATCTTGCAAAAACATGTATAAACAACAGGTATCACTTGTCAAATAGAGAAAATTAAGGTAAAATTTTCCTAGTAAAAAGAGAGACAATTGCTTGCTATTTCTAGCGTGGCATGTTAATCTTTCACACGAGTAGTAATATTTTTGATGAAGGTGCGGAGCGATATCTCCGTGCTTTTCTATACAATAATGAACAAACAAAAGGAGCGAAATCGATTGGCGACAGAAAAAGTATTTCCAATGACCCTAGATGGGAAAGCAAAGTTAGAAAATGAATTACAAGAACTTAAAACAGTAAAACGGAAAGAAGTAGTAGAACGGATTAAAATTGCCCGTAGTTTTGGTGATTTATCTGAGAACTCCGAGTATGATTCCGCAAAAGACGAACAAGCATTTGTTGAAGGTCGTATCACTACGATTGAAAATATGATTCGTAACGCACAAATCATTGATGCTGCAGAAGCGCATAATGGTTTAGTAACATTAGGAAACACAGTTACTTTCATCGAATTACCAGACGGCGAAGAAGAAACTTACACAATCGTAGGTAGCGCAGAAGCAGATCCGTTTGAAGGTAAAATTTCCAATGATTCTCCAATTGCCAAAGGTTTACTTGGCCATAAAGAAGGGGAAGAAGTAACTATCCAAACACCAGCTGGTGACATGAGCGTTAAAATCGAAAAAATCACAGCATCTTAATTTTATCTGGTGTTTTTGTACAGCGGTTACTTATAAGGTGGTGAATGCAAATGGCAGACAAACGACAATCAAATAACCGTCGCATTAAACAAAATTTGGTCGAAGGATCTCGCTCACAACAAAATACAAAACGAAAAAAGACGAACTTAGTTTTAAACGTTTTAATTATCGTGGTAAGCTTACTTATCATTGGTAGTTTGTATTTTGTGCTATTTAAAACGGAGAGTGACCCAGCGCAACAAGAAAACAAAACGGCATCTTCCACAACGAAAAAAGAAGATGCCGCTAAATCAGATAAATCATCCGAAAAAGAAAAAGAGTCTTCCGATGAAAAAACAACGGAAACGACCGAAAGCGACGATCCTAATGTAGCGAAAGTTATTACCAAAGACTGGAAACCAATCGGCACGGATCAAACTGGCGATCATGTGAATTCGTACAGTTCCACTAGTGTAGATTGGCAAGAAAAACGTAAAGCTTTTTCTGCAGCAACAGATATTCCAATCTCGAACACATCGCTTTGGTTTGTAGAGCAAGGTGCTGACCCTGCAACGCAATCAATTGGAACGCTTTCTACTAAAGAAGACCCAGATAAAGCATATCGTGTTTATATCACATGGGTGGACGGTGAAGGATGGCAACCAACCAAAGTAGAAGAACTTAAAACAAACGACAAAAGATAAAAGCACAGAAGTTAGCTGTTAACGACTGTGCTTTTTTGGAGGTTACATAATGACAATTGGTATTATTGGAGCAATGGAAGAAGAAGTAGAACTATTAAAGAATACGATGCCAAGCGTTGAAGAAATCGTTATCGGCGGCGCTAAATTTTACGTCGGCCAAATTTCTGGCAAAGAAGTAGTGCTTTTAGAATCAGGCATTGGTAAAGTAAATGCAGCGCTCGGAACAACACTAATGGCGGATCGTTTTAAACCAGAAGTAATTATTAATACGGGCTCAGCTGGCGGTATGGCAGAAGGTTTAGCTGTTGGGGATGTTATTATTTCTGATCGCCTAGCATATGGGGATGTAGACGTAACTGAATTCGGCTATACATATGGCCAAGTCCCAAGAATGCCAGCTTTTTATCAAGGGGATGCAGTTCTTCTTAAAAAAGCAGAAACAATTTACCGTGAAAATTTTGCTGCGAGTGAAAATAAAGCCGTTTATGGCCTAGTTATCACAAATGATTCATTCATCATGCGTCCTGATCAGCATGAAAAAATCCGCACTTTTTTCCCGGATGTGAAAGCAGTTGAAATGGAAGCAGCGGCAATTGCACAAGTTGCTTACCAATTCGATATTCCGTTTTTAATTATTCGTGCTATTTCCGATTTAGCTAATCAAGAAGCGACGATTTCTTTCGATGAGTTTATTCACTTAGCTGCGAAACAATCGGCAACGTGTATCATTGAATTACTAAAAACAATTTAAAAAAACGCTTGGAGTTTTAGCTCCAAGCGTTTTTTTTATTTTACATATTCTTCTGTTAAAGCAAGGAAATCTTCTACATCTTTAGCGGCAAGAGCAACTGCTTCTTCCCAGAAGTCAGCTTTACGTAAGTCAACACCTAGATGTTTTTCAGCAAGTTGTTCTGTTGTCATGGAACCAGTGTCTTGTAACAGCGCAATATACTTATCTTCATAACCAGCGCCTTCTGCTTGGGCTTTATGGTAAATACCCAGTGAGAACAAGTAACCGAACGTATACGGGAAGTTATAAAACGGTACATCAGCAATATAAAAATGTAATTTAGAAGCCCAGAATTGTGGATGGTATTCGTCTAGTGCATCCAAGTAAGCTTCTCGTTGCGCTTCTTCCATCAAAGAATTAAGTCTATCAACTGAAACAACACCTTGTTTACGTGCTTCATAGAAGTTACATTCGAAAATAAAGCGCGCATGAATATTCATAAAGAAGGCGATGCTACGACCAATTTTATCTTCAAGTAACGTGATTTTTTCTTCTTTTGTTTTGGCATCTTTCACAGAAGCATCGGCAATAATCATTTCTGCAAAAGTAGAAGCTGTTTCTGCAACGTTCATGGCATAATCAGTGTTTTCAAACGGCTCATCGCGAATAACGTGCGAATGGAAAGCATGACCAAGTTCATGTGCAAGTGTTGCGACCGTTCCAGGAGCGCCGTCATACGTCATGAAAATCCGGCTTTCTTTTTCGACAGGAAAGTCGGTACAAAAACCACCAGGACGTTTATTATCACGATCTTCTGCTTCAATCCAACCTTTTTCAAAAGCAGATTCCGCAAAGTTTGCCATTTTCGGGCTAAATTTATTAAATTGTTCAATGATAAATTCTGCGCCTTCTTGATACGTATATTTCTTTGGTTCGCTTGAAAATACAAGAGGGGCTTCTACATCATAAAAACTCAACTTTTCCAAACCAAGTAAGTTTGCTTTTCGATCTAAAAAGCGAACAAAAGTAGGTTTATTCGTTTGGATAACATTCCACATGGATTTCAATGTTTGTTCATCTAAACGATTAATAGCAAGAGGCTCATCCAGGATATTATCCCATTTACGAATTTCGTATGTAGCTAAGCGGAAGCCAGATAAATGATTTAAAGTATCACTAAATAAGCGAGATTCTTCTTGCCAAACGCGGGTATATTCTTTGAAAACGGCTTGACGAACTGCGCGATCTGGGTGATTTAACAAGTTTAGTGCTTGCCCAGCAGAAACATCTTTTTCTTCCCCGTCAATTGTCACGTGCATGCGTAGTTTACCAACAATCGTATCATAGTGGTCAGACCAGCCACGATAACCATCAACAGCTAAAGAGTTAATAGCCGCTTCTTGCTCTTTGCTGCCTTTTTTACGACGATTTGTACGCGCTTCGCTTAAAATAAAGCTGATTTGCGATAAACCGTTTTGTTGCATTAATTCGTCCCAAACACGGTCAGAAACTTGTGCAAATTTGTCATGCCATTCATCTTCGGCCGTCGCAAGTGTCGCAACATATTGATAAATTAATGCAGAAAGCTCATTTGCGCGTGTATCATTGATATCAGCGGAAGCAAGGCATTCTAAAAAAGAACCTGCTGTAAGTAAAATTTTTGAAATATCTGCGTTTTGGTTAACTAGAAGTAAAAATTCTGCAGAGGCTTCCACATTTTCAGGAACTTCCCATTCAGCGACATTTGCGACAAAGCTATCTAAATCAGCTTTTACCTCTTGAAGCGTTTGCTGTAATTCTTCAGAACCGCTGCCGCCAGCATATATATTTTCTAAATCCCATGTTAATGCATAATCTTTTGACATTTGTTTGCCTCCTTAAAAATATAACGTTTCCTTTCATATTATAGCATTTTTCTAAGCTTTTTTTGTAAAATAAGCAGAAAGATGGTAAAATTTATAGATTATTAGTCTAATTGAATGTATGATAGAATAGACTGTACTAAATAAAAGAATGAGGTGCCAATACGTGTTAAAGCAATTCTCACCAGATAAAATGTTGAATACTCCATTTGGAATCACAGCAGAGCAGCTTCGAAAAATGGGAAAGACTACTATTTTAACTGATCTTGACAATACGCTGCTCGCATGGGATCAACTAGATGCAACGGATGAAGTTATCAACTGGTTTACTATATTGAAAGAAGAAGGAATCAAAGTGATGATTTTTTCTAACAATAACGAAGAACGAGTTGCTCGTGTGGCAAAAGCGATTGATGTCCCTTATTTAGCGCGGGCAAAAAAACCTTTAGGCGCTAATTTCCGCTGGGCATTGAAAGAACTAAATGCAACACCAGAAGAAACTGTGATGATTGGTGATCAAATTATGACAGATATATTCGGTGGAAATCGTCAAAAATTAACAACCATTTTTGTTCGCCCTGTGAAACAAACAGATGGAATGGCGACAAAATTAAATCGAATGATGGAAAGCGTTATTTTAAAACGATTAGAAAAGAAAAACCAAATTAAGTGGGAGGAATCACTTTGACAGAAGAAATTAGATGTATTGGTTGTGGGGCGATTATTCAAACAGAAGATCCTGACAAAATCGGCTATGCGCCAAAATCATCCCTCAATAATGAACAAGTTATTTGTAAAAGATGTTTTCGTCTAAAGCATTACAATGAAATTCAAGATGTTGCGCTAACAGATGATGATTTTTTACGCATTTTAAATCAAATTAGTTCAAAGCAAGCGTTAATTGTCTATGTAGTGGATATTTTTGATTTTGATGGCAGTTGGTTGCCTGGACTTCCTCGTTTTGCAGGAAGCAACCCTGTATTACTTGTTGGAAACAAAGAAGACGTGTTACCAAAATCATTAAAACGTGATAAATTAACACGTTGGATGAGAACCCGTGCCAAAGAGCAAGGCTTAGCGGCGACAGATGTCGTTTTAGTCAGCGCTGAAAAAGGCCACGGATTCGATACACTTTTAGAGAAAATTGATGAATTACGAAGCGGGCAAGATGTCTATGTGGTTGGTTGTACAAATGTTGGTAAATCAACACTTATCAATCGTATTATCAAACAAGCATCTGGAGAAAACAATGTGATTACAACATCACAATTCCCAGGGACAACACTTGATAAAATCGAAATCCCATTAGCAGATGGCAATGTTCTTGTCGACACACCAGGAATTATTAACCATCATCAAATGGCGCATTTCATCGATACAAATACATTAAAAGCTATTACACCTAAAAAAGAAATAAAACCAGCTGTTTTCCAATTAAACGAAGAGCAAACCTTGTTCTTAGGCGCGCTTGCTCGTTTGGATTACGTTTCAGGTGGCCGTAAATCGCTTGTTGTTTACGTATCAAACAATTTACCAATTCACCGCACGAAATTAGAAAAAGCAGAAGCATTATATGAAAATCAAGCGGGACTTGTTCTTCAACCGCCAACCGAAGAAGGTATGAAAACATTACCTAAACTCGTACCATATTCGTTTACAGTGAAAGAAAAAGCGGATATCGTCTTTTCTGGGCTTGGCTGGGTGACAATTCCAGAAGGCGGAGCGAAAGTTACTGCTTGGGTTCCAGAAGGCGTAAGCGCAACTATCCGGACATCACTCGTTTAAAACTAAGGAGGCCTGTCATTTGGAAAAATATGTTGTTATCGGAAATCCCATTCGTCACTCGTTATCACCAGCTATGCAAAATCGGATTTTCCAAGAACTTGGAATGAACGCGGAGTATAACTCTGTTTTAATAGAAGAAGACGCTTTTGAAACAGAAATCAAAAAATTAATGGATTCTGGAGTGCGTGGTTTTAACATCACGACACCGTTTAAAGAGCGCATTTTACCATTTTTAGACGAATTAGAAGATCTTGCAGCAGCATCTGGGGCAGTGAATACTGTGCTTAGAAAAGAGGACAAATGGTACGGATTCAACACAGATGGCAAAGGCTACTTAGAAGGATTAGAAGAAATTCGCCCAATTACAAAGGAAGATTCGATTCTAATCACCGGTGCTGGTGGCGCAAGTAAAGCAATTTATCTTGCACTTACAAGTCATACAGACGCCAAAATCACCGTTGCCAACCGTACAACGGAAAAAGCGATAGAAATGACGAAAGGTAATCCGAATCACCATGCGATGACACTGCAAGAAGCAGAAAATGAGCTGGCTGATTTTACGATTATCATTCAAACTACCTCTATCGGCCTAGAAGCTTCTAAAAACAAAAGTTCGATTTCACTGGCAAATGTATCAAAAGGAACGATTTGTTCTGATATTATTTATAACCCAGCCGAAACCGCCTTTTTAAAAGAAGCGAAGAAAAACGGGGCTATTACCCAAAACGGCTTACCAATGTTTGTTAATCAAGGGGCACTTGCCTTTGAAATATGGACTGGCATTAAACCAGAGCGATCACTGATGAAAGAAGCAGTACTCGAACAATTAGGAGGAAACTAATGTTAACAGCTACACAAAAACGTTTTTTAAGAAAAGAAGCACATAATATCCAACCAATTTTCCAAGTAGGAAAAGGAAGCGTATCACCAAACTTAATTATCCATGTAAAAGAAGCGCTAGAAGTGAGAGAATTAATTAAAATCTCGATTCTGCAAAACTGTGAAGAAGATAAGCAAACCGTTGCAGAGAAAATTAGCGCGCGTTCAGGAGCAGATATCGTCCAAGTGATTGGTAGAACAATTATTCTTTATAAAACTTCTGTAAATAAGCCACAAATTAAATTACCGTAAATCTGGAGGAAACCTGCGATGAAACATAAAGTCGGTATCTTAGGAGGAACATTTGATCCACCACATTTAGCGCACCTTCGCATGGCAGAAGAGGCCAAGCAACAACTTGGCCTTGAAAAAATCCTTTTTCTACCTAATAAAATTCCGCCACATAAACATATTAGTGGCATGGCTTCCAGTGAGGCGCGTGTAGAAATGCTTCAATTGATGATTGAAGGCATTGATTCGTTTGAAGTTGATACACGTGAACTCATGCGCGCGGGAAAGTCCTATACGTATGATACAATGCGTGATATGATAAGCGAGCAGCCGGATACTGATTTTTATTTTATTATCGGCGGAGACATGGTAGAATATTTGCCAAAGTGGTATCATATAGATGACTTAGTAAAAATGGTAACATTTGTTGGGGTTAATCGTCCGCTTTATCAACCAGAAGTTCCGTATGATGTCGTTAAAATTGACATGCCGGAAACGACTATTTCTTCCACAGAAATTAGGAATGATATCGAACACGCAGAAGCCTTTTTACCAGAAAAAGTATGGTCATATATAAAGGAGCATCAACTTTATGGAAAGAAATGAAGTGCTAAAAAAAGTAGAAGCAGCTATGCCGAGTGCACGTTTCACACACACTTTAGGCGTAGAAAAAGCAGCTGTAGAACTTGCAGAACATTATCATATGGATGTAGAAAAAGCGCGAATAACCGCTTTGCTACACGATTATGCCAAGTACTATGACGATGATAAAGCAAGAAAAATCATCGAGGACGAGGGTTATGATCCACGTTTGCTGGAATTTCATCGTTCGCTGTGGCACGCTCCAGTTGGTGCCTATCTGGCAGAAAAAGAATTTGGTATTACTGATACAGAAATACTAGAAGCGATTCGTCTGCATACGACAGGAAGCGCGACGATGTCTGATTTCGATAAACTTATCTACTTAGCTGACTATACAGAAAAAGGAAGAACATTTCCCGGCGTATATAAAGCACGTAGATTAGCACTTAAATCGTTGGACGAAGCAATGCTATTCGCTTTATCAAACACAATCATGCACTTAATCAAAAAGCAACAATTGGTATTTCCAGATACACTGGATGCCTACAATTATTTTGTTAATTTAAATTTGGAAGGAGACTATTAATAATTTGAACAGTTACGATACATTAATGCTGACCGCAAAGGCAGCAGACGATAAAAGAGCAGAGGATATTTTAGCATTAGACATGAAGGGGTTATCAAGTTTCGCGGATTATTTCGTTATCTGCCACGGTAATTCAGACAAACAAGTCCAAGCAATCGCTCGTGAAATTAAAGAAAAAGCTTTAGAAAACCAAGTGGATGTGAAACGTTTAGAAGGCTTTGATGCGGCACAATGGGTATTAATCGACTTAGGCGATGTCATTATCCATGTATTCCACAAAGAAGAGCGTTCTTACTATAATCTAGAAAAACTATGGGGAGACGCGCCACTAGTGGACGTTTCTGCGGCGTTTGTTTCTTAATAACAAACAGAACAGGCGGGAATATTCTCGTCTGTTTTTTTAAGGAGAAATTAATAATGAGTTATGAATATTTTCCAGGATTCTATGATAGGCTCATGGATTCTGAACTTTATGATGAATGGGTAGAATTTTCTGCAGATTTTATTGGTGAAACACCGAAAAAAGTACTCGATTTAGCTTGTGGTACTGCAGAGTTTGCGCTACGATTAAGCTTTTTAGGTCATCAAGTTACTGGCGTGGATTTATCGAAAGAAATGGTGGCCGTTGCCAAAGAAAAAGTGGCAGCCGCTGAAATTAATTTGCCGATTTTAGAACAAGACATGTCAAAATTAGCTTTAAATCAAACTTTTGATGTTATTACCTGCTTCTGTGATTCGCTTAATTATTTGGAAACAGAACAAGCGCTTGAGGACACAATTCAATCAGTATCAACACATTTGGAACCAAATGGCTTGTTTTTATTTGATGTGCATTCTGTATATAAAATAGAGCAAGGCTTTAAAGATTATTCTTACGGCGATAGCGATGAGGAGATTTCAACCATTTGGAATTCTTTTCCTGGCGAGTATCCGCATTCCGTCGAACATGAGCTAACTTTTTACATTTTAGGGGAAGATGATACGTATAATCGAGTAGATGAATTACACAAAGAACGAACCTATCCAATCTCCACTTATGAAAATGTATTAAAAAAAGCTGGATTTACGAAAATAGATGTTTACGCTGATTTTAGCCTCGAAAAACCAACGAATACAAGCGAAAGAATCTTTTTCGTGGCAAGAAAGTAATTTTCCAAGATTACTTTCTTTTTTTATGCAATTTTCCGTTTCGTTTGCAAAAAGGAATTTGAACGGATTTGGCGAATAGTATATTAAGGCGGTGATAGACATGATGGAGCTTCTGAAAAAACACAAAAATTATTTATTAATTGGCGTTGCTATTCTTTGTGCTGGATTAGTATATATTTGTTTGCCAAATGGAGAGACAGAGGAAATATCGGCAAAACAAACAGTGACGAAAGAAGAAAAACCGGTTAAAGAAGAAGTAAAGACACCAAACCATCTATACATTGACATTAAAGGCGCCGTGCGGACACCTGGTGTGTATAAATTACCAGCGGATGCTAGAGTGCAAGATGTGGTGAAAATTGCAGGAGGGCTCACAGAAGAGGCGGATAACAGCAAATTAAACTTAGCAGAAAAATTAAAAGATGAGATGAGTATTTATGTCTACAAAAAAGGAGAGGAAGGACCAGATTTACCTGCATCAAATACGGGAGAAACAACAAGTACAACCGATAAAATCAATATTAATAGCGCAACAAAAGTAGATTTACAACAAGTACCAGGAATTGGCGACTCAAAAGCAACTGCCATTATAGAGTACCGCGAAAAAGAAGGCTTATTTCAAACAATAGAAGATTTAAAGAATGTTTCTGGCATAGGCGAAAAGACAGTTGAAAAGTTAAAAGAATTTTTGGATGTTAATTAATAAAAGTGGTTGACGAACTTCCTTCTGAACACCTATACTAATATTTATCAAATCATAAGGGAGTTTTTAATGTGCAAAGGATCGCATGGGATCAGTTTTTTATGGCGCAAAGTCATCTAATATCATCAAGGAGCACTTGTACACGACTAATGGTAGGTGCGACAATAGTTCGAGATAAACGTATTATTGCGGGCGGATATAATGGATCCATCGCTGGTGGAGATCACTGCGCAGAACATGGTTGTTACGTTGTAGACGGTCACTGTATCCGAACTATACATGCAGAAATGAACGCCATCCTACAATGTGCCAAATTTGGTGCCACTACAGATAATGCGGAATTATATGTGACGCATTTCCCTTGTCTTGCTTGTACGAAATCAATTATCCAAGCAGGAATCAAGAAAGTTTATTTCGCGAAAGACTATAAAAACCATTCGTACGCTTTAGAATTGTTTAAGATTGCTGGTGTTGAATTACAAAAAGTAGAATTTGATGAATCTGTTCTCCAAGTAAATAATTGGAACGAAGAAAAAATGCATACTTTAGTTAAAGAAGCAGCAGTCGAAGTAAATATTGAACCAGAAAAAGCAGAGCAACTGTACCAAAACATCTCAGAAAAATTGAACTAAATAAGGAGGGAACGTTATCGAGCGATATTTAGCTATGATTGTTTTAGCTATTATTTGTGCGACTTTTGCAGGCTCTTTCGTTCCCATATGTATTTGTTTGCTCGGTTTAATCGCTTTTATTAAAAAATCCAAAATGATCCTTCTTTTTATCCTCATCTATCTCCTAATATATAGCTTTTTATTTATTGTAGAAAAATCAAATACTTCCTCCTTTACAGCAACTGAATTTAGTGGAAACTGTCAAATAATAGATAATTTAAAGGTTGATGGTGACAGTTTTCAAGCTATCTCACGCTGTAAAAAAGAAAAATTCCAATTAAGTTATAAAATCACAACGGAAGAAGAACAACAACAATTAAAAAATCTACAATACGGACAGTTTATTTCTGTCTCTGCAAATATAGAGACACCTCAAGTCAATCGTAACCAAAATCAATTTAATTACCAAGAACATCTTAAACGCCAAAGGATACATTATGTTCTTCAAGCAAGCTCACTATCGATTTCAGATGAAGTTTCACCATCCACCTTAATGCGCATTCAAAATATCCGTTTACAAACAATAACACATATAACTGAAAATATTTCTCCAAAAATAAATCCTTACTTTCTCGCGTTAATTACTGGTGAAAAAAATGGTTTTTCGCCTGAAATGTATGAAACCTATCAACAAATGGGTGTTGTCCATCTACTAGCTATCTCCGGACTTCATGTTAATTTGTTAGTGGGGGCTATCTATTTCTTATTATTGAAATTTGGTATAACACGGGAGCGAGCCGTACTCTGCTTGCTTATTTTTTTACCTTTTTACATTATTCTCACGGGAGCAAATCCGCCGGTTATTCGTGCAGCAACAATGACAGCCTTACTTTTGCTATCAGAAAAATATGCTACCAAATGGAGTTCATTTTCGGTTATTTGCTTATCTTTTGTGCTATTTTTCTTGCTACAACCATATGTCATTTACGAAGTGGGATTTCAGCTTTCCTATGCAGTATCATTCGGCATTATTTTATCCTCATGTCAAATATTAACTAGGCAACAGAATATCTTCACTAAGTCACTCGCTATTTCCTTTGTTTCAACGATGATGTCATCCGTTGTGATGATGTATCATTTCTACTCTTTTTCATGGGTAGGGATTTTCTTCAACTTGCTATATGTTCCAATCTTTACAATTATTATATTACCCGGTTGTATAAGTGTCTTTTTATTATCTATGTGTTCCCCGGTTCTCTCAGCTATTCCTGAATCCGTGCTGACGTTTCTTATCCAATTTATCGAAAGCTTCACCAATGTTTTAGCAAAGATACCGCGGCAAACACTTGTGACTGGAAGACCGAATACTATTATTCTTGTTTTAATTATAGGTACAATCCTATTGTTCTTTTATCAATGGCAAAAGAAAAAGTTTCCGATAGGGATTTTTATCTTTTTTTGTATGCTTTGTTATATTTCCAGTTTTAATTTTATTGGCAAAGTTAGTTTTGTTGATGTAGGGCAAGGGGATAGCATTTTAATTCAATTACCTTATAACAAAGGCAATTATTTAATTGATACCGGTGGACAACTTCCATTTGAGAAAGAAGATTGGGCGAAAAAGAGGAAGCCATTTACAATTGGCGAGAGTACACTTACACCAGTTTTAAAATCTAAAGGAATTAGTAGTCTAGATAAAGTAATCATTACACATAGTGACGCAGATCATATGGAAGGGCTCGATGACTTAGCGAAAAATATTTCTATTAAAGAACTTATTTTTGCGCAAGGAGCCGAAAATAAAGCGATCATGAAAGAAGCGCTTGATGCTATGCCGCAAGTAAAGCAAACAATTATTTTAGCGGGAGCGAACTGGCAAGTGGGTGAAAATCGTTTTGAATGCTTGTACCCAACGCAAGCGGGTGTTGGGGGAAACGACGACTCCATTGTCTTGAAAGCGATATTGGATAATAAAGTGTGGCTTTTTACCGGAGATTTAGAGGCAAATGGAGAACAAAAACTGTTAGATCAACCAGTTAAAGCAGATATTCTAAAAGTAGGACACCATGGTAGCAAGACTTCGACATCCAAAGAATTTATGCAACAAGTCCAACCAACTTTTGCCATTATTTCTTGTGGAGTGAAAAATCGTTTTGGTCACCCTCATGCAGAAACTTTAAAAACGCTAGAGGCTGCAGAGACTACGATTTTACGAACAGACTTACAAGGAGAAATAATTTATACATTTGGAAAAGGCTTTGAAGCGACTTTGAAATAAAACTTGCTATCTCTTATTTCATGTTTTACCATAGAAAGAGAAATAAGAGTGAAGCGAGGCGAATTAGATGCTGCCAGAATGGAAACAAATACGCTCCAAAAAAATAACCCCAGTGTATTTAATCATTGGGACAGAAGATTATATTATTAACGAAACGAAGCAACTTTTGATAGATAACATTTTAGATGGCGAAGAGGTAGAGTTTAACTATGCCAATTTAGATTTAGAGGAAATGCCAATCGAAGCAGTCGTTCAAGAAGCAGAAAGCATGCCATTTTTTGGTGACAAACGTCTAGTTATGGCAAACAATCCGCTCTTTTTAACGACCGAAAAAAGTAAAAACAAAGTAGAACATGATACTGCGAAATTAGAAGCATATCTCAACGAGCCTGTAGACTACTCTGTGCTATGCTTTGTGGCACGTGTAGAAAAACTGGATGAACGTAAAAAGCTGACTAAATTACTCAAAAAGACGGCTACAGTTATAGAAGCGAAACGCCCTAATGAAAATGAACTAAAAAAATGGATTGAAGCAAAAATAAGCGAGAATCACATGCAAATGTCACAAACAGCCATAACTCGACTTATCGAATTAACTAGTGGTCAGTTAACAACAGCAATGAATGAATTACAAAAATTAATGCTATATTGTTTTGATACTAAAGAAATTACAGTTCAAGATGTAGAATCTTTAGTCGTTCGCTCACTAGAGCAAAATATCTTCTTGTTGCTAGATAAGATGATTGCCATGGATATCGGTGGGGCACTCCGAATTTATTACGATTTATTAAAACAAAAAGAGGAGCCTATTAAAATACTAGCATTAATTTCTAGTCAATTCCGATTGCTGAACCAATTAAAGCTGCTAGAACAACAGGGCTACTCACAACAACAAGCTGCAACTAAATTAAAGGTGCATCCGTTTCGCGTAAAGTTAGCATCTAAACAAGCAAAGAATTTCTCAGAACGACAATTAAATCAGGCTTTAAAACGATTAGCAGAAATAGATTTTGAAATGAAAACAGGTTTTGGTGATAAAGAACAGAAACTCGAATGGTTTTTATTTGAATTACAGGATAATCGTCAAAAGTCAGTATAAAAAATAGCTTTGTCCTTAGCGACAAAGCTATTTTTACAAACAAAAAACACCACACAAGGTGTGATGTTTTATACCGAACTCGGTATTATTTAGCTAATTTAGCAGCTAAGCGAGATTTGTTGCGAGCAGCATTGTTTTTGTGAATCAATCCTTTGCTCACAGCGCTATCTAATTTTTTTGATGCTTCTACGTAAAGATCTTTCGCGTTGTCCGCGTTGTTTGCAGCTGCTTCATCAAATTTCTTGATAGCAGTACGCATTGCAGAACGTTGAGATGCATTACGGCTGTTGCGAGTTTCAGCAGTTTTTACACGTTTAATTGCAGATTTAATATTTGGCATTCCATTCACCTCCGTCCAAACTAATGAGGTAGTATTTATTTCATATAACATACCTTTTTAAATTATATCAGAACAAATGCTATTATACCGAAATCACAGCCATATTGCAATAATACTTTCTATTTTATTTTAAATTTATCTGTATTTAATAAAGAAGTCATTGAATGTTAAGCGTTCTACTGATATAATCAAGGATAGCTTGCCATCGGATTTATGCGATGAGTTCTAATCAGGAGCTGGGGAAATGAACAAAGAAGAAATGAATGCAAGACAAAAGAAAATTAGAAACTTTTCGATTATCGCGCACATAGATCATGGTAAATCTACACTCGCTGATCGGATTTTAGAACAAACAGGTGCTTTAACGCATCGTGAAATGAAAAATCAGCTACTAGATTCGATGGATTTAGAACGTGAACGCGGGATAACCATAAAATTAAATGCTGTACAATTAAAATATAAAGCAAAAGATGGAGAAACATATATTTTCCATCTGATTGATACACCAGGGCATGTCGATTTCACCTATGAAGTATCAAGAAGTTTGGCTGCATGTGAAGGAGCGATTCTAGTAGTAGACGCTGCACAAGGCATTGAAGCACAAACACTTGCCAATGTTTATTTAGCGCTTGATAATGATTTAGAAATTTTGCCTGTCATTAATAAAATCGATTTACCAGCAGCCGACCCAGAAAGAGTCCGTGAAGAAATTGAAGATGTTATTGGCTTAGATGCGTCTGAGGCTGTACTTGCTTCTGCGAAATCAGGTATCGGTATTGAAGACATTCTTGAACAAATCGTTGAAAAAGTACCAGAACCTTCCGGAGATGTAAATAAACCACTGAAAGCACTAATTTTTGATTCTGTTTTTGATGCGTACCGTGGCGTTATTGCCAATATTCGTATCATGGACGGCGTTGTGAAAGCTGGTGACAGAATTAAAATGATGTCGAATGGTAAAGAATTCGAAGTAACAGAAGTGGGCGTTTTCTCTCCGAAGGCAACACCGCGCGACGAATTACTTGTTGGTGATGTTGGATACTTAACAGCTGCTATCAAAAATGTTGGTGATACGCGAGTAGGTGATACAATCACGCTTGCAAATAATCCAGCCGAAGAAGCACTGGATGGTTACCGTAAATTAAATCCAATGGTTTATTGCGGTCTTTATCCAATTGATTCCTCTAAATACAATGACCTGCGTGATGCTTTAGAAAAACTGGAGCTAAATGACTCGGCTCTTCAATTTGAAGCAGAAACTTCTCAAGCATTAGGTTTCGGTTTCCGTTGTGGTTTCCTAGGATTACTACACATGGAAATCATTCAAGAGCGGATTGAACGTGAATTTAACATTGATTTAATCACTACTGCTCCAAGCGTTATCTACCATGTAAACTTAACAGATGGTTCAAACATCGTGGTTGATAATCCTGCTGAAATGCCAGAACCTGGTGTAATTGAAAGCGTGGAAGAGCCATACGTAAAAGCAACAGTCATGGTACCGAATGATTACGTTGGAGCAGTTATGGAACTAGCACAAAATAAACGCGGAAACTTCATTACGATGGAGTATTTAGATGATATCCGAGTAAGTATTGTGTACGAAATTCCTTTATCGGAAATTGTTTACGACTTTTTCGATCAATTAAAATCATCTACAAAAGGTTATGCGTCGTTTGATTATGAATTAATTGGCTATAAAGCTTCTAAACTTGTGAAAATGGATATTCTTTTAAATGCCGAAAAAGTAGATGCATTAAGCTTTATCGTTCATCGTGATTTTGCTTACGAGCGTGGTAAAATTATCGTTGAAAAATTAAAAGAACTTATTCCAAGACAACAGTTTGAAGTACCAATCCAAGCAGCAATTGCAACAAAAATTGTTTCTCGTTCTACTATTAAAGCACTGCGTAAAAACGTACTTGCAAAATGTTATGGTGGGGACGTATCTCGTAAACGGAAACTCCTAGAGAAACAAAAAGAAGGTAAAAAACGGATGAAACAAATCGGTTCCGTTGAAGTTCCACAAGAGGCCTTCATGGCAATCTTGAAAATGGATGAATCGAAATAATAAAAAAGTTGTGCTATGAACAAATACGTTCATGGCACAACTTTTTTTATATATGATAAGGATAAATTAAATCATGACTTTTCTTCTCCATGCTGACATAATTTCGCTCAGCGGTAATAACTTCTACAGCATCAGGGGAGGAATACTTCGCTATTTTCACATCCACTTCTTTTAGATTTTCCGTTAAATCCGCTAAGCTTTTCAAAACAACTGTCCGATGATCTAAAAGTAACTGTTTCCGCGTTTCAATAGAAACAGGCCCCTCCATAACACAATCAATATACGTGCGGATTTGCTTTAGTGGCATTCCCGTATTTTTCAAACAACAAATTGTATGAATTAATTTCAAATCTGATTCCGTAAATTCGCGGTATCCAGACTGATTTTTAGAAACAAACGGTAGCAAACCTTGTTTATCATAGTAACGCAATGTATAAATCGACAAATTAAATATTTTGGATACCTCTTTAATAGAATAAGTCATTTTTTCCTCCAATAATTAATTTACTTGCCCTATACCATACTCTAGGGTTTAGAGTAAGTATAAAGTTAATAAAACAAATAAGCAAAATTTAATATTATCGGAGGAATTTATGATGAAAAACAACGTATTAGTAACTGGCGGAACTGGATTTTTAGGAATGCATATTATCTTTCAATTATTGCAAAAAGGCTACCATGTCAAAACAACAGTCCGTTCTTTAAAAAGTAAAGACACTATCATCGAAATACTGAAAAATAATGGAATAACAGATTTTACGCAACTATCCTTTGTTGAACTTGATTTATCCAAAGATGCAGGTTGGAAAGAAGCTATGCTCGACTGCGAATATGTGCTGAGTGTCGCATCACCAGTATTTTTCGGTAAATTTAAAAACGAAGATGAATTAATCCGCCCAGCAATAGATGGGATCACGCGAATTTTAAAAGCAGCCAAAGCGGCCAAAGTAAAACGAGTAGTTATGACCTCTAATTTTGGCGCAATTGGTTTTAGTAACGCAGACAAAACGAGCATCACAACAGAAGAATTTTGGACCGATGAGTTTGCTAAAGGATTATCGACCTATGAAAAATCGAAACTAATCGCAGAAAAAGAAGCTTGGAAATTTATGGAGAACGAAACAGAATTAGAATTTGCGACGATTAATCCAGTAGCCATTTTTGGCCCATCGCAAAGTAGCCATGTATCCGGAAGCTTTGATTTACTCAAAAATCTATTGAACGGCTCCATGAAGCGTGTCATAAATATCCCATTGAATGTAGTAGATGCAAGAGATGTAGCTGATTTACACATCCGCGCAATGATTACTAAAGAAGCAAACGGCGAACGATTTATCGCATCTGCAGACGGAGAAATCAGTATGGAAGATATCGCTCACTTACTGCGCCAAGAGCGTCCCGAACTCATTTCTAAAATGCCGCAAAAAACTTTACCGAATGCTGCTATTAGAGCAGCTGCCTTATTTAACAAACATGCCAAAGAAGGCGAGCTAATGATTAATATGAATCGCCAAATAAGTAACGCAAAAGCAAAAAATATGTTAGGTTGGACGCCAATTTCTACCAAAGAAGAAGCTGTCTTAGAGGCAGTTGATAGTTTGGCGAAGTACGGTTTACTAGATTAAAAGCGAATCCAGCACATAAGCACTTAAAAATATGTTAAACTGACTAATGGACAACGAAGCAAATTTTAAGTGCAAGGAATTGATGAAAATGATAAATACGAACCAATCGAGTAATGAGCGTTCAGCGGTATACATCCATATTCCGTTTTGCGAACATATTTGCTATTACTGCGATTTCAATAAAGTATTCTTAGAAGGACAACCTGTCGACGAATACGTAGATTTACTAATAAAAGAAATGAAACTCACAGCCGCAAAAGGACCAATCGCACCAGTCGACACGGTTTTTGTTGGCGGAGGAACACCTACGACCTTAAACGAAGCACAAATTGCTAGGCTTTGCACAGCTATCCAAGAAATATTACCACTCAAAAAAGATATCGAATTTTCCTTCGAAGCAAACCCGGGGGATCTCTCGCTATCCAAATTACAAGCAATGCAAGATCATGGAGTCAACCGTATTAGTATGGGCGTTCAAAGCTTCAACAACGAGCTACTCAAAAAAATCGGCCGTATTCATACCGTGAAAGACGTCTATCAATCCGTTGAAAATATGCGCAAAATCGGCTTCGAAAATGTGAGTATCGATTTAATCTTTAGCTTACCAGGCCAAACAGAAGCGGATTTCCAAGACACATTAAAACAAGCACTTGATTTGGATTTACCCCATTATTCCGCATACTCACTGATCATCGAACCAAAAACGATTTTCTACAACCTCATGCAAAAAGGAAAACTTTTCCTTCCCGGCCAAGACGCCGAAGCAAATATGTACGATTTACTGCTGAACGAAATGGAAAAGCACGGCCGCAAACAATATGAAATTAGTAATTTTGCCAAAGAAGGCTTCCAAAGTAAACACAATATTACTTACTGGAGCAACGAACATTATTACGGATTCGGCGCCGGAGCACATGGTTATGTAGGCAACACACGATACAGCAATTTTGGACCAATCAAAAAATACATGGAACCCTTACAAGAAAATAAACTACCAACGTTCCAACAAAAAGAACTTACGCTAAAAGAAAAAATGGAAGAAGAAATGTTTTTAGGACTGCGAAAAGTGGACGGTGTAAATAAAAGCCACTTCAAACAAAAATTCGGCCAAGATTTAGATACTACTTTTGCCCATGCCATTCAAAAAACAATGGCTAAAGGCTGGCTCGAAAATAACGAAGAAAATGTGGCGCTTACAAGAAGCGGAAGATTTTTAGGGAATAACGTTTTCCAAGAATTTCTTTAAAACCGCATCATTTGACCTTTTTTGACCAAACAATCCTACTTTAGTCTGAAATCGAGTGTTTTCGGTTGACTAAGGTGGAATTGTTTGGTAAATTTATACTTGTATTTAGCACTTGACGTTATGGAGTGCTAAAAGAGGTGATTGCTATGTTAACAGAAAGACAACTTTTGATTTTCCGTGCCATCATCGATCATTTCACTTGGACTATTCAGCCGGTTGGATCAAAGAATTTGCTGAAGGAAAAAGGTTTGCCTTATAGTTCCGCGACTATCCGTAATGAGATGGGTGTCCTCGAGGAATACGGCTTTATTGAAAAGACGCATTCTTCATCCGGACGAGTTCCATCTGAGAAAGGGTATCGCTTCTATGTCGATTATTTACTCCAGCCCAAAAAGCTCGATAAATCCGACAGGCAAATGATTCGTTCTTTCTTTTCAGAGAATTATTATGAAATGGAAGGACTTATCCAAAATTCAGCTTTAATGTTATCCGATTTAACCAATTACACGTCCATCTTGCTTGGTCCTGAAGCGACGAAAAATCATTTAAGTGGCTTTAGATTTGTACCAATTAATAATTTTCAAGCAATGCTCATTTTAATTACCGATCAAGGGCATGTTGATAATCATCTTGTGACAATACCTGAGGGCTCCACGCTTTCCGATATTGAACGAATGGTCAACATTTTAAATGAACGATTGATTGGACTTTCGCTTGATGATTTAAAAGTACAAATACCAATGGAAGTAAAAGAACTACTCGGCAAGCATGTCAGAAACTATGAAAGCTTTATGCATGTATTTTCCGATTCTTTTGCTCAAGCAAGTCAACAAAAAGTGTATTTTGGCGGAAAAACGAATATCCTCAACCAACCAGAATTTCATGATATTAATAAAGTCCGTGAGATGCTTCATTTGATGGAAGAAGAACAAGATGTGTATGAATTGTTTAGGGATATTCCCGATGGCCTTCAAGTTAAGATTGGTCGAGAAAACAATAATAGTCTAATGGAAGATTGTAGTATCATTACAGCGACGTATAATATTGCTGGCGAACGCGTTGGCGGTATCGTACTCTTAGGCCCAACAAGAATGGAATATAGCAGAATGATGGGACTTGTTGATGTAATGAGCCGAGATTTAACCGATGTGTTAACCAAACTTTATCGTGATAACCAAAATTAGGAAGGCTGAAAAAGCACAAGTTTTTTCAGGAGGTGGCTAAAGTGTCTGAGAAAAAGAACAAAAAAGAAAGACTAGCTGATGAAATCGAACAAGAAGAATTAAACATTTTAGATGAATCAGAAGAAACTGTTGAAGAAGAAGCTACGGCTGATGCTTTAACCGAGGAACAAACGAAGATTTTAGAACTTGAAAACAAACTTGATGAAGTGGAAAATCGCTATCTTCGTATGCAAGCGGACTTCGAAAACGTCAAAAAACGACATATCGCAGACCGTGATGCTAGCCAGAAATATCGTTCGCAAAGCCTAGCGCAAGATTTACTGCCTGCACTAGATAGTTTTGAAAAAGCACTTGCAACGAGTTCTGACCAAGAAGAAGTGAAGCAAATTTTAAAAGGAATGGAAATGGTATACAACCAAATTCTTGTTGCTTTTGAAAAAGAAGGCATTGAAGTAATTCCGGCTGTCGGCGAACAATTCGACCCGAATTTCCATCAAGCCGTTATGCAAGACAGTGATGAAAATGCAGAAAGCAACGAAATCACTGCCGAACTTCAAAAAGGTTATAAATTAAAAGATCGGGTTATTCGCCCATCAATGGTAAAAGTAAATCAATAAAAAATAATTACTGAATAACAGGAGGAAATAACAATGAGCAAAATTATCGGTATTGACTTAGGAACAACAAACTCTGCAGTAGCAGTATTAGAAGGCGGAGAAGCTAAAATCATCCCTAACCCAGAAGGCGCACGTACAACACCTTCCGTAGTTGGTTTCAAAAACGGCGAACGCCAAGTAGGTGAAGTAGCGAAACGTGCTGCTATCACAAATCCAAACACAGTAAGTTCTATTAAACGTCACATGGGTACTAACTATAAAGAAGCAGTAGAAGGAAAAGACTACTCTCCACAAGAAATCAGTGCAATCATTTTGCAATACCTAAAAAGCTATGCAGAAGACTACCTTGGTGAAACTGTAGATAAAGCAGTTATCACAGTTCCAGCTTATTTCAACGATGCACAACGTCAAGCAACAAAAGACGCTGGTAAAATCGCTGGACTTGAAGTAGAACGTATCATTAATGAACCAACAGCGGCAGCACTTGCTTACGGTATGGATAAAACAGAAACAGACCAAACAATCCTAGTATTTGACCTTGGTGGCGGTACTTTTGACGTATCTATCCTTGAACTAGGTGACGGCGTATTTGAAGTACATTCTACTGCCGGCGACAACGAACTAGGTGGAGATGACTTTGACAAAAAAATCATTGACTATCTAGTAGCTGAATTCAAAAAAGACAATGGCATTGATTTAAGCCAAGACAAAATGGCGCTTCAACGTTTGAAAGATGCAGCTGAAAAAGCGAAAAAAGATCTTTCTGGCGTAACAAGCACACAAATCTCTTTACCATTTATCACAGCCGGAGAAGCTGGTCCACTTCACTTAGAAGTAACACTTACTCGTGCTAAATTTGATGAATTAACTCATGACTTAGTTGAACGTACAATTGCGCCAACTCGTCAAGCATTAAAAGATGCAAACCTTTCTGCAAGCGATATTGACCAAGTTATTTTAGTTGGTGGATCTACTCGTATTCCTGCAGTTCAAGAAACAATCAAAAAAGAATTAGGCAAAGAACCTCATAAAGGTGTAAACCCAGATGAAGTTGTAGCAATGGGTGCTGCAATTCAAGGTGGCGTAATCACTGGTGATGTAAAAGACGTTGTACTACTTGACGTAACTCCATTATCCCTTGGTATTGAAACAATGGGTGGCGTTATGACTACACTTATCGAACGTAATACAACGATTCCAACATCTAAATCTCAAACATTCTCTACAGCAGCTGACAATCAACCAGCCGTAGATATTCATGTGCTTCAAGGTGAGCGCCCAATGGCAAAAGACAACAAAACATTAGGTCGTTTCCAATTAGCGGATATCCCAGCAGCACCACGTGGTATTCCACAAATCGAAGTATCATTTGATATCGACAAAAATGGTATCGTAACAGTTCGTGCGAAAGACCTTGGAACTGGTAAAGAACAAAACATCGTTATTAAATCTTCTTCAGGTTTAACAGACGAAGAAATCGAAAAAATGGTTCAAGACGCAGAAGCAAATGCGGAAGAAGATAAAAAGAACAAAGAAAACGCAGAACTTCGCAACAACGCTGACCAACTAGTATTCACTGTTGATAAAACATTGAAAGATCTAGAAGGAAAAGTAGACGAAGAAGAAGTGAAAAAAGCAGAAGCAGCTCGCGACGAATTACAAGAAGCGCTTAAAGGCGAAGATTTCGATGCAATTAAAGAAAAAACAGAAAGCTTAAACGAAATCGTTCAAAACCTATCTGTTAAATTATACGAACAAGCTGCAGCAGAACAACAAGCAGCAGGCGGCGCAGAAGGTCAAGAAGCTCCTCAAAATGACGACATCGTAGACGCTGAATTTGAAGAAGTAAATGACGACGACAAAGAAAACAAATAATCTTTTTAACAGGTAAGGATAATGAGTCAAAGTCTACTGTGGCTTTGGCTTTTTATCTGAAATAAAGTTTTTACAACATCTCTTTCAAATGTTACAATACGTTAGGACTATAAAAATCTATCATGGACAGGAGTGATGGCGGATGGCAAAACGAGATTACTATGAAGTGCTTGGTATTTCCAAAAGCGCCTCAGCGGACGAAATAAAAAAAGCTTACCGGAAACTGTCCAAACAGTATCATCCGGACATAAATAAAGAAGCAGGCGCTGATGAGAAATTCAAAGAAATATCAGAGGCTTATGAAGCATTAAGTGACCCACAAAAACGTGCACAATATGACCAATACGGACATGTAGATCCAAACCAAGGCTTCGGCGGCGGTGCTGGTGGTGGCTTTGGTGGCGGAGGCTTCTCCGGATTTGAAGATATCTTTGACACGTTCTTCGGTGGTGGCGGACGTCAACAAGATCCAAATGCCCCAAGACAAGGTAGCGATTTACAATATACGATGCGTCTTAAATTCAAAGAAGCTGTTTTTGGTAAAGATGCCGAAATCGAAATCCCTCGCGAAGAAAACTGTGATACATGTCACGGTTCCGGGGCAAAACCAGGAACTACACCTGAAAAATGTAGCCATTGTGGCGGTAAAGGTTCTATTAACGTGGAACAAAATACCCCATTCGGCCGCGTAGTTAATAAACGCACATGTCAATACTGTAATGGTACTGGTAAAGAAATCAAAGAAAAATGTGCCACATGTCACGGTAAAGGCCGCGTAACAAAAACGAAAAAAATCAAAGTCAAAGTGCCAGCTGGTGTCAATGACGGTCAACAAATGCGCGTATCTGGCGAAGGGGAAGCAGGCATTAACGGCGGACCTAACGGCGATTTATATGTTGTATTTGTCGTTATTCCAGATGAATTTTTCGAACGTGAAGCAGATGATATTTATGTAGAAGTCCCAATCACATTCGTACAAGCAACTTTAGGCGACGAAATTGACGTTCCAACTGTTCACGGTAAAGTTCGCTTGAAAATTCCGAGTGGTACTCAAACAGGAACAACTTTCCGCTTACGTGGCAAAGGCGTTCCGCATCTTCGTGGCAACGGAACAGGTGATCAACACGTCATCGTCAAAGTAATCGTTCCGAAAAAACTAGATGATAAACAAAAAGAAATCTTACGCGAATTTGCTTCCACTACAGGAGACAAAGTAGATGAGCAAACATCCGGATTTTTTGACAAAATGAAACGAGCTTTTAAAGGCGATTGATGAACGTAGAGGTCGATAGTTGTGCGAGAAGCAACCATCGACCTTTTCTACATACTAAAGGAGTGTTAAAAAATGGAATGGTCAGAAGTAGAAGTCCATACAACAAACGAAGCAGTAGAGCCAGTGGCAAATGTTTTAACAGAATTTGGCGCAGCCGGCGTATCAATTGAAGATGTAGCTGACTTTTTGCGTGAACGCGAAGATAAATTTGGTGAAATTTACGCGCTTAAACGCGAAGATTATCCAAAAGAAGGCGTAATCATTAAAGCTTATTTCTTAAAAACATCTGAATTCGTAGAGCAAATCCCAGAAATCGAACAAACCTTGAAAAACCTCACAACTTTTGATATCCCATTAGGTAAATTTCAATTTGTTGTAAATGATGTAGACGACGAAGAATGGGCTACTGCTTGGAAAAAATACTATCATCCGGTTCAAATCACCGACAGAATTACAATCGTGCCTAGCTGGGAAACCTACGAAGCATCCGCGAACGAAATAATCATTGAACTGGATCCAGGAATGGCTTTTGGTACAGGAACCCACCCGACTACCCAACTATGTATTCGCGCTTTAAGTGACTATTTGCAACCAGGGGACGATATTATTGATGTCGGAACCGGCTCAGGCGTATTAAGTATTGCCAGTGCCAAATTAGGTGCTAAGTCTATCTTAGCAACGGATCTCGACGAAATTGCCACTCGTGCAGCCGAAGAAAATATTCAGCTGAACAAAACAGAACATATCATTACCGTGAAACAAAACAATCTACTTCAAGATATCAATAAAACAAACGTTGATATCGTAGTCGCAAACATTTTAGCCGAAGTTATTTTACTTTTCCCTGAAGATGTTTATGCGGCACTGAAACCGGGCGGGATTTTCATCGCTTCCGGAATTATTAAAGATAAAGCAAAAGTAGTAGAAGAAGCGCTGAAAAATGCTGGACTTATTATCGAAAAAATCGAGCAACAAGGGGACTGGGTTGCGATTATTTCCAAACGAGGAGTGGAATAAATGCAACGTTATTTCGTAACAAACGAACTCGAAAACGATAACGATACAATCAGCATAACAGGAGAAAATTTTCATCATATGATTCGTGTCATGCGAATGAAAGAATCCGATCAAGTTTTTATCGCTTTCCCAAGTAAAAAAACGTGTATCGCCGCGATAACTGCCATTAATGACGAGGAAGTGCTATTAAATCTCGTTAAATGGTTGGAGGAAAATACGGAGTTACCAATTGAAATCACAATTGCGAGTGGCCTCCCGAAAGGTGATAAACTAGAACTGATCATCCAAAAAGCCACCGAACTAGGCGCGCATAAATTTATTCCTTTCAAAGCAGAACGTTCTGTAGTGAAATGGGATGATAAAAAAGTCATCAAAAAAATCGAACGTCTGCAAAAAATCGCGCAAGAAGCAGCCGAACAATCACATCGGACGATTATACCAGAAGTGCATTATGCTGCCAGCTTTAAAGAATTAATGTTCGACCATGTGCATTATGACTATGTGATTGCAGCATATGAAGAAAGTGCCAGAGAAGGCGAGGACAGCGCGCTTGCCAGTTTATTCCAAACAATCAAGCCTGGACAGTCTGTTTTATGTATTTTCGGACCAGAAGGCGGTATTAGCGAAAAAGAGCTAGTTCTCCTTCAAGAAGTGAATGCAAAACTCGCTGGACTCGGCCCAAGAATTTTAAGAACGGAAACTGCTCCACTCTATGTTTTATCCGCCGCTTCGTTCTATTTTGACCTTTATAAAAGTAAAAACGAATAACATTTCAAAGTTTTATGCGAAAGTTAACGATTTCATGTTGACGATGCCCGATGTTTCGTATATAATTTTTAATGAGTGAATGCTTATCTGCATTACTTCAGAATAATTCATAATTTATTTTCCGTTATGTCCTATTCTGGAACTTAAATGAAGGATTTAAGTGAGTGCATGTAAGTGCCGGAGGGAGGGAAAGAGAGATGTCAAAAACAGTAGTTCGTAAAAACGAATCGCTTGAAGATGCTCTTCGTCGCTTTAAACGTACTGTTTCCAAAAGTGGAACTTTGCAAGAATCCAGAAAGCGCGAATTTTATGAAAAACCAAGCGTAAAACGTAAGAAAAAATCCGAAGCAGCAAGAAAACGCAAATTCTAATTAAAAGGCGATGATTTCGTTGACACTGCTTGACAAGTTAAATGAAGATATGAAACAAGCGATGCGCGATAAAGAGAAAGAAAAACTTTCCGTTATTCGTATGTTAAAAGCAGCTTTACAAAACGAAGCAATTCACCAAGGTGTGAAAGATCTTACTCCGGATGATGAAGTAACCGTGATTTCCCGCGAACTCAAACAACGCAGAGATTCTCTAGCAGAGTTTGACAAAGCTGGACGTAGCGACCTTTCTGATAAAGTCCGTTCCGAGATTGTCATTGTTGAGGACTACGCGCCAAAACAATTGACTCCTGAAGAGCTTGAGAATATTGTGAAAGCAACTATCGAAGAAGTTGGCGCATCTAGTAAAGCTGATTTCGGCAAAGTAATGTCCGCAATTATGCCTAAAGTAAAAGGCAAAGCTGACGGCGGTGCTGTTAACCAATTCGTAAAAAAATATCTTTCATAAACTAATTCAAACTAGTTTTGAAACATTAAGAAACAGGGTTCCTTCGTATTTTATGGAGGAAATCCTGTTTTTTTATGCTTATTTTTACTCGATTTGCGTAGTTGCTATCGCTTCGTTTTTCAAGCAAGGCAATTTCGTGTATAATATAACTAATCAAGGCACTTATAACAGGTGAAGGGGTTAGCCAATGCTAAATGAATTTAATGAAGTAGTCGAATTATCTGATGACACAAATATTCAAGATTTATTCGGCAATAATAATAAGAATATCGAACTTTTAGAAGAATTACTTCAAGTAAAAATTATTACACGGGGAGAATCATTATCCATCACAGGAGAAGAAGAACCTGTACAGCATACGACAGCCGTTTTAAATGAACTTATTCTAACTGTAAAACGAGGCATTCATATTGATGGTCGCGACATTGCCCAAGCAGTAAAAATGCAAAGAAACGGCACATTAATCTACTTCCACACATTATTTGAAGAAGAAATTACGAAGAATGCCAAAGGGATGCCTATTCGCCCTAAAACATTCGGACAAAGAACCTATATTCAAATGATCAAAAAACATGATATCGTTTTCGGCGTCGGCCCAGCTGGTACTGGTAAAACATATCTTGCAGTGGTTATGGCAGTAGACGCATGGAAAAAAGGAAATGTCAGCAAAATCATCTTAACAAGACCTGCCGTTGAAGCTGGCGAAAGCTTAGGATTTCTACCAGGAGACCTAAAAGAAAAAGTAGATCCTTATTTACGACCTGTATACGATGCGCTATACGATATTTTCGGCACAGAGCATACAACAAGGTTAATGGACCGCGGCGTCATTGAAATAGCTCCTCTGGCTTATATGAGGGGACGCACGTTAGATCATGCCTTTGTTATCTTGGATGAAGCACAAAATACGACCATCGCACAAATGAAAATGTTTTTAACACGCCTTGGCTATGATTCTAAAATGATTGTCAATGGCGATATGACGCAAATTGACTTACCAAAAGGCGCAACCAGTGGCCTAGTAAACGCAGAACAAGTTTTAAAAGACGTCAAAGATATCGGTTTTGTTTATTTTGAACATCATGATGTAGTCAGACACCCATTAGTTGCTGAAATAATTAAAGCTTACGAAGGGAAACAAAATTAGAAAGGAGACTAAGATGTGAAACTACCCAAGAAATGGAGAAATTGGTACATCGAAAGTGGAAAGAAATACCTTTTTCCGCTGCTCCTTGTTTGTTTTGCTGTTATAGCGTATTTTCTCGTTTGCCAAATGACGAAACCGGAATCATACAATGTCAAATTATTCCAAGTCGCTGAAAAAACGATTCGTTCGCCGCAAACAGTAGAAGATACACAAAAAACGAAAGAAGAACGGACCAAAGCAAGCGATGCCGTAGAAGATGTCTATGTCTACAATCGCGAAACTGGTCAAAATCGAGTAGCCCTTATCCAAAGTGTATTCGCCTATGTAAATGAAGTAAATGCAGAGGCCGAAGATAACGACACAAAAAACAAAGAAAAAGCAAAAAAAGAGGATAAACCAGCTCCCGCACCAACGACAACAGAAACGAAACTAAAAAACTTAAAAGACAAATTATCAAACAATGTATCCGAAAAAATAACTTCTAACATATCCGATGAAGTGCTTACTACTTTAATCGAAGCGAAAAATAAAGATTTTAACATTATGGAAGATGTTGTAACAACTGAAGTGGCTAAAACCATGGAAAATAAAATCCGTGATGAAAATCTAAATTCCGTCAAAATTAGAGCACGCGATGATATTGAACTATCTGCTATACCTTCTTATTACAAAAACGTATCGAAAGTATTAGTTTCTTATGCAATCGTACCTAACGAAATTTATAATGAAGAGCAAACCGATGCCAGACGCAAAGAAGCGGCACAATCTGTTGTTCCTGTGAAAATTTTACAAGGACAAGTTATTGTACAAGAAGGCCAAATCGTTGATAGAGAAACCTATCGCCAGCTAAAAATGCTGCATTTACTCGATCAAAAAATGCCTGTAAAACAATATGCCGGTTTTGCGATTTTCATTATTGCACTAGCAGCAATCTTGTTCCTTTACACGAAAAAACAGACGCAACCTAAAGCGAAAAAAATGCAAACGATGTTGATTTTTTCTTCTGTATATGTTGTTTCGCTATTTATGTTGTTAATTATTTTATTCTTAGAAACACAAAATATCAGCAATATTGCTTTCTTATTCCCAGCAGCATTTGCGCCAATGATACTAAAAATATTACTTAACGAGAAATATGCCTTTTTGAGTGTCATTTTTATCGCTGTAACAAGCTTATTAACCTTTCAAAATGACGCCAACAGCGGTATAACTGTCTTTATCCTACTGAGTGGTGCGACGAGCGTAGTAGCTTTGCGAGATTACAGTAGACGTTCGGCCATTATGTTTTCAGGATTTATGGTTGGCATCATAAATATGGTTTATGTGTTACTATTGTTATTCATAAACAACAGTACGCTATTACAAGTTTCTACTTTAATGGCAATCGGTTACGCTTTTTTAGGTGGGTTTGGTGCATTTATTCTTGGCGTGGGAGTTATT
Source organism: Listeria marthii (assembly GCF_014227425.1). Taxonomy (NCBI): domain Bacteria; kingdom Bacillati; phylum Bacillota; class Bacilli; order Caryophanales; family Listeriaceae; genus Listeria; species Listeria marthii. The sequence goes on from NZ_JAASWB010000003.1 coordinate 239,240, forward strand.
CCGTTATTTGAAACGATTTTCGGTTTATTAACTACGAGCCGTTTAGTTGAACTTGCCAATCCAAACCATCCATTACTGAAAAAAATACTAATGAAAGCGCCTGGAACATATCATCATAGTATGATGGTAGCCAATTTAGCCGAAGCCTGTGCCGATAAAATTGGCGCAAACAGTTTGCTTGTTCGTGTTGGTTGTTTTTATCACGATATTGGTAAAACGTTAAGACCACCATATTTTGTAGAAAATCAATTACAAGGAATTAATCCGCACGATAGGCTGACACCAGAACAAAGTCGTGATATAATTCTCTCGCATACAAAAGATGGCGCAGAGATTTTAAAAGAAAATCATATGCCACAACCAATTATCGATATCGCGCTACAACATCATGGAACAACATTGCTTAAATACTTCTATTTTAAAGCAAAAGAGACAAATCCAGATGTAAAAGAAGCCGATTATCGTTATAGCGGACCAAAACCACAAACAAAAGAAATTGCGATTATTAATATTTCTGATAGCGTGGAAGCTGCGGTTCGTTCTTCTACAGAACCAACGATGGCAAAAATAACAGAAATTATTGATGGAATCATTAAAGATCGCTTCCTAGATGGGCAGTTTACAGAATGTGATATTACGATTAAAGAAATTAGAATCATTCGTGACACATTAATCGCCACATTAAATGGAATATATCATCAACGAATTCAATATCCTGATGACAAAGATTGAAATAGGGGGGACACAAGATGACGGTCTTAGAGATTGATTTACTGGATGAAACAAGCAAGCTACCTGACGAAGATAAAGAACTAGTGGAAAATATTCTGCAATTTGCTGCTGGTTATTTAAAAATCGAGCAAGGAACAGAACTTTCACTCACTTTTACAACAAATGAAGGTATTCGTGAAATTAACCGGGAATACCGTGACAAAGATCAAGCAACGGATGTTATTTCCTTTGCGCTTGAAGAAATGGGCGACGGGGAAACAGAAATTGATTGGGGCGAGTTTGACCTTGAAACACCTCGCATGCTTGGTGATATTATTATCTCCACTGAAAAAGCAGAAGAACAAGCAAAAGATTACGGACATACAAAAGCAAGAGAATTAGGTTTCTTAGCAGTTCATGGATTGCTGCACTTGCTTGGGTATGATCATATGGAGCCTGACGAAGAAAAAGTAATGTTCGGCTTACAAAAAGAAGTGTTGGATGCTTATGGACTTGAAAGATAGAAAATACAAGCGCAGTAAAAATTATGCAGAATCTTTTCATCATGCTTTTACTGGGTTAAAAACGGCTTTTTTAGAAGAACGAAATATGCGGTTCCATACATTTGCGGCTCTCGCTGTTGTTATTTGCGGCTTTTTCTTCCATGTCACTAAATCAGAGTGGACGTTATTAATCCTATCTATTTTTGGCGTGTTAATACTAGAAATGGTTAATACAGCGATTGAACGAGCGGTAGATGTAGCAACAGAACAGTATATTGATGAAGCGAAGAAAGCGAAAGATGTAGCTGCAGGTGCGGTATTATTAGCCGCATTTGTTGCAAGTTTTATCGGACTAATTATATTCATACCATACTTTTGCCAGATGTTTTTATAAAAAGAAGGGATTGTGACTTGGTAAATGAAAGAAAATAATTTTATCTCACTCGCTAAACAAGCAAGAGAATTTGCGTATGTTCCTTACTCAAAATTTCCAGTAGGAGCAGCTCTTGTTACGACGGATGATGAAGTCGTACTTGGTTGTAATATCGAAAATGCATCATTTGGCTTAACCAACTGTGCAGAGCGAACAGCTATTTTTAAAGCTGTATCAGAAGGAAAACGCGATTTTAAACAACTGGTTGTCGTAGCCGATACAGATGGCCCGGTTTCGCCGTGCGGGGCATGCAGACAAGTCATTAGCGAGTTTTGCGCACCAGATATGCCAGTAATTTTAACAAACTTAACAGGAAAAACAGCGACGGTAACAGTGAAAGAACTTTTACCAGGCGCATTCACATCGGAGGATATGTTATGAGCGAACCATTTAAATCAGGATTTGTAGCTATAGTTGGGCGACCTAATGTTGGGAAATCAACTTTATTAAATCATATTATCGGTCAAAAAATTGCAATCATGAGTGATAAAGCCCAAACTACGAGAAATAAAGTACAAGGCGTTTACACAACTGATGAATCACAGATTATTTTCATCGATACACCAGGAATACATAAACCAAAACATAAATTAGGCGATTTCATGGTAAAAATCGCATTAAACACATTCCAAGAAGTAGACTTAATTTATTTTGTAATCGACGCATCTACTGGATTTGGTCGCGGTGATGAATTTATCATTGAAAAACTTAAAAACGTGCAAACACCTGTTTTTCTTTTAATTAATAAAATTGATTTAATTGCACCAGAAGATTTATTCAAATTGATTGAACAGTACCGTGAGTTGATGGATTTTGAAGAAATCATCCCTATCTCAGCACTTCAAGGGAATAACGTGCCTAATTTATTAGAGCAAACGAACGCTAATTTAGAAATCGGACCTATGTATTATCCAAAAGACCAAATTACGGATCACCCAGAACGGTTCATCATTTCCGAACTAATTCGTGAACAAGTTTTACAATTAACTAGGGAAGAAGTGCCGCATTCGGTTGCTGTAGTTATCGAAGGGATTGAAAAAAATCCTAAGACAGAAAAACTTACTATCAATGCAACAATTATTGTCGAAAGAAGTACACAAAAGGGCATTATCATTGGTAAACAAGGTCAAATGCTTAAACAAATCGGCATGCGTGCGAGAAAAGAAATTGAAAGCTTGCTCGGTTCTAAAGTATTTTTAGAAATCTGGGTAAAAGTTCAAAAGAATTGGCGCGACAAAGAACATTATTTACAAGATTACGGTTTCGACCGCGAAGAGTATTAAAAAAAGCATCTGGTACACAATCGAAATTGTGTGCCAGATGCTTTTACTTATTCTTGTTCAGTCCAGTTATAGTTGTCATACTCGACATCATATGGGCCTGAGTTAAACACTTCATAGTAAAGTGTTAATTCTTTTGATTCACCAGCTTGAATTTCTCCAGAGAATGCATCTTCTGTAATTTGTTGTCCATAATCGTCATCGGTATCATCATACAATGAAACGTCTTCAGAAAAGAACTCAATTGGATCAGAGCTTGTGTTTTCAAATTTCACTTTTACTTTATAAATTTCATAACCTTCTTTTTTCTGAGAAAGTTCAGGTTTGGAAATAGTGACTGTGCTACCATTTTCAATCGTAACAGCTTCACCAAAGTTTACATCTGTGTAGTCATCGTAATAATTTTCATCATAGTCTTCCTCGAAGTTACTGGTGTTCGTATCTTCGCCGGATTCATAATTATAAATAGAAAATGGGTTATTAGCTAATTTAGACAGTGAAGCCGTCACTACATTTAGACCAGCTATTAATACGAAAAAGCCAATTCCAAATGATAATCCAGCAACAATAATTCCTGCCCATCTTTCTTTTCTTACAATAAGCAAAATAATTCCCACAACAACACCTATGAATGTGAGTGTAAATAAGCTGATAAGTAATATAAGTAACATATCCATAGTTTAAAAAATCCTTTCTTTTCATGCCTTTTTCTCTATTTTACAATAGGTAAGCTCGGAAAGATAGCAAAAAATTTAAAAAGACATAAACATAAAGAAAATGTTATAATAAACCGTATGAAAAAAGGGAGGCTTACCACATGGAAAAATGCGAAGGAATCGTGATACGGCAAACGAGTTACCGTGAATCAGATAAAATTGTCCGAATGTATACACGTGAATTTGGGAAAATTGGTGTGGTAGCTCGCGGCGCAAAAAAAACAAAAAGCAGACTAGCCGCAGTAACCCAATTATTTACGAATGGTTATTTTACTTTTTTCGGCGGAAATGGTCTTGGCACGCTTCAACAAGGCGAAGTAATAGAAAACTTTTCTTCTATCCAACAAGATATTTTTATGACGGCTTATGCGACCTATGTATGCGAACTACTTGATAAAGCAACTGAAGAGCGTCAACCGAACCCATACTTATATGAACTAACTTTTCAAATTTTGCGTGATATAGATGAAGGGTACGACCCACAAATCCTTACTCAAATCTATGAAATGAAAATGTTGCCTGTTCTTGGGCTCTATCCAACTATGGATAAATGTGCTATCTGCGGTGAAACAACCGGACATTTTGATTTTTCAACGAGAAGTAATGGGATTATTTGCCATCGTTGTTTTGATAGAGATCGTTACCGGATGCATTTGCCAGAAAATGTGGTGAAGCTTTTACGGTTATTCTTTATCTTCCAATTAGATAGACTAGGCAACATTGATGTCAAACCAGAAACAAAAGAATGGCTCCAAAAAGCAATTGATACTTACTACGATGAATATTCCGGTTTATATTTAAAAAGCAGGAAATTTTTACGCGATATGGATAAATGGGAAAATATGTTAAAAAAAGAGAGCGACGATTGACTTTTTAGCAAAAATACAGTATCTTTTAATATATCAACTAATAGGTACGTTGAAGGAAAATAGTAACAAGAAGCTCTATTTTTAGCGAGTTCGGGTTTGGTGGAAGCCGGATATTTAACTTTTTGTGAAGGCGTTCTGGAGTACAGCGAAATCAAGGTGGGAATTATTTCAATTCCAAATAGGGTGGAACCGCGAGCTAACTCTCGTCCCTATATGCTTTAAATCAGCATATAGAGACGAGAGTTTTTATATTGGCTGAATTATTTTTGGAGGTGGAAGCAATGAATTTACAAACAATGATTAGAACATTACAAGATTATTGGTCCGAGCAAGGTTGTATTATGTTGCAATCGTATGATGTGGAAAAAGGTGCCGGTACAATGAGTCCGTACACTTTCTTAAAAGCAATTGGTCCAGAACCGTGGAAAGCAGGATACGTGGAGCCATCTCGTCGTCCAGCTGATGGTCGTTATGGAGAAAATCCAAATAGATTATTCCAACATCACCAATTCCAAGTCGTGATGAAGCCTTCTCCTGACAATATTCAAGAGCTTTATCTTGGTTCTTTAGAAAAATTAGGAATTAATCCATTAGAACATGATATCCGTTTTGTAGAAGATAACTGGGAGAATCCATCACTTGGTTGTGCTGGTCTTGGTTGGGAAGTTTGGTTAGATGGTATGGAAATCACTCAATTCACTTATTTCCAACAAGTAGGTGGCTTAGAATGTTTCCCTGTCACTTCCGAAATTACTTACGGCGTAGAACGTTTAGCAAGTTATATTCAAGACAAAGAAAATGTGTTTGATTTAGAATGGACAGAAGGTATTAGCTACCGCGATATTTTCTTCCAAGCAGAATTCGAAAACTCCACATACGCGTTTGAAACGTCCAATACAGACATGTTGTTGTCCCTTTTTGACACATACGAAAGAGAAGCTACGCGCCAAATGCAAGATGGACTCGTTTTCCCAGCATATGATTACGTATTGAAATGTTCGCATACATTTAACCTATTAGACGCTCGTGGCGTTGTTTCAGTAACGGAACGCGCGCAGTATATTGGTCGAATCAGAAACTTAGCAAGACGTATCGCGAAAACATTTTATGAATCACGAGAAAAATTGGGCTTCCCATTACTCAAAGAAGAGGGAGGAAAACGTCATGAGTAAAGACTTTTTATTAGAAATTGGTTTAGAAGAAATGCCCGCACAATATGTGACTAGTTCTGTTGCGCAATTAGAAAAACGGGTAACTGACTGGTTAAATGAGAATAAAATCGAATATGGCGCAGTTAAAACCTATTCGACACCAAGACGTTTAACTGTTCTTGTCGAAGAAATGGCAGAAGAACAAGCCAATCGCGTGGAAGAAGCAAAAGGCCCAGCGAAAAAAATCGCTTTGGACGAGGACGGCAATTGGTCAAAAGCGGCACTAGGTTTCGCAAAAAGTCAAAAAGTAGAGCCAGCTGACCTTACTTTCCGTGATATTAAAGGCGTTGAATATATCTACATTAAAAAAGAAGTGATCGGCGAAAAAACAACCGCATTACTTCCAAACTTAGAAAAAGTAGTAACAAGTATGACTTTCCCTGTAAGTATGCATTGGGGTAGCAATGATTTACGCTACATCCGCCCAATCAAATGGCTTATCGCGATGTTCGGCGAAGAAATCATCCCATTTGAGATTACTGGTGTGTCAACAAGTAATACATCACGCGGCCATCGTTTCTTAGGAAAAACAGCTACAATTAAACAACCAAGCGACTATTCTAATGCCTTATTAGAACAATTCGTAGTTGTTAATGCCGAAGACCGGAAACAAGCTATCGCTGAACAATTACGCGAACTAGAATCAATGGAAAACTGGCAAATTAAAGAGGACGCTGATTTGCTAGAAGAAGTTACAAACCTTGTCGAATATCCAACTGTTTTAGCTGGAAATTTCGAAAAAGAATATTTGGAACTACCAGAAGAAGTTTTAATCACTACGATGAAAGAACACCAACGTTATTTCCCAGTTTTCAGCAAAGAAGGAGAATTATTACCACATTTTGTTACTGTGCGTAATGGTAATCATGAAAATCTGGAAACCGTAGCACGCGGAAATGAAAAAGTGTTGCGCGCTCGTTTATCTGATGCGGATTTCTTCTATCAAGAAGATTTAAAAATGACGATTGACCAAGCCGTAGCTAAACTACAAAATATCGTTTTCCATGAAAAATTAGGTACTTTAACAGAAAAAATGAAACGCGTTCAAAAAGTAGCGTTAATGCTTGCTGACTACTTAGAGTGGCAAGAAGAAGACAAACAAGACATTATCCGCTTAACTAATATTTATAAATTTGATTTAGTAACAAATATCGTCGGTGAATTCCCAGAACTACAAGGTTTAATGGGAGAAAAATATGCGTTGTTACAAGGTGAAAAACCAGCAATTGCTACCGCGATTCGTGAACATTATTTACCAAATTCAGCAGAAGGCGAGTTGCCGCAAACAGATTTAGGTTCCCTAATTGCGATTGCGGATAAATTAGAAACATTAATCGGCTTCTTCTGTGTCAATATTGTTCCAACAGGTTCCGCCGATCCATTCGGTTTACGCCGTAGTGCTTTTGGAGCGATGCGTATTATCCAAGCAAATGGTTGGGACATCCCAATGCTTGAAGTCATTTCTCGCATTGTTGATATGGAACGCGCAGAAGGTTCCGCCGAGTTACCTGGTGTAGACGTGAAAAAAGAAGTACAGACGTTCTTGAAAAATCGCCTACGTGTTATTCTGCAAGGTCATCACATTCGTCATGATATTATTGATGCAGTCATCGCCGGCGATCCAAACGTGATTCCACAACTAATCGACCGCGCCCAAATTTTAAATGAACACGCTGAAGCAGAATGGTTCCGTCCAACAATCGAAGCACTTAGCCGCGTAGTGAAAATTTCTAAAAAATACGAAGATGGCGTGGAAGTAGATCCTGCATTATTTGAAAATGAATACGAACAAGCTTTGTTTGATAAGTTAGAAAAACTGAAATTCGATTATGCCGGTTTAACCATCATTGAAAGACTAAAAGCATTCGCCGATTTGCGTACAACAATCGATGCTTATTTCGACAATACGCTAGTTATGAGCGACAATGACGAATTGAAAAACAACCGTCTAGCTTTACTATTCGAACTGGCAAGCTTTATTAAAGAATTTGCTCAAATGGATGAAATTAATGTAAAATAAAAGTAAGATTTTGAGCAAAGAGGAGGAAGTATGTATGACTCAACCAGCCGTATACGTGGTTTCCGATTCAACAGGAGAAACGGCCGAACTTGTGACAAGAGCAGCACTTAGTCAATTTGGTCAAACACCGAAGTTTATTCATCGTTTTCACCACGTCGACTCTTCCCATATGATTGAAGAAATTGTCGACTTAGTGGCCGTAAATAATGGTATTATCGTGCATACGATTGTACTAGAAAGCGTTCGAGAAGAGCTAAACAAAACGGCTCAAGCTTTCGGTGTGCCAATCATTGACTTATTTGGCCCGCTTTTAAACCAGTTAGAGGAAACGTATAAAATCAAGCCACTTTCTGAACCAGGACGTGTTCGTTCGATGGATGAAGCGTATTTCACTAAAGTAGCAGCAATCGAATTTGCCGTTGAAAATGACGATGGACGTAATCCTAGAGGCATTTTGCAAGCGGATTATGTATTAATTGGTATTTCGCGAACATCCAAAACACCTTTATCGCAATATTTAGCGCTTAAAGGATTAAAAATCGTTAATATCCCAATCGTCCCAGAAGCACAAATTCCAGACGAACTTTTTGAAATTGATCCTAAGAAAATCATCGGTCTGAAAATTAGTAAACAAAAATTAACGAAAATCAGACAAGAACGCCTAATCTCGATTGGTTTACCTGGTGCTGGAACTTACGCAAGTAATCAACGTATCGATGAAGAGCTAGCGATTTTTAATAAATTAGCAAGTAAACTTAATTGTTTCGTCTTAGATGTGACGAATAAAGCCATTGAAGAGACAGCAAATGAGATTTTAATCCACATTGGTGAAATTGTTGATGAAAATTTAGAATTATAAGAAGGACTTTTGCTTTTTGTGGCGAATATATATATTATACGGGGAAATCTGCTTGTAAAAGTTAGTATCTTCCCGTATAATCTAATTTCGCTTATAAAAAAGCTAAATCTATGCATATTATTTTAAAAACGGGTGGAAAAACTCGTTTTTTAACGTGCCTTCATAGATTTTGAAGAGAGGATGGAATGTGTGCCACAAATTTTGGTTGATGCCGATGCTTGTCCAGTCAAGTCAGAAATAAAACAAGTAGCAAAAGAATTTCACTTAGAAGTTACTTTTGTCGCCTCGTTTAACCATTACTCTGTCAATACGAACGGAGAGAATTGGATTTTTGTTGACACAGGAAAAGAATCAGCGGACATGCGAATGATGAATTTAGCCAAAAAAGGCGATATTATCGTAACACAAGATATTGGCCTAGCTAGCATTCTACTTGCAAAAGGCACATTTGTCTTTTCTAATCGCGGCGAACTTTACCGAGAAGAAGAAATGTCATTAATGTTAGATATTCGCTATAGACACGCCAAAGAAAGGCAACAAGGCAAATATAGCAAAGGTCCAAAAGCAATGAGTGATGCTGATCGCTCGCTTTTCCAAGATCGATTGACGACATTTTTGCAAAATAAGTAAATAGGAGTTGACTGTCAAAATGGCGCGGATTCCTGAAGAAGTAATTGATCAAGTCCGGAATCAAGCGGATATAGTCGATATAATTGGTAATTATGTCCAATTAAAAAAGCAGGGGCGTAATTACTCTGGCTTATGTCCTTTCCACGGCGAAAAAACGCCATCTTTTTCCGTATCACCAGAAAAGCAGATTTTCCATTGTTTTGGGTGTGGTAAGGGAGGCAACGTTTTTTCTTTTCTGATGGAACATGATGGACTCACTTTTGTCGAATCTGTTAAAAAAGTAGCAGATATGAGCCATTTAGATGTGTCTATCGAGCTCCCAGAAGAACGCGACACAAGTAATTTACCAAAAGAAACTTCTGAAACGGCAAAAATGGTCGAAATGCACCAACTGACTGCCAAACTCTATCATTATATTTTGATGGAAACAGAAGAAGGCGCAGCAGCATTAACCTATTTGAAAGAACGCGGTATGTCTGAACAAATGATGACCACCTTCCAAATTGGCTTTGCACCAAATCACCATGCAACGATTACTTCTTTTCTAGAAAAAAGAGGCATGGACTTGCAGCTTGCTGGCATGGCCGGACTTTTATCCGAACGTGATGATGGCCAAATGGTTGACCGTTTTCGGAATCGAATTATGTTTCCTATTACGAATGATCGTGGTCAAATTATTGCTTTTTCTGGTCGCTTATTTGATCGTGATGACGGACCGAAGTATTTAAATAGTCCTGAAACGCCTATTTTTAATAAAAGACGGACGTTATTCCATTTTTCTGAGGCAAGACAGGCTATTCGAAAACAAGAAGAAATCACGCTCATGGAAGGTTTTATGGATGTTATTTCCGCAGAAGAAGCTGGTGTTCAAAATGCCGTTGCTTCGATGGGAACTAGCTTAACGGAAGAACATGCAGATTTAATCAAACGGCTCACTAATCGAGCTATTATCTGTTATGACGGTGACCGTGCTGGAATTGAAGCTGCCTACAAAGCAGGGACACTTCTAGTTGAACGGAATCGCTTAGATGTTTTTGTTTTGCAACTCCCCGCCGGAAAAGATCCCGATGACTTCATTAGAGCAAGTGGCGCAGAAAAATTCAAAGAAATCTATAAGCAACAACGAATGACTTGGACCGCTTTTAAAATTCACTATTTGCGCAAAGAACGTAATTTGCAAAATGAAACAGATCAAATCGCTTATATAGATGATTGTCTGCGTGAAATTGCAAAGCTGGATCAAGCTGTAGAGCGAGAATTATACTTAAAACAGCTGTCAGATGAATTTGAATTAACCATCGAAACCTTAAAACAACAATTACAGCAGTCACTAAAAAATAGTCAAAAATCACAACAAATGGCTAGTTATAATGAACCACCAATAGATGATTCTTTTATGGGGATGATGCCGCAAGAAGATACAGAAATGCTATTTTCTTTTGAGCAGCCAACACAACAAAAATTATCTGCCCATACTATCTCAGAGCAGCAGCTAATGAAAGCAATGATGGAAAGCCGAGATAATTTTCTTTTAATTAAGCAACTTCTCGGTGATACGACGTTTTACCATGATAATTACGAAGCACTTTATACCTATCTAATTGGTTATTTTGCGGAAGGTAATGATGCGGATCCAACAAAATTCATGGATAGTGTTCCTGATGCTGCAATGAAAGGACTTATTAGCAGCCTAGAAATGGTTATTAGTCCAGATGAACAAGGTAAACCCCAGTTTGAAGACTATATTAGAAGTCTAAAACGGTATAAATTAGAACAAAAGAAGAAAGAACTTGAGCAAGAACTAGCGACGTATAATCGTGAAAACGATAATGAAAACGAAATTCGCGTCATGCTCGAAATTGTCCAACTCAACCGTCAATTAAACAGCGGCCAATTGGATTAATAACGTTTTAAAACCGCTAAATGATGGTATTATTACCTAAGAGAAGCCTTTTAATGAGGTTAGCGGCATTTTGGAAGGAGGAATACAGGCAGTTATGAGTGATAAAACAAAAAACACAAAACCAGTTGCTGAACTAAGTGTTGAGCAAGTAAAAGAAGCCCTGATAGAAGAAGGTAAGAAAAAGGGGATTTTAACTTATGCAAAAATCGCTGCCAGATTAGCTCCATTCACTTTGGATTCCGATCAAATGGATGAGTATTTAGAACATGTTGGTGAAGCAGGAATTGAAGTTTCTGACGATGCAGATGACGAGGATCCAGATGAAACAGAACTTGTAAAAGAAGAAACTGAATCCTTTGATTTAACAGATATGAGTGTACCACCAGGCGTAAAAATTAATGACCCTGTTCGCATGTATCTAAAAGAAATTGGTCGAGTAGACTTACTTACAGCAGATGAAGAAATTGCCTTAGCAAAACGTATCGAAGCTGGCGACATCGAAGCCAAAGGACGTCTTGCAGAAGCCAATCTTCGTCTAGTTGTAAGTATTGCAAAACGTTATGTTGGTCGTGGTATGTTATTCCTTGATTTAATTCAAGAAGGTAACATGGGACTAATGAAAGCCGTTGAAAAATTTGACTTCAATAAAGGGTTTAAATTCAGTACCTATGCAACGTGGTGGATTCGTCAAGCGATAACCCGTGCGATTGCGGACCAAGCTAGAACAATCCGTATTCCGGTGCATATGGTTGAAACAATCAACAAACTAATCCGTGTACAACGCTCCTTATTACAAGATTTAGGCCGCGATCCTTCACCTGAAGAAATCGGTGAAGAAATGGACTTACCAACTGAAAAAGTTCGGGAAATCCTTAAAATCGCACAAGAGCCAGTTTCTCTTGAAACACCAATCGGCGAAGAAGATGATTCCCACCTTGGCGATTTTATCGAAGACCAAGATGCGACTTCACCATCCGATCACGCAGCGTACGAATTACTAAAAGAACAACTAGAAGACGTGCTTGATACATTAACGGACCGTGAAGAAAACGTACTTCGCTTACGTTTCGGTCTAGATGATGGTCGTACGCGCACTTTAGAAGAAGTTGGTCGTGTATTTGGTGTAACTCGTGAACGGATTCGTCAAATTGAAGCCAAAGCTTTACGTAAATTACGTCATCCAAGCCGCAGCAAACAATTGAAAGACTTCCTGGAATAATGCACAACCGGGCAGGAGGACAAATCGTTCTCCTGCCTTTTTAATGAAAATGAAAGTAGGGAACCAAATGAACGAAGAGCAACTATCGAAGCGACTCGAAAAAGTGGCTTCTTACATAACAAAAAATGAACGAATTGCAGACATCGGAAGCGATCATGCTTATTTACCATGCTTTGCAATCAAAAATCAAACGGCTTCTTTCGCTATTGCTGGCGAAGTGGTTGACGGACCTTTTCAATCTGCCCAAAAACAAGTACGTTCTTCGGGCTTAACAGAACAAATCGATGTCAGAAAAGGCAATGGTTTAGCTGTTATCGAAAAAGAAGATGCGATTGATACAATTGTGATTGCTGGAATGGGTGGCGCTTTAATACGTACTATTTTAGAAGAAGGCGCAGCAAAATTAATCGGCGTAACCAAATTAATTTTGCAACCGAATATTGCAGCTTGGCAACTAAGAGAATGGTCCGAACAAAACAACTGGCTTATTACATCCGAAGCAATTTTACGGGAAGATAATAAGATTTATGAAATTATGGTGTTAACGCCATCTGAAAAACCAGTTACTTGGACGAAGCAAGAAATATTTTTCGGACCATGTTTACTACAAGAACAAAGCGCTATTTTCAAAAGTAAATGGCGTCACGAAACCAACACATGGCAAAATATTATCCAAACGATTTCTAACAATCAACCAATTTCAACGGAAAACCAAGCGAAAATTCGTGAATTAGAACATAAAATCGCATTAGTAGAGGATGTGCTAAAATGAAAGTCGCAAATGGCTATGAATATACAGCGATAATGGAAAAAATCGCGCCTAAAAAGCTCGCAATGCAAGGAGATCCCATTGGTTTACAAGTAGGTGACTTATCAAAAAAAGTAAGAAAAATCATGTTTACTTTAGATGTGTTAGAAGAAGTGGTGGATGAAGCTATCGAAAAAAAAGTTGATTTAATCATCGCCCATCATCCATTCTTATATCGCCCAACGCAACACATTGATACAACCACAAAACAAGGGAAAATGATTAAAAAATTAATCAAACATGATATCACTGTTTTTGCAGCACACACTAATCTAGACATTGCTCAAGGTGGTGTAAATGACATTCTGGCAGGATTACTCAATCTGCAAGATACAACGATGATTGAAGAAACCTACACAGAACCATACTGCAAAATCGCTGTTTATGTACCCGAAAATGAACTAGAAAGTGTTCGTTTAGCGCTTGTCAACAACGGTGCTGGCCAAATCGGAACTGCATATTCAGAGTGCACATTCCACACAACTGGTATTGGTTCCTTTAAACCAGGAGCAGACGCCAACCCAACGATTGGTGAAAAAGAGCAGCTGACTTCCATTCCCGAAGTTAAAATAGAGGCGATTTTCCCGCAATATTTAACAGAGACGATTACAAAAGCAGTGAAAATTGCGCATCCATATGAAGAACCTGCAATTGATGTCTATACGCTAGAAACGCAAACTTACAAAGAAGGACTAGGTCGTGTCGGCACTTTACCGAAAAAACTCGGCATGGTTTCCTTTATAGATAAATTAAAAACCGCTTTTGCCATTGAAAATGTTCGTTTTATTGGTGATTTAAAAACAACGGTCAAAAAAGTAGCGATTATCGGTGGCGATGGAAATAAATTTATTCACCAAGCAAAAGCTACTGGTGCAGATGTGTTTATTACTGGGGATGTCTATTACCACACAGGGCATGATTTATTAGCTATTAATCTTCCAACGATTGATGCTGGCCATAATATCGAAAAAGTGATGAAGGGCTATCTGAAAACTAAAATGGAAGAACAAGCGAAGATTTTAGATTATGAAGCAGAATTTATAGTTTCCGAAGTAAATACAGATCCATTCCAATTTTGTTAATAAAAAAACGACTAACTCCTTTATTAAAGAGAATTAGTCGTTTTTTTATTTACCGCCATTTTTTAGGTGAACTAAACGTTGGCGTCTTTTTTCATCCATATTTTTATTTTTCATTTTTGGGATAACACTAGCAAAATCAGAGCGATGTGTTCGTTCCCAAGTAGATTCGTCTGCCGCATCAAACTGCTCTAAGAAAACAAGTACTTCTCGTACAAGCGGCGTTGGTGTACTTGCTCCAGCGGTTACCGCCACTTTTTGCACATCTTTAATCCACTGAATATCTAATTCTGAAATATCGGCAATCCGATAAGCTGGTGTGCCGGCCTTTTCAATAGAAACTTGGGCTAGGCGCGCGGTATTATTGCTTCTTGGATCACCAATAACAATAGTGACATCCGCATCTTTAGCTTGCTCGGCAACAGCTTCTTGACGCACTTGAGTAGCCATGCAAATTTCTTGATGGGGTATCGCCGTCGGGTATTTTACTTTTATATAATCGATTAAATCAGCTACATCCCATTTACTCATCGTAGTTTGATTTGTAATAAAAATCTTATCAGAGAGTAATGAAAGGGCATCAATATCCGCTTTCGTTTCTACTAAATGAACAACATCTGGCGCTGTGCCGTATGCGCCTTCTGGTTCCGGGTGTCCTTTTTTGCCGATATAGATGATTTGGTAACCAGCTGCTTGTTTTTCTAAAATCAAATCATACGTATGAAGCACATCTGGGCAGGTAGCGTCAATGGTTGTTAATCCTTTTGCTAGCGCTTTTGCTTTCACAGCAGGAGAGACGCCGTGCGCTGTAAAGATAATCGTCCCAGTCGTTATTTTATCTAAAATTGCTTCTCGATTCGCGCCATCCACTGTATAAATACCAATCGATTCAAAGGCGTCGCTGACATGTTTATTATGAACAATCATACCTAAAATATGAATAGGCCGAGGTAAATTCGGATCCATCGAAGCGTTTTTAGCAATCACCATCGCATCAATGACTCCGTAACAATAACCACGAGGGGATATTTTGATAATTCCCATTCGAAAACATCCTCATTTCTGTGTTAGATTCACTATTTAGTATAATAGACTTTGATTGTTTTGACAAAGTTGTCTTATCGCGCGCACGAATGTCCAATTATGTGCTATAATGGCTACTAGGTATAGAACGGAGTGGAAATATTTTATGACGAAGAAATCAAGGTTTGACCAATTCGGCTTTCAACCTTTTATTGGACTTGCAATAGATAAATTAGGATTCTATGAGCCAACAGAAGTACAACAGAAGCTAATCCCAGGCATTTTAAAAGGTGAAAGTATCATTGGACAATCTCAAACAGGTACAGGGAAAACCCATACTTTTATTTTGCCAATTATTAACAATGTGAATCCTGAAAAAGATGCAGTACAAGCAGTTATTACGGCACCAAGTCGTGAGCTTGCTACTCAAATTTATAATGAAATTCGCAAAGTAACGAAATACAGTGAAAAAGAAATCGCTGTACAACTTGTTATTGGTGGTACGGATAAACAACGTGCGATTGATAAACTAAAAAAACAACCACAAATTATTGTCGGAACGCCTGGTCGTATCAATGACTTAATCCGCGAACAAGCTCTATTTGTTCATACAGCGAAAACACTCGTTATTGACGAAGCAGACATGACACTTGATATGGGATTCTTAAACGATGTCGACCATATCGCTGGAAAAATGCCAGCTAATTTACAAATGCTTGTATTTTCCGCAACAATTCCGCAAAAATTAAAACCATTTTTAAGCAAATATATGGAAAATCCGCGTTATGAGCATATCCAACCAAAAGTGGCAGCTTCAAAAACAGTGGAACACCGTATTATGGCCACTCGTAGCCGTAACAAAATAGATTTACTTAAAAATGTTTTAGTCGGTTCGCAACCTTATTTGGCGATTGTTTTCACTAATACAAAAACAACAGCTGATGAAGTAGCAAACGGATTAGTTGAACGTGGACTTAAAGTAGCCAAAATCCATGGTGACGTCAACCCACGTGAACGTAAACGGACAATGAAACAAATCGAAAACTTAGATTATCAATATGTTGTTGCGACAGATTTAGCTGCTCGTGGTATTGATATCCAAGGAATTAGTCATGTCGTAAACTATGAATTACCGGATGACTTAGATTTCTACATTCACCGTACAGGCCGAACTGGTCGCGCCGGACATTCTGGTATCGCACTTACTTTATTTGAACCAGCTGATGAAGATCGCCTAAACCAACTGGAAAAAATGGGGATTGAATTTAAGCATGTTGACTGGAAAAATAAAGAATTCGTTACACTAGAAGACCGCAACCGTCGTGCAAAACGTGAAGCAAAACGTGAAACAGCCGATCCACGTGAAATTGGTATGCGTAAAAAAGCGAAACAAAAAGGTAAACCAAACTATAAAAAGAAAATTAACTACAAAATGAACGAAATTAAACGTCGCGAAAGACGGAAAAAACGATAAGTGAGGAATGAATTATGCTAAGACTAGGTTCTCATGTATCAATGAGCGGAAAGAAAATGCTTCTTGGCGCAAGTGAAGAAGCAGCTTCTTACGGCTCTAATACGTTTATGATTTATACTGGAGCTCCGCAAAACACGCGTAGAAAGCCAATTGAAGAGTTAAATATTGAAGCAGGCCTAGAACATATGAAAGCTCATGATATGGCTGACATCGTTGTTCACGCGCCTTATATTATCAATATCGGCAACTCAGTTAAGCCAGAAACATTTGAACTAGGGGTTAATTTCTTACAATCTGAAATTGAACGTACGCGTGCGCTTGGTGCCAAGCAAATCGTTCTACATCCCGGTGCACATGTTGGCGAAGGAGCGGACAAAGGAATCAAACAAATTATCCAAGGTCTGAATGAAGCATTAATACATGACCAAGATGTACAAATCGCTTTAGAAACAATGGCTGGAAAAGGTTCCGAATGTGGCCGCACTTTTGAAGAGTTAGCACAAATTATCGATGGTGTGACGCACAACGAATTATTATCCGTTACGTTTGATACTTGTCATACGCATGATGCAGGTTACGATATTGTGAATGACTTTGATGGCGTATTAAATCAATTCGATAAAATTGTCGGCATTGATCGCTTAAAAGTACTACATATCAATGATAGCAAGAACGAACGAGGCGCGCATAAAGACCGACATGCAAATATCGGTTTTGGCCATATTGGCTTTGATGCCCTTCATTATATTGTGCACCATCCGCAACTAGCAGATGTGCCAAAAATTCTTGAAACACCTTATGTTGGTGAAGATAAAGCATCAAAAAAAGCACCATACGAATGGGAAATCGCAATGCTAAGAAATGGCGAATTTGACCCAGATTTATTAAATAAAATTCAAAACAGCTAAAAGGAGACGAAAATAATGACAAAAACACTTGTATTCGGTCATAAAAATCCAGATACAGATACGATTTGTTCTGCCATTAGTTACGCAGAATTAAAAAAAGCACAAGGAGCAGATATTGAAGCGGTTCGTTTAGGCGAGCTTAATAGTGAAACAGCTTTTGTTCTTGATTATTTCCAAGTAACAGCTCCACGTCTAGTTCAAACAGTTGCAAATGAAGTTTCTGAAGTAGCTCTTGTTGACCATAACGAACGCCAACAAAGTGTAGATGATATTGATGATGTGACAGTTACTGCTGTTGTTGACCATCATCGTATCGCTAACTTCGAAACATCTGATCCACTTTATTACCGCGCTGAACCAGTTGGATGTACAACAACAATCCTTCTAAAAATGTTCCGTGAAAATGAAGTAGAAGTAAGTAAAACTGTTGCAGGACTTATGCTTTCTGCTATCATTTCTGATACACTTCTTTTCCAATCACCAACATGCACAGAAGAAGATAAAGTTGCTGCAGAAAAATTAGCGCTTATCGCAGAAGTTGATATTCAAGCGTACGGCATGGAAATGCTTAAAGCTGGAGCAGATGTTAGTAAAAAATCTGTTGCTGAACTATTACTGGATGCGAAAGAATTCAACATGAACGATAACAAAGTAGAAATCGCCCAAATTAATGTAGTTGATGTGAACGATGTACTTAGCCGCCGCGCAGAAGTAGAAGCACTTATTACGAATACGATTGTGGAAAAAGGACTTGATTTATACTTGTTCGTCATCACAAACATTCTTACTAATGACTCTGTTGGAATTGCTATCGGTTCAAAAACAGACATTGTCGAAGAAGCTTATGGTGTGAAATTCATCGAAAATCAAGCACCACTAAAAGGTGTTGTATCTCGTAAAAAACAAGTGGTTCCAATTTTAACAGATACATTCGCTAAATAATAATACTAACCTGGAAAATGACAACCATCTTTTCCAGGTTTTTTTGTCCAAATTTTTAATTCGAAGTAATTACGATTTACATTTTAACCATTATTTTATATACTAGTAAAAGCGGCTAGCAAATGCTGTCAAAGGAGAAACATGAATGAACAAAATCATAGAAGTAAATAATGTAAGCTATCATTATGATAAAGAACATGCCTTAGAAAACATTCATTTTCAAGTAGCAAAAGGCAGTTTTACTGGTTTAATTGGTCCTAATGGTTCCGGTAAATCAACCATGTTAAAATTAATTCTTGGTGTACTCAAAAAACAACAAGGTAGTATCTCGTTATTTGGAGAAAAACAAGCAGATTTCAAAGATTGGGTTAAAATCGGCTTCGTTTCCCAAAAATCAAACGCTTTTAATTCCGCATTTCCAGCCACAGTAAAAGAAGTGGTCGCAAGTGGGTTAACAAAGAAAAAAGGCTTATTTAAAACCTTAAACAATAAAGATAAAGAAGACATTGATTACGCTTTGAAGCGAGTAGAAATGACAGATTATCTAAATCGCAATATCGGGGAACTTTCTGGCGGACAACAGCAACGTGTTTTTATTGCACGTGCGTTAGTAAGTAGACCAGAGTTGTTAATTTTAGATGAGCCAACTGTTGGGGTCGATGTTGAGAATGTAAAAGCATTTTATGAGCTTTTAGCCGAATTAAATCGGACCGAAGAAATGACACTTTTGCTTGTAACACATGATTTAATGGCCGTGAATACGTATGTTAATCATGTCATTAGCATTAATAAACGCATTATTTTCGATGGTTCTGCGCATGAATATCAACATTATTTGGCCGACCGCGAACTTGAAATATTAGCCGAACAACGCAGAAGGGAGGATACTTGCCGTGATTGCGACGCTTCTCCAGTATGATTTTATTCGTAATACATTTATCGTTGGGCTTGTTATTGGCGTTATTGCTCCATTACTCGGAAGTTTTATCGTCGTAAGAAAGCTTTCTTTAATGGCAGATGCGCTTAGCCATGTGACGCTAGGGGGGATTGCTGTTAGTTTATTTTTAAGCAAAACTTACTTGCCACTAGCCGCACTCAATCCACTATATCTCGGCTTTGGTTTTTCGGTAGTAGGATCCTTATTAATGGAAAAATTACGCACCGTCTATAAACATTTTGAAGAACTTGCCATTCCGATTATTATGTCGGCTGGTATGGGCTTTTCCGTTATTTTTATTTCCTTGGCAAATGGCTTCAATACTGATTTATTTAGTTATTTATTTGGTAGTGTAAGTGCCGTAAGTCGTACAGATATGATCACGATTGTCGTGACTGCGATTATTGTATTTATCGTTATTTTATCTTTATATAAAGAACTATTTCTGTTATCATTTGATGAAGAATATGCGAAAGTTTCCGGTTTAAAAGCGAAAGTATTTGATATCATTTTCATGGTGTTAGTCGCGCTGGTTATTGCGTCCTCCATGCGAATTGTCGGTATTTTACTCGTATCATCTTTAATGACATTACCTGTTGCAGCAGCTATTCGTATCGCCAAAGGATTTAAACAAACTATTCTATTGTCGATTTTGTTTGGTGAAATTGCCGTTATTGGTGGCTTATTTACCGCTTATTATTTAAACTTAGCGCCCGGTGGAGCAATCGTTATTATTTCCGTGCTACTTTTAATCGTCACCATTTTATATCAAAAAATACGTCAAAAAATCTTAATTTCAAAACGAGGTGAGGAAAATGGGACTTACAGCAACTGAAGCACTCATGAAAATGAAAGAAAAAGGCTATAAACACACAGATAAACGTGAATTTCTAATTAACTTACTAGCTCGTAAAAATAAATATTTAACAGCAAAAGATGTGTTAGAAAATATGAAAGATGATTTCCCAGGAATCAGTTTTGATACGATTTACCGTAATCTCTCTTTATTTGTCGAGTTAGGTATTTTTGAAGAAACCGATCTTTCTGGTGAGCGCAATTTCCGTTTAGCTTGTACACACGAGCATCATCACCATCACTTTATTTGTATGAAATGTGGTAAAACAAAAGAAATTATGATGTGCCCAATGGATTTTTTAACCGAAGCATTACCTGGTTACCAAATTGACGGCCATAAATTCGAGGTTTACGGCGAATGCCCAGAATGTTTACAAGCCTCTTAATAGCAAAAAGGTCCGTAAATCCGGGCCTTTTTTTATTTTATGCATATTGTTCATAGTTATTTCATATTTGTTTCTTATTCTGGACACTTTTTATCGTTAAAGTAAGAAGTAGCCGAAAGAAGAAGGAGAGGAACAGTTTGACAAAATTAAAAAAAGTGATGATTTCCATAATAGCAGCTACGTTACTATTGCTCGCTGGATGTGGCAGTAGTGCTGTTGTAAAAACAGATGCAGGAAGTGTCACGCAAGATGAACTTTATGAAGCCATGAAAACGACTTACGGTAATGAGGTCGTGCAACAACTTACTTTCAAAAAAATCTTAGCAGATAAATACACCGTAACTGAAAAAGAAGTCGATGCAGAATATAAAAAATACGAAGAACAATACGGTGACTCATTTGAATCAACGCTATCTTCTAATAATTTAACAAAAACTTCTTTCAAAGAAAATTTAGAGTATAATCTACTCGTCCAAAAAGCGACTGAAGCCAATATGGATGTTAGCGAAAGTAAGCTCAAAACTTATTATAAAACATGGGAACC
This sequence comes from Listeria marthii, assembly GCF_014227425.1. NCBI lineage: Bacteria > Bacillati > Bacillota > Bacilli > Caryophanales > Listeriaceae > Listeria > Listeria marthii. Next base: position 260,550 of record NZ_JAASWB010000003.1, read on the forward strand.
CGACATTACGGTACGCCATATTTTAGTAGACGACGAAGCAACAGCTAAAGAAATCCAAACAAAACTAAAAAACGGTGAAAAATTCGCCGATTTAGCAAAAGAATATTCTACAGATACAGCTACTAGCACAAATGGCGGTCTATTAGATCCATTTGGTCCAGGTGAAATGGACGAAACCTTTGAAAAAGCAGCTTATGCGCTGAAAAACACAGATGATGTTAGTGGTATTGTCAAATCCACTTACGGTTATCACTTGATCCAATTAGTGAAGAAAACCGAAAAAGGTACGTATGAAAAAGAAAAAGCGAACGTAAAAGCCGCTTATATCGAATCGCAACTAACTTCTGAAAACATGACAGCTGCACTGAAAAAAGAATTAAAAGCAGCCAACATTGATATTAAAGATAGCGATTTAAAAGATGCTTTTGCTGATTATACAGACACTTCATCAACTAGCACAACAACATCTAACTAAAGTTACTTCGGATCCACCCATAAATAAAAAGCCCTTTACTGGTTTTGATTCCCGTCAAAAACACACTCCAGTAAAGGGCTTTTCTATGCAAAAAAACGAATCATCGCCATGGAAATGATCCCAACGATAACAATCCACATTAAATTTTTAGTTACAATTGCCGTCAAAATAGTAGGCAATGAAGCAAGCAAATTTTCAACATTGATTCCCGGAAAACCATTTTCCCGTGTAACTAATAAACTTTGAACGAAAAGAGCTGTCAGAATACAGAGAGGGACATAAGATAAATATCGAATCACTACATCCGGGAGCTGTAACTTACGGACAAAAATAAACGGCAAAACACGCGGTATAAAGGTAACAAGACCACAACCAATAATTACATATAAAGTATACGAACTTAACGCCATTTTTCTAATATCACTCCCATCAAACAGCCAAGTAGCGTTGCCGTTAAAATAGCTAACTCAGGTGTCATAAAACGCATAAAGAGGACTAAAAACAGCGCAACAAGAATCATCACTAGCAAACTCGTACTGATTTTTTTACTTTTATCACTCACCACTTGTAAATAAAGCAAACCAATAAACATCGCTGACAAAGCAAAATCCAGCCCAAATTGTTCCGGATTCGGCAGCCAATTCCCTATAAAAGCACCCACAATACAAGCAACAATCCACGCCAAGTAGGCCGTCACATTAATCCCGTGCATCCATTTGGCACTAACTGGCTTTTTATTTCCAATTTGATTCATCGAAACCCCAAACGTTTCATCCGTGAGAAGGGCGCCAATCCCGATATTATTCCACAGAGAATATTTTTTAAAGTGAGGAGCCTCGGCCATACTCATCAAAAAATGCCTTGAATTAATTAAAAAAGTAGTAAATATAATGGCTGAAATCGGACTCTGTAACAATAATAAACCAGAAATAATAAATTGAGCCGCACCCGCATAGACAATAACCGCAAGTAACGTCACTTCTAAAAGACTTAAATGGGAAGCTTTTCCAACTACGCCTGCAGCAATCCCAATCCCAGCATAGCCAAGCACCGTAGGCAGACATGCTTTAACACCATCATAAAAACTTAATTCATTTTCTTTTTCCAAAGAAAGCCCCCCTTAACACAAAAACCTGGAGGCAATTATCCCAGGTTTTCCAGTTCTATTTTTTTAGCAAAATATTCTTCTGCTAAAAGATCAATTTCTTTTTTTAATTCGTCTACCATAATAGCTTCTGGTACTTTTCGAATGATTTTCCCATGTCTAAAAAGGAGTCCTTCTCCGTTTGAACCGGCAATTCCAATATCTGCTTCGCGTGCTTCTCCGGGGCCATTTACCGCACAGCCAAGTACTGCAACTTTAATCGGCGCTTTGATAGTAGCGATATATTCTTCCACCTCATTAGCAATCCGAATCAAATCAATTTCTATCCGTCCGCAAGTAGGGCATGAAATGAGTGTGGCTGCATTAGATGAAAGGCCAAATGACTTTAATAATTCACGTGCCACTTTTATTTCTTCGACAGGATCTGCACTCAACGATACACGTAAAGTATTTCCAATGCCCAAACTAAGCATTGCGCCAAGCCCTGCAGCACTTTTTATCCCGCCTGCAAATTGAGTACCAGATTCCGTAATTCCAAGATGAAGAGGGTACTTAAATGCGCGACTAGCTTTATCATACGCTTCAATTGCTAAATTCACGTCAGACGCTTTTAAAGAAACGATAATATCATGAAAATCTAAGTCTTCAAGAATTTTAATATGGGCAAGGGCGCTTTCCACCATACCATCCGCAGTAGGATAACCATATTTTTGGATAATTTTCTTTTCTAAGCTGCCAGCATTGACGCCGATTCGAATCGGAATATTTTTCGCTTTAGCAGCGTTAACTACTTTTTCGACACGATCACGGCGACCGATATTACCAGGATTAATGCGAATTTTATCCACGCCAGCATCAATGGCTTTCAGTGCTAATCTGTAATCAAAATGGATATCAGCTACGAGGGGAATATGAATTCTTTTTTTGATAGCAGCAAGCGCATTTGCCGCTCGTTCATCTGGACAAGCTACCCGAACAATCTGGCAACCAGCTTCCTCTAATCGGTGAATCTCCGCTACCGTTGCTTCGACATCATGTGTTTTTGTCGTAGTCATACTTTGGATCGTTAATTCATTATTACCACCAATTGTTAAATTACCAACTTGGACTGGGCGAGTATGTTCGCGAGATGTTCTTTCATTCAAAGAAATCGCTCCTTTAGTCTAGCTTTGATTTTTTTATCATACCATTTTTATAGAACAAAATCACGTGAATAACGCCACAAAAAAGCCACCTGCATAAGCAAGTGGCTAAAAATTATTTGTCTAAAACAGTTGGTTCGCTTGGAGGAATTGAACGAATCGCAAGGAACACGAAAATCATGCTCACGACCATATTTATCTCCATTCCAAAAGGAATAATAATTTGTAAGGCTTCCATAACCATTGTAAAAACGGCCGCTAGTGTAATACTATAGGCAGCAATCATCCAGTTTTGACGGAAGGCGATACCAGTTCGACCAAATCCAGAAAGAATAAAACCGAATAACGCATAAAGTGCTACACGGAAGAATACCGAACCTAGCGTGAAAATAAAGAGAACCATTAATGCAATTGGAATAAAGTACTTAGCTAATGACTCAATAGAAGTATATAAGTCAACTAAATCTGCTTTGTCGCTAATTCCTGCTGTTTCATAACTAACCGATTGAGAAACACCGGCTGCAGTAATATAAATACTATCTGAAAGAAAAGCAACTGCACTGTCATACGAAGCAATTTTATTATCAATATCATCTTTATCAAGTGTACCGGAAGCATCAAAATAAATATGTAATTCATCTTGATCAATCGAGATAGGGACATTTTTAACTGTATCATCCGTTAAAACTAACTTACCATCTGTCACTTTAAAATCCGGAATCTCATTTGTAATCGTTTCTTCGCCAACTTTTAGCGCATTTTTTGTCGTAACGTTCGTAAAGTATGCTAATGGAAGGAATGTTACGAATGATAAAACGATAATGTAGACGATACTTTTTCTGATTTTATCATTTCGAAACGATGCAATATCCGCAGGGGAATACAAACTCTTCCAGAAGCGTTTAAAAATATTCATTCTTTTTTCAACACCTCACCTAATGGTTTAACTTTTTGAGTTTAAGGGAAAAAGATACATGTATGTGCAAAAGAGCGTACTTTTTCCACCTAAACTTAATCATAGCTTGAAACGAGAGCAAAATCAATATTGAAACATCACTGAGCAGAAAAATTGCAAGCATTTCGGGAGCATGGTAGGCTAAATGGTGTAAGAAGAAACTGTTTTTAAGGTTAATAGTAGTTCTATCGAAATGGGACATGAAACTTTTGCCTTATATGTCATTTCTTTTCACGTAAAAACAATACAAGGAGGAACTTTTAATGACTTACGAATTACCTAAACTACCTTATACTTATGATGCTTTGGAGCCGAATTTTGATAAAGAAACAATGGAAATTCACTATACAAAGCACCACAATACTTATGTTACAAAACTAAACGAAGCGGTTGCAGGTCATCCTGAACTTGCAAGCAAATCTGCTGAAGAATTAGTTGCTAACTTAGATAGCGTTCCTGAAAACATTCGCGGCGCTGTCCGTAACCATGGTGGCGGTCACGCTAACCATACATTATTCTGGTCTATTCTTAGCCCAAATGGTGGCGGTGCTCCAACTGGTGACTTAAAAGCAGCAATCGAAAGCGAATTCGGTACTTTTGACGAATTTAAAGAAAAATTCAATGCAGCAGCTGCAGCACGTTTTGGTTCTGGCTGGGCTTGGCTAGTAGTTAATGGTGGCAAATTAGAAATCGTTTCTACAGCTAACCAAGATTCTCCACTAAGCGATGGCAAAACGCCGGTTCTTGGCTTAGATGTTTGGGAACATGCTTACTACCTTAAATTCCAAAACCGTCGTCCTGAATATATCGACACATTTTGGAATGTTATTAACTGGGATGAAGCTAACAAACGCTTTGACGCAGCTAAATAATAATCAAAAGACTCACTTAGGTGGGTCTTTTTTTATTTCTAATGAATTTCTAATCAACTTACAGTGGAAAAATCATGCTTTTTCAGCTACAATAGGGAAAGGTATTATTGAAAAGTGAGGTAACTATGCGTGAAACTAAATTTTAGAAAAAAGAAAAAAGATTCCACTAAGAAGAAACGCGCCATCATTCCACTACGTTTAAATATTCTATTCTTTATTATATTTATTTTATTCTCCGTGTTAATTTTACGACTTGGAATTGTTCAAATCGTACAAGGGGATACTTACAAACGTCAATTAGAAGAGACCGATAACGTAACAGTTTCCAAAAATGTACCACGTGGTAGCATTTATGACCGGAATTACAATTTATTAGTAGGTAACTCTGCCGTCAAATCAATCACTTACACACGTAGCCAACAAACAGAAACAGCAGAAACGCTTCACGTAGCTCAAACGCTACAAAAACTAATTACAGTCGAGCCTGAAAAGCTAACCGACCGTGATCTAAAAGATTACTGGATTTTAACGCATCAAACCGAATCCCTCAATCGCTTATCAGCGAAAGAACAAGCACTTGATGCAGCTAAAGCATACAAAGCCCAAGTAGAAAAAGTAACAAAAGATGATATTGCTAGTTTAACGACCGAAGATTTAAAAGTAGCAACCATTTACAAAAAAATGACTACTGGTTATGCAATGACAGAATCGGTTGTCAAAAATAAAGATGTAACTGATGAAGAAATCGCTCGCGTTAGTGAAAACATGGACAGTTTACCTGGTGTTGACACAACGACTGACTGGAATCGCTACTATACTTATGATGAAACATTACGTTCTATCTTAGGTTCCGTTTCCACAGCGAAAGAAGGTTTACCGAAAGACAAAGCGGAATATTACTTATCACAAGGATATAGCCGTAATGACCGCGTCGGTAAAAGTTATTTAGAAGCACAATATGAAAGTGTTCTCGCTGGATCTAAATCCCAGTCCGAGAGCGTTCTTGATTCTAAAGGAAACATCATCGAAACTGTCAGCAAATACGAAGGCTCCAAAGGAAAAGATTTAGTTCTTTCCGTTGATGTCGAATTCCAAAAAGCTGTAGAAGAAATTCTCCAAAAAAATATTAAACAAGGGAAACAATATGCCGGTTCTGACCTTTTTGACCGCGCATTCGTTGTTGCCATGGATCCATATTCCGGAGAAGTTCTCGCACTTGCAGGTCAAAAGTTAAATGACAAAGGCGAATTTGAAGATTATTCCCTAGGTACATTTACGACAGCTTACGCAATGGGTTCCGCTGTAAAAGGCTCCACGATTCTTGGCGGTATTATGGACGGCGCTATTACAAACAAAACCGTCTTCACTGACCAACCAATCGCTTTAAAAGGAACGAAACCAAAGAGTTCTTGGTTTAATAGAACCGGAGCTGGCAATCGACCACTTGATCCTGTTGGCGCATTAGAAATTTCTTCTAACTCCTACATGTATCAAGTAGCAATGAAAATGGGTGGCGCCAACTATGTACCAAATGGACCACTTAGAGCACCACTAAGTACTTTTGACGATATGCGTTATTATTATAATCAGTTCGGCCTAGGTGTAAAAACAGGCATCGACCTTCCCGGCGAACAAACTGGTTACAAAGGGGACGACCAAACAATTGGTAAAATTCTCGATTTCGCTATCGGACAATATGATTCGTATACACCACTACAAATGGCACAATACGTTTCAACAATTGCTAATGGTGGTTCAAGAATTGCGCCAAGCATGGTAAAAGAAATTAGAAACCCTAGTACAGATGGTGATACTGTTGGAACACTTGCAACAGCTAACGAACCAAAAGTATTAAATAAAATTGGCGTTTCCGAAAGTGACATAAAAACAGTGCAACAAGGTTTCTATGAAGTAACACATGGTTCTACTGGTACCGCAAGAACCGTCTTCACTTCAAGCGATTACGACGTTGCAGGTAAAACAGGTACAGCAGATGCTTTCTACGATGGACCAAAAGAAGGCAACAAAATGGCCAGCGTTTGGAACACTACTTTCGTCGGCTATGCGCCCGTTGAAAAGCCAGAGATAGCGATTTCCGTTGTTGTTCCTTGGATTTATCGTCCATACGGTACAGACCAAAAAACAAACATGAAAATCTCTAAAGAAGTATTCGATAAATATTTCGAGCTTAAAAAAGAACGCGCTGAGTCAAACAAAGACGAATCAAAAGTAGAACAACCAATTAACAATAAAGAAGCAGCTGCAAAAGCACAATCCGAACAAACCGAAAATTAATCAAAAACCACTTTCATTTACGTGAAAGTGGTTTTTTTATTTCAAACTAACAAACAATTTAAAAAAATAGTCGTTAATACGTATAAAAAACTGCGAAATGGCTTTGTTTATGGTATGATAAAGTAAGTGTAAAATTAACCAGATTTCTGTTTTCGAGCAGAAATACGAGGATTAAATTGAAGGAGGAATTGTAAACTATGACAAAAAGCTATCATGTCGCAGTTGTAGGTGCTACTGGTGCAGTTGGTACCCAAATGATTGAATTACTAGAAGAGGCGGCGACTTTTAAGATAAAGCAAGTTTCATTCTTGTCTTCTATTCGTTCTGCTGGAAAAAAACTAGCCTTCCGCGGGGAAGAAGTAACTATTCAAGAAGCAACACCTGAAAGTTTTGAAGGCGTTGATATCGCTTTATTTAGTGCGGGCGGTTCTGTTTCTAAAGCTCTCGCAAAAGAAGCTGTGAAACGCGGAGCTATTGTTATTGATAACACAAGTGCTTACCGTATGGATCCAACAGTCCCACTAGTCGTTCCAGAAGTAAATGAAAAAGCACTTTTCTCCCATAATGGAATAATTGCCAATCCTAACTGTTCCACCATTCAAATGGTAGCAGCACTCGAACCGATTCGAGAAACGTTTGGATTAAACCGCATTATTGTTTCCACTTATCAAGCTGTTTCTGGCTCTGGTGTAAGTGCCATTCAAGAACTAAAAGACGGTAGCAGAGCAGTTTTAGATAACGAGGAATTCACTCCACAAATCATGCCCGTAAAAGGGGACAAAAAACATTATCCAATCGCTTTTAACGCGTTACCACAAATTGATGTTTTCACAGAAAATGATTATACATACGAAGAAATGAAAATGATCAATGAAACGAAAAAAATCATGGAAGACAACACAATGAAAGTTTCCGCTACATGTGTTCGGATTCCGGTAGTTAGTGGTCATTCTGAAAGTGTTTATATTGAAGTAGATAAAGACGGCGTAAGTGCGAAAGATATCCAAAATGCGCTTAAAAACGCCCCTGGTGTTGTGCTTGAAGACGACCCGGCAAATCAAGTATATCCGCAAGCGATTGAAGCTGCAGGTAAAAAAGAAGTGTTCGTTGGTCGCGTCCGCGCTGACATTGACGATCCCAAAGGTTTCCACATGTGGATTGTTTCTGACAACTTACTCAAAGGTGCCGCATGGAATTCGATTCAAATAGCTGAAAGTTTAGTCAAACTAGCGATTATTTAGAGGTGTAAGAAATGAAAATCATTGTTCAAAAATTTGGCGGAACATCCGTCCAAAATGAAAAGTCACGTTTGATGGCATTTAACCACATCAAACATGCCTTAAAAGAAGGTTACAAAGTCGTCGTTGTTGTTTCAGCAATTGGAAGGTACGGCGATCCGTATGCGACTGATACGCTGTTAGAACTTATCGGCGCTAAAAATACTAAGCTAACTGCCAGAGAGCAAGACACTTTACTTTCTGTTGGCGAAACTATTTCTGCATCTGTTTTCACAAACATGCTTAAAGAAGCTAACATTAAAGCAGAAGCATTTTCTGGTGGACAAGCAGGTATCATCACATCCGATGATCATTTAAACGCAAAAATCACAGAAGTGGATACCACACGTTTAAAAAATGCCTTAACATCCCTTGATGTCGCAGTAGTTGCTGGTTTTCAGGGAATTACTGACCAAGGAGATATTTCCACACTTGGTCGCGGTGGAAGTGATACATCCGCTGCAGCGCTCGGCGTATCGTTACAAGCAGACTACATCGATATCTTTACGGATGTTGATGGTATGATGACAGCTGATCCTCGTATCGTGGAGCATGCTCGTTCACTTCCGCGCGTAAGTTATAACGAAGTAAGCAATATGGCGTATCAAGGCGCTAAAGTCATTCATCCACGTGCTGTTGAAATTGCGATGACTGCCAAAATACCAATGCGTATTCGCTCTACTTATTTAGAAAGTACGGGAACACTCGTTACGTCACTGACCGATGATTCAGGCCATTTTGATGTGAAAGAACGCATGGTAACAGGCGTAGCACACGTTACAAACCTTACCCAAATATCAGTACAAACAGAGACAGTAAAAGCACAACAACTAGCTTTTAAAATATTAGCAGACGCTGGAATCAGCCTTGATTTCATTAACATCTCTACTCAATCTGTTATTTTTACAGTCCCAGAAGAAAAAAGTCATGTAGTGAAACAATTATTAGAAGAAGCAAACTTACAAACAACTGTCCGAGAAGCTTGTGCAAAAGTTTCCATTGTCGGTGCCGGAATCACAGGAGTTCCTGGTGTTACAGCAAGAATCGTAGGTGCATTATCTGAAAAAAATATCCCAATTTTACAATCAGCGGATAGTCACACAACTATTTGGGTATTAGTAAGAGAAGAGGACTTAATTTCAGCAGTCAATGCCCTTCATGACGTATTTTGTTTGGAAATTAAGTAAGGAGGAAATGAAAGATGGATTTAGGGAAAGTAATTACAGCAATGGTGACACCAATTCACCCAGAAAAAGATAAAGTATGCAAAAAAAGAATTCATCATCTCGTGAACCACTTAATCGCAAATGGCTCAGACGGTTTAGTAATCGCTGGAACAACAGGCGAATCACCAACGTTATCCCATGATGAAAAAATAAAATTATTCCGCCAAGTAATTGAAACAAATGACGGACGTGCGAAATTAATCGCCGGAACTGGCTCCAATAACACAGCCGAAACAATCGCTTTCACAAAAGAAGTGGCTGAACTCGGAGGTATTGACGCTGTTTTAATCGTTGCACCATATTATAATAAACCAAATCAAGACGGTTTATACGCACATTTTGCAGCAGTTGCGGAAGCTTCTGATTTACCAGTCGTTATTTATAACATCCCTGGTCGTAGTGTCGTTAATATCGAACCAGAAACAATCATCCGTTTAGCAAAATTACCTAACATTGTTGGTGTAAAAGAATCTAGCGGTAATTTGGATAATATTAGTAAAATCATTGCTGAAACTTCGGACGATTTCCAAGTATACAGTGGTGACGATAGTTTAACGTTACCAATCCTTGCTGTAGGTGGAGACGGTGTTATTTCCGTTGCAAGCCATGTGGTAGGAAATGAAATGCAAGAAATGATCCAAGCATTTGAACGAGGAGAGGTTCAAAAAGCAGCAAGTATCCACCGGGAATTGCTTCCACTTATGAATGGCCTATTCTCTGTACCAAACCCAGCACCAACAAAATACTTACTTAACCAACAAGGCATTAGTGTTGGACCTGTAAGACTACCACTTGTAGATTTGAATGCTGAACAAGGAACGAAATTACAAGCTATATTAGAAGGACTTTCTAAATAGTTCAAAGGAGGTCTACGCTTTGACAATCAAAAAAGCGAAAAACATAAAAATCATTCCACTCGGCGGTGTCGATGAAAGTGGCAAAAATTTATATGTAGTAGAAATAGACGAAGATATCTTTATTTTAGATGCAGGCCTAATGTTCCCCGAAAATGAATTACTAGGAATTGACATCGTTATCCCTGATTTTAAATATTTAGAAGAAAATAAAGATCGCGTGAAAGCCATTCTTTTAACGCATGGTCATGAAGACGCAATCGGTGCATTACCGTACTTACTTCAAAAAATCAAAGCGCCAGTTTACGGGACAGAATTAACCATTGCGCTTGCAAAATCTGCACTCAAAGAGCACCGTAAACTACGCTTCAAAAATTTCCATGTTGTTAACGAAGAAACAACCTTATCATTTGCTAAAATTGATGTTTCCTTTTTCCGTACAACGCACACAATTCCTGATTCTGTTGGGATTGTACTTGAAACAAGTGAAGGCTCTATCGTTTATACAGGTGATTTCAAATTCGATCAATCAGCTAAAGACGGTTATGCTTCTGATTTAAGCCATATTGCAGAATTTGGTGAAAGAGGAGTACTAGCATTACTTTCTGATAGTTCAGAAGCAGAACACCCTGGAACAACTTCTAGCGATAGTTTAATTGAAGAAGAAATTAGACATGCTTTCCGAATGGCAGACGGTCGAATTATCGTCGCTTGTGTGGCATCTAATTTAATCCGCTTGCAACAAGTGCTTGATGCATCTGTCGCAACAAAACGTAAAGTCGCGATTGTTGGTAAAGAACTAGAACGCGTTTTCGAAATTGCTGGCAGCTTAGGCAAAATTGTTATTGAAGAAGACTTAATCGTGCCATTAAAAGAACTAAAAAAATATAACGATGACGAAATTACTATTATCGAAACAGGTAATCTGGGCGAACCTATCCAGTCACTACAATTAATGACAAAAGGAAATCACCCACAACTTAACATCAAACCAGGCGATACAGTTTACATTACAACAACACCATCTCCATCACTGGAAACAATGATGGCGAAAACAATGGACATGTTATATAAAGCTGGTGCCAAAGTGTTAACAATGAGTAATAATCTTTTCATCTCTGGACATGCAAGCCAAGAAGATTTAAAATTGATGATTAACTTATTAAAACCAAGATATTTCGTGCCTGTTCACGGAGAATATCGCATGCTAATCAGTCACGCTAAATTAGCACATGAAGTTGGTATGGCTAAATCAGAAGTATTCATCGTAGGTAAAGGCGAAATTTTAGAATATAAAAATGATAAAATGACTGCTGGAAACCGTGTATACTCTGGAAATACCTTAATTGATGGGTTAGGTGTCGGTGACGTTGGAAACATCGTACTCCGCGACCGTAAACTGCTTTCAGAAGACGGTATTTTCATCGTCGTGGTAACACTTAATCGCAAATCAAAAACAATCACATCCGGACCAGAAATTATTTCACGCGGCTTTATCTATGTACGCGAGTCCGAACATTTAATTGAAGAATCCTCCAAAGTTGTTACAAAAATTGTCGAAAAAAATCTACAAGAAACTGGCTTTGAATGGGCGAAATTAAAACAAGATATTCGTGACCAATTAAACCGTTACTTATTTGAACAAACAAAACGTCGTCCAATGATTTTACCAATCATTATGGAAGTCTAGAATTGACTGCTACACATTCGTGTGTGGCAGTTTTTTTCGTTTAAAAGTGAAAGTAGACGGGAAAACATGCTAGGAAGGAGTGATTTACATGGCAAATTTTACATATGATGTAGTTATCATCGGGAGCGGCGCAAGCGGAACAACCGTTGCTTTTGAAGCGCAGGCAGCCGGATTAAAAGTCGCAATTGTAGAAGAGCGGAGTTGGGGCGGAACATGCGTACTCAGAGGATGTGACCCTAAAAAAGTCCTTGTCGGTGCTGCAGAAGCAAGAAACCTTTCTACAAGATTACGTGGCAAAGGGATTAAGCAAGCCGCAACGATTAGCTGGACAGATTTAATGGCATTTAAAGAAACCTTTGTAGAAGACGTTCCTGAAAGCCGTTTAGAAAGTTTTCAAAACGCAGGCATTGAAACATTCTTTTGCCCAGCAAGCTTTCAAGATGTAAATACGTTACAAGTCGGTGATGATATACTAACTGCTAAAAAAATTGTTATCGCAACCGGTGCTACGCCAAGCAAGCTCCAAGTGGAAGGACAAGAATATATCCAAACAAGTGATGATTTCTTATCACTCGAAAAACTACCAGATTCAGTCGTTTTTATCGGCGGTGGTTATATTTCATTTGAATTTGCGTCGATTGTACAGGCAACAGGGCGAGAAGTGCATGTTATTCATCACAATAGTGCACCATTGAAGAAATTCGACCCTGATTTTGTCGCTGCATTAGTTTCCAGTATGAAAGAAGAGGGCGTCCATTTCCATTTTGATACAGATATTACTAAAATCGAAAAAAATGGTGAAAAACTACATCTTCAAGGTAAAAATGGCTTTTCGTTAAATACAGATTTAATCATTGGTGCAACCGGTAGAAAGCCTAATATCGACCATTTATCACTAGAAAAAGCAAATATCGATTATACGAAAAAAGGCATCGTCGTTAATGAAAAACTACAAATACCTACTAATCCTCATATTTATGCGTGCGGTGATGTAGCTGACACAAAAGGCGCGCCGTTAACCCCAGTTGTCAGTCTCGAAGCCGCATTTGTCGCTAAAAACATCCTAGGAGGCGACGAAAAAGTCAATTATCCAGCAATCCCAAGTGTTGTTTTTACGAGCCCGAAACTCGCAAGTATTGGTATTAGCATAGAAGAGGCTAAAGCAGACCCAGAAAAATACCAAATCAAACAGCATGACACAACAAATTGGTACACTTATAAACGAACAAACGAATCAATCGCACTCGCAAAAATAATTGAAGACAGGGAAACTGGGCAAATAAAAGGGGCTCATTTCCTTAGTGAAGAAGCGGATTATATGATTAATTATATCGCGCTTTTAATGAAAGCAAATTTAACTTTAGTGGATTTACAATCCGTTATTTTCGCTTATCCATCCCCAACAAGTGACTTAACTGCTTTGAACTAAAGAAGAAATATGTTATAGTGAGGGAGAAATTCGCATAAAAAGGAGCAAATAAGATGGAAATTTGGATTATTGCCGGAATATGTGCTTTCTTAATTTTTATCGCAGGTATCGTTATTTTATTTTTCCCAGCCAAACGGAAAATCGGTGCTATTTTAACAAGCGCAGGGACGTTATTAATGATTGGCTCAATTATTGGTATCATTGTTAGTTTTTCACATTATCAACAAGTGCAAAATGATGTGTTTAACTATTCTTCTAAAGGAACAAGTCAAACTACCCCAGAAGAAACAAAGACATATCAAGTAAACTATGAAGATTCCGCAGATAATATTAAGAAAAAAATCAGTACGATAACGGTCGAAAAGAAAGAAACTTATTCAACATTAGAAAGTAAGTCAGTTGAAGGTAGCATTACAATCGCTTTAGAAATCACCAACAATGCATCTAAAGTACTTGAAACATATCCAAATCAAGGACAATTAGAAGCAAATAAAGTAGATTTGAATGGTGGGGACGCTGTTTTATCTAATTTCGACACAACCGAAATTAAGCCTGGCGAAACGGCCAAGGGGAAAATCGTTTTCCCAGTCGATAAATTAGACAAAGTGTCTGATATTACATGGGTTTCTTATAGTTTCCTTAGTTATTTAAAAGATTCATCCACACCAATTACAACAGAAACAGGCAAAATTGAACTAAAATAAAAAAACAATATCCCGAAAATGGGATATTGTTTTTTTATTATTATTCCGTTACATTCATAACTTCTTTTAAATACTCATCATAAGAAATTTCTTTATTGTAAAATTGGTCTTTTGATAAGTTAACAATACGAGTTGCGATTGTTTGTAGTAACTGATGGTCATGGGAAGCAAAGATCATTGCGCCTTTAAAACCTTCCAAACCATTATTTAATGCTGTAATTGATTCTAAGTCCAAGTGGTTAGTAGGTTCGTCTAGTAAAAGAACGTTAGAACCTGAAAGCATCATTTTGGATAACATACAACGAACTTTTTCTCCACCGGATAGGACGCGTACTTTTTTCAGTACTTCATCACCACTGAATAGCATACGACCAAGGAATCCACGTAAGAATGCTTCACTGTCATCTTCTGGAGAGAATTGACGTAACCATTCCACAAGGCTCATATCGTTTTCCTCGAAGAATTCGGAGTTATCTTTCGGGAAGTAGCTTTGGCTAGTTGTAATACCCCATTTATAGCTACCTTCGTCAGGTTCCATTTCGCCAGCAAGGATTTGGAAAAGAACGGTTTTAGCAACTTCATCATCGCCAACTAAAGCAACTTTGTCATTACGATTAATGGAGAAGGAAAGATTATCAAGAATCTTCACGCCATCAATTGTTTTAGATAAGTTTGTTACTGTTAGTAGGTCATTCCCAACTTCGCGGTCCGGTTTGAACTGAATGAAAGGGTAACGACGACTAGAAGGTTGAATATCTTCCAGCGTGATTTTTTCGAGCATTTTTTTACGGCTTGTTGCTTGTTTGGATTTAGATGCATTGGCACTAAACCGGGCAATAAACTCTTGTAATTCTTTCATTTTTTCTTCTTTTTTCTTATTACGATCGCCCATCATTGTTTGAGCTAATTGGCTTGATTCATACCAGAAATCATAGTTTCCGACATATAATTTAATTTTGCTGAAATCAAGATCCGCAATATGCGTACACACTTTGTTTAGGAAGTGACGGTCATGGGATACAACGATAACAGTATTATCAAAGTTGATTAAAAATTCTTCTAACCAATGAATCGCACGGATGTCCAGGTGATTGGTAGGCTCATCCAGAAGTAAGATATCTGGTTTACCGAATAAAGCTTGCGCAAGAAGCACTTTCACTTTTTCTCCACCAGTTAAATCTTTCATAAGTTTTCCGTGTAAGTCAGTAGGGATACCTAAGCCGTTTAATAAAACAGCAGCCTCAGATTCCGCTTCCCAACCATTTAATTCAGCAAATTCGCCTTCAAGTTCCGCAGCACGGATACCATCTGCATCGCTGAAATCTTCTTTCATGTAAATGGCATTTTTTTCGTCCATAATTTTGTATAGACGTTCATGTCCCATAATAACAGTGTTAAGAACAAGTTCATTATCATACTGGAAATGATCTTGGCGAAGGACAGCTAGACGCTCACCTGAACCAATATGCACATTACCACTTTGTGAATCAAGCTCGCCAGAAAGCACTTTTAGGAACGTTGATTTACCAGCACCGTTTGCGCCAATAAGACCGTAACAGTTACCTGGCAAAAATTTAATCGAAACATCTTCAAATAGCTTTTTATCGCCGTAGCGTAAGCCAACATTATTTACAGTTAACATTTTCTTCCTCCAATACTAAGTTACTTCTTCTTGAAATCAGAAAAAGCACAATTACTTCTATTTTAACATGGTTAGTGAAGCAAAGAAAGCATACACACATAAATAAATGTTATAATATGAAAATAAGGAGGAGAGCTGGATGGATTACGAGCAAACTTTACAAGAAAAAGTCGCGCTTTGTCTTACTTTACAAGCTGCCAAAGAAACTTTTCCGTTTGATAAAAAAACGCATGCCTTAACGGTTGGTGGTAAAATATTCGCACTGATACATTTATACCACGGGGATTTATATGTCAGCGTTAAATGTCAGCCTGAAAGAATTGATTTGTTGCGCGATGAATATTTGAGCATAAAACCAGGCTATCATTTAAATAAAAAGCATTGGATTACGCTTGTTATTAATGAAAAATACGATGTGGAAGCTGAAACTGAATTTGCGTTAATTCAAAATAGTTATCAGCTTATTTTTGATAAATTGCCGAAAAAAGCGCAAAATACTGTGAAATTTTCTGCAAATGACTAAAGAAAAGAAAAAATTCTTTACAAAAAAGAAGTGCATGCTATAATAATTGTTGTACGATAATTTCATAGACGTTACCACAGGGGGGGCTTCTTAGCTGAGATTGAGTCCACGTGTTTTTGGATTCTGACCCTTTGAACCTGTTCGTTAATACGAGCGTAGGGATTGTGGCGATTGCATTTCTAACCATAGAAACTGCTTTCTTCTGGGGTACGTTTTTGACCAAAAAGAAGAGGGGAGTTTATTTTTTATGCAAAACAAACGATTAATCATTTTACTTGAGTGTGCTATCTTTGCCGCAGTGGCGATGGTACTAAGTTTTATCCCGCTGGACATCGGCTCTAGTTTCTCGATTTCACTGGGAATGATTCCTATGTATGTGATTGCGATCCGCCGCGGTTTTTGGGCTGCTGGATTCGCTGGACTACTGTGGGGGTTACTACATTTTCTCACTGGGAAAGCCTATATTTTAATGCCGTCACAAGCATTTATTGAGTACATTTTAGCTTTCAGTTTTGTTGCGTTTAGTGGCGTATTCAGTAAGCAAGTTCGAAGCAATTTAGCTGCTAATCAACTTAAAAAGGCAATCCAATGGGCGTGGGGAACCATGATTATTGGTGGCGTTGCTAAATATTTTTGGCATTATGTTGCTGGCGTGTTATTCTGGGGGGCTTATGCTTTTCAAGGTTGGGGCGCTCAGCTGTTTTCGATTGTCATGAATGGGGCTAGCTGCTTGGCTACGGTCATTGTTGCTGGTATCGTCATCTCGATATTACTAAAAACCTCACCCAAATTATTCTTACCAAAATAACCACAAGGTCCGAGAGCATTTGCTTTTGGGCCTTTTTAAGTGTGTTATAATTAAATAAATACTATATTGCAGCTTATTACAATGCTCATTTTCACGATTAAAGTTTAGCATCGATGTCACACGTGCCACAAGTACGAAATCATCTTGTCTAGGAACTTCCGTTTGAATGTAACACTGTCTTTAAGCTGTTTTTTTTGTATTTAAAAAGTTTAAATCAGTACTCTTTAGGGAAAATATTTATCGATTGCCAATTTTTTGGTAGTGGTAAAGAAAAAATGGAGGTGTATAAGCGTGTTAAAATTTGAACACGTAACGAAGACTTATAAAGGGGGCAAAAAAGCTGTTAATGATCTAACTCTTAGCATCGATAAAGGAGAATTTGTTTGTTTTATCGGTCCAAGTGGTTGTGGAAAGACGACAACAATGAAGATGATTAACCGGCTTATTGAACCTACAGAAGGTAAAATATTTATTAATGACAAAGACATCATGGCGGAAGATCCTGTCAAACTAAGACGTTCGATTGGTTATGTTATCCAACAAATTGGCTTAATGCCACATATGACGATTCGTGAAAATATCGTCCTTGTTCCAAAGTTACTTAAATGGTCCGAAGAGAAAAAACAAGAACGGGCCAAAGAATTAATTAAATTAGTAGATTTACCAGAAGAGTTTTTAGACCGATATCCTTATGAATTAAGTGGTGGACAGCAACAACGTATCGGTGTTCTGAGAGCGCTTGCGGCTGAACAAAATTTAATTTTAATGGATGAACCTTTTGGCGCACTAGATCCAATTACTCGTGATTCTCTTCAAGAAGAATTCAAAAACTTGCAAAAAGAGCTTGGAAAAACGATTATTTTCGTTACGCATGATATGGATGAAGCAATTAAACTTGCAGACCGTATCGTTATTATGAAAGCAGGCGAAATCGTTCAATTTGATACGCCAGATGAAATTTTACGCAATCCGGCGAATTCCTTTGTGCGTGATTTCATCGGGAAAGATCGCTTAATTGAAGCGAAACCAGATGTTACTCAAGTAGCGCAAATTATGAATACGAATCCCGTTTCTATTACAGCGGATAAATCACTACAAGCCGCGATTACTATTATGAAAGAAAAACGAGTAGATACGTTACTAGTAGTGGATGAAGGCAATGTATTAAAAGGCTTTATCGACGTAGAGCAAATTGATTTAAATCGTCGTACTGCAACTTCTGTTATGGATATAATCGAGAAAAACGTTTTTTATGTCAATGAAGATACGTTACTTCGCGATACAGTGCAACGGATATTAAAACGTGGCTATAAATATATTCCGGTCGTTGATAAAGATAAACGGCTTGTCGGGATTGTCACTCGTGCGAGCTTAGTAGATATCGTTTATGATTCCATCTGGGGCGAAGGAGCAGAAACGCAGGAGGAACATGCCGCTTCCGAAACGACAGAGCCAGAAATGAAGCAGGAGGGATAAGCTATGGACGCAATTGTTACTTTTTTTCAAGAAAACGGCCATAACTTACTTGTCCAAACATGGCAACATCTATTTATCTCCTTATCTGCCGTTATTTTAGGGATTGTCGTTGCGGTACCAACTGGAATCTTACTCACTCGTTCACCAAGAGTAGCGAACTTTGTTATTGGTGTAGTTAGTGTTCTTCAAACTGTCCCATCACTCGCCATTTTGGCATTCATTATTCCATTTCTTGGGGTTGGAACGCTACCGGCGATTATTGCGCTATTTATTTATGCGCTTTTACCAATCTTGCGTAACACTTTTATCGGGGTTCGAGGGGTTGATAAAAATTTAATCGAATCTGGTCGTGGAATGGGGATGACGAATTGGCAACTGATTGTAAATGTTGAAATTCCTAATTCTATCTCAATTATTATGGCCGGCATTCGTTTATCTGCCGTTTACGTTATCGCTTGGGCAACACTTGCTTCCTATATTGGTGCTGGCGGACTTGGAGACTTTATTTTTAATGGCTTGAACTTATACCGTCCAGATTTAATTCTCGGCGGAGCAATTCCAGTAACCATTTTAGCCCTTGTAGTAGAATTCGCGCTTGGAAAATTAGAATATCGCCTCACTCCAAAAGCCATCCGCGAAGCTCGGGAAGGGGGAGAATGATATGAAGAAAAAATTAATCGCATTATTCAGCGTGCTACTTCTAACCAGTTCGCTTTTCTTATCTAGTTGTTCTTTACCAGGTCTTGGAGGAAGTTCCAAAGATACTATCCGTATTGGTGCAATGGCCACAACTGAGTCACAAATCGTTTCCAATATTTTAAAAGAATTGATTGAGCATGACACGGGCTTAAAAGTAGAAATCGTCAACAACCTCGGATCAACTATCGTGCAACACCAAGCAATGCTTAACGGTGATGTAGATATTACAGCTACAAGATACACTGGAACCGATTTAGTTGGGCCACTCGGCGAAGATGCTATTAAAGACCCAGAAAAAGCCTTAGCTGCTGTTAAAAAAGGGTTTGAAGAACGTTTCCACCAAACATGGTTTGATTCTTACGGCTTTGCTAATACTTATGTGTTTATGGTGCGTCAAGATACCGCTAAGAAATACAACCTAAATACCGTAAGTGATATGCGCAAAGTGGAAAATGAACTCACTGCTGGCGTTGATAATTCTTGGATGGAACGCGAAGGAGACGGCTATAAAGCATTCTCAAAAGCCTATGACATCGAATTCAAGAAAATCTTCCCAATGCAAATTGGCTTAATTTACACTGCGCTTAAAAACAATCAAATGGACGTGGCGCTTGGTTACTCAACAGACGGCCGTATCCCAACATACAACTTAAAACTATTAAAAGATGATAAAAAATTCTTCCCACCATATGACGCTTCAGCACTCGCAACAGATGAAATTTTAAAGAAACACCCAGAACTAAAAACTACGATTAATAAGCTAAAAGGTAAAATTTCCACTGAAGAAATGCAAAAGCTTAATTATGAGGCAGATGGCAAATTAAAAGAACCATCCATTGTAGCGCAAGAATTCCTACAAAAAAATAATTACTTTGACGGTAAAAACTAAGGAGGTGCCAAAAGATGGAAACATTAAAACAATTAATTGACTATTACCAAACAAATGGAAGTTATGTCATGGAAGAGTTCTGGCGGCATTTCTTAATGAGTGCTTACGGAGTTATCTTCGCAGCAATCATTGCAATACCACTCGGAGTATATATTGCTAGGAAAAAACGCTTAGCCGGCTGGGTTATCCAAATTGCCAATATCATCCAAACAATCCCAGCACTCGCCCTGTTAGCTGTACTTATGCTCATCATGGGCTTAGGGACGAATACAGTCGTTTTATCCTTATTCCTATATTCTTTACTACCAATTCTAAAAAACACCTACACAGGCATTAGAAACGTCGACGGGGCGCTTCTTGAATCCGGTAAAGCAATGGGAATGACAAAATGGCAAGTGCTACGCCTTATCGAAATGCCACTTGCATTATCCGTTATTATGGCAGGTATCAGAAATGCACTTGTTATCGCGATTGGAGTCGCAGCAATCGGGACATTCGTTGGAGCAGGAGGCCTTGGAGACATCATCGTCCGCGGAACTAATGCTACAAACGGTACCGCGATCATTTTAGCTGGTGCAATCCCAACGGCAGTCATGGCCATTTTAGCCGATCTGCTACTTGGTTGGGTCGAACGCACATTAAACCCAGTGAAAAACAAAAGAAAATCATTAACCGAAGCCTTATAGAACCGCTCGAAAACACAACCTCTCATCTTCAACAAAAGGTTGTGTTTTTCGTTTGACAAAAAATGTTTCCCGTAGTAAACTTTTTATCATAAACGAAAGAAGGTCAGGGAGCATGAAAAAGGAGAAAACAGAACGCACAAAACAAAGCTGGAGAAAAGCACAAAATGCTCCCAGCTTGAGCGAAGTCAATAATTCAGTCGCTATTCCAAAAAACGCAAAATTCTTCCGGAAATTATTTGCCTTTATGGGGCCAGGCGCACTTATCGCGGTAGGTTATGTAGATCCTGGTAACTGGGCAACATCTATTGCTGGGGGATCAGAATTTGGTTACACTTTATTATCTGTTATTTTAATTTCTAATATTTTAGCCGTACTATTACAATCACTTGCCTCTAAATTAGGCATCGTTACTGGTCGAGATTTAGCACAGGCATCTAGTGATCATTTTTCGAAACCATTTGGCTTTGTCCTCTGGATTTTGGCCGAACTAGCAATCATCGCCACTGATATCGCCGAAGTTATCGGTAGTGCGATTGCGCTTAACTTACTATTCGGCATTCCGTTAATTTGGGGCGTTTGTATTACCGCGTTAGATATTTTTCTCGTGCTATTTTTACAACATAAAGGTTTCCGCTATATCGAAGTGATTGTTATTACTTTAATGGTTACGATTCTAGTATGCTTCGGAGCAGAAATGGTGATGTCTCATCCAGACATGCAAGCAATTGCTAAAGGGTTTATCCCACAATCAGAAATCGTTACTAATCCCGCAATGCTTTATATTGCACTCGGTATTCTTGGCGCGACAGTAATGCCACATAATTTATATTTGCATTCATCTATCGTGCAAACAAGACAATATGCTCGGACAAAAGAAGGGAAGAAAGAGGCAATTCGTTTTTCATTTATCGATTCCACTTTTTCCTTAACGATCGCTTTATTAATTAACGCATCGATTTTAATTTTAGCTGCGGCAGCCTTTTATACTACCGGGCAACATAATGTAGCTGGAATTGAGGATGCCTATAAATTACTTAATCCAACACTTGGTAGCAGCATCGCCAGCACCATATTTGCTGTAGCCTTACTTGCTTCCGGACAAAACTCTACATTAACAGGCACACTAGCTGGGCAAATTGTTATGGAAGGTTTCTTAAATATCCGTTTAAAACCAGTAGTTCGCCGCTTGTTAACACGTGTACTGGCAATCGTCCCAGCAGTTGTTATCACAGCTTTATACGGAGCAAATGGAATAAATGAACTATTAATATTTAGCCAAGTTATTCTTTCGATGCAATTATCATTCGCAGTTATTCCGTTAGTCATGTTTACAAGCGATAAACAGAAGATGGGCGAATTCGTTAACCCGACATGGTTAAAAATCATTTCTTGGACGGTCGCCATTTTCATCGCTGTCTTAAATATCTACTTGTTATTCTATACTTTAACGTCATTGTAAAGAGGTAAGAGGACAATAATTATATTATGTAAACAATTAAAAATAATTTTCTCATTTCTTTCCCTCGAAATTTTCATCTTTATACTATATAATTGAATTATATAATACTAATGGCGTAGTAAAGGTGTTGAATAACAATGACGGATAAACTATTAAAACAACATAAAAGGCTTTTAGAGCAGCAACATAAACTACCGTACACAATCAATTTGGACGGCGAAGTTTACACGATTATTATTTATACCAAATTAAGTAAAGTAGCTGGTGTGACTGTCTTAAATTCCGAAGAAGAACCAGTGACAGTGAAAGAAGCAGAAGCAGTTGTTAATCGCATTCAAAAGTATAACTTCTATTTTGAATACTTAGGTAAACGAGCGCACGTAATTAAAGAACGCGATAGCATTATTGCTGAAAAAATAGAACAAACACAATTAATTTTAAATGATAATACTATTTTTGGTGAAAAAATGCAGCCAACCATTGATGAACTTAATTTAGCGATGGAAGTCTACAAACAACAACAACACAAAATGGATATTTATCAAGAAGATATTAGTTTACTCAATCAAAAAATCAAGATGCAAGGGGAAATTTTAGACGAAGACTGGGAATCTGCTGAAAACTTATCGATTGCGTTTGCTAAAGCGGCTTATGCGCAAAGCATTTATTTAGAAGCAACGCGCAAAAATCGTAAACAACTCGCAAAATGGTTCCATCTTCATCAAAAAGAGCTTCCTACAGAAAAACAAAAAGCACTTGGCAAAATGGTTTCTGTTTTAAGCGACACGAATGCTGGTCTAGTTTTCGACCAAATCATTTCCCTTACACCGCTCCTTGAAGAAGGCTTAATGTTAGATCACGAGCAATCCTTAACCCAACGAGCAGCTGAATTTAATAAAGAATTTGAAACACATTGTCGTTTCTATAAACCAAACGTTAATAAAGTTAAAAATTTAATCAGACAATAAAAAGAAAGCTAAGTGGTTTTTACGCCACTTAGCTTTTTTTATTTGATTATACCTTGATCTTGTAAATAATCTTTAGCAACAGTATAAGCTGATTTACCATTTACATTCACTTCGTAGTTCATTTTACGCATTTCATCGTCAGTAATTTTTCCAGCGAGTTTGTTTAATGGTTTTTTCAGTTCTGGATATTTATCTAATGTTTTTGTCAGCATAAGTGGCGCACCTTGATAAGGAGGGAAGAGTTGCTGATCATCTTCCAGTACTTTTAATTTATACTGAGCTAGTTCGCTATCTGTCGAATAAGCATCTAATAAGTTAATATCCCCAGATTTAATCGCATTATAGCGCAGTTTTGGTTCCATTGTTTTCAAGTTTGAGAATGTCAGGCCGTATTTATCTTGAATGCCTTTATAGCCATCCGAACGGTCTTTGAATTCAAGCGTGAATCCTGCTTTGACTTGGTCGGATACCGGACCGAGGTCAGATATTTTTTCCAAATTGTTTTCTTTCGCAAATTCAGGTGATACCGCAAGTGCGTAGGTGTTGTTGTATTTCATCGGTTTTAAGTAAGTCATGTTAAAATCTTTTGCCAAACCGTCACGTGCCTGCGTATAAACTTGCTCAGGATCATGGGTTTTCGCATTTTCTTTTAAGAAGGTTTCTAATACTGTTCCTGTAAATTCAGGATAAATATCAATATCACCGGATTTTAAGGCATTAAATACGAAGCTTGTTTTACCCATATTAGGCTTCACATTAACTTTTAAATCCGTTTCGTCTTCAATAACTAACTTGTACATATTAATCAAAATTTCTGGCTCTGCACCTAATTTACCAGCGATTGTAATTTCTTTTTTATCGGACGCAAAATAAGGAACGACAATGATTGCGGCGGTGAGTAAAATCCCTGCTGAAATCGTAATAATCGTGCTTCTAAAGGATGCTTTTTCAAGGAAACGCAGTAGGAAATCAAACAAGATAGCTAGTAATGCAGCTGGAATAGCACCAAGTAAAATTAAACTATTATCATTGCGATCAATCCCCAGTAAAATTAAGTCCCCAAGTCCGCCAGCGCCAATTAATGCGGCAAGTGTTGCGGTACCGATAATTAATACCATCGCCGTACGAATACCAGCCATAATTACAGGCATCGCAAGCGGTAGTTGTACTTTGTATAGTCGTTTCCATTTGTTCATTCCCATTGCGCGTGAAGCTTCGACAAGTGCCGGATCTACTTCTTTTATCCCAGTATATGTATTCCTTAAAATCGGCAAAAGGGCATAAATAACAAGCGCGATAATCGCCGGTACAATCCCAATACCAACTAGCGGAATTAATAATCCCAGTAGGGCAAGAGACGGTATCGTTTGGAAAATGGCAGCCACTTGAATAATTGGCTCAGCAAGTCGCTTATGTCTAGTTAAGTAAATCCCAAGCGGTAACGCAATTAACACGGCAATAAAAAGAGAGACGAAAGAAATCTGAATGTGCTGCACTAAAGCCGTGAACAGTTCATCTTTACGGACAGCAAATGTATCTAGAAGTGTATTCATACCAGCTCACCCGAACTTTCTAGATGACGCGCTAAAAATTGCATCACATGTTTATTTGCAATCGTACCAATAAAATTACCCATTTCGTCTGTCACAGGAATCGATTGTTCTTCAGCAATGCGGCGTACAAGATTTTCGACAGGTTCCTTGGACGAAATGCCAAGTGTGCCATCGCTAGCTTGATACGCATAAAACAAATCAGCTTCAATTAAATCATTGACCGTAAAACTACCTTCTAAAATTGGCGTATTGAAAGCATGACCAGATGCTAAGAAATCTTTAACAAAATCATTTTCCGGATTTTTGATAATTTCTTCCGGGGTAGCTACTTGAACAATTTCGCCGCCTTGCATTACGCAAATTCGGTCTCCAAGCGCAAGAGCTTCTTGCATATCATGCGTAACAAATACGATGGTTTTTTTAATTTTCTTTTGAAGCGCAGAAATATCTTGTTGTAAACGTTGGCGAGAGATAGGGTCAAGCGCACTAAAAGGTTCATCCATCAGAATAATCCCTGGATCAGCTGCAAGGGCGCGAACGACTCCAACACGTTGCTGTTCTCCACCTGAAAGTTCTGCTGGCTTACGATTACGGTAACTTTCTGGATCTAAGCCAACACTATCTAGTAATTCCGTAATCCGGTCGTGAATTTTTTCTTTGCTCCATTTCTTTAATTCTGGAACAATCGCAATATTTTCTTCAATTGTCATATGAGGAAAGAGTGCAATTTGCTGCAATACATAGCCGATATCCCAGCGAAGTTCATGAATATCGTAATCACTAATTCGCTTTTCATTAATATAAATGGTTCCAGTTGTTAGTGGAATCAAGCGATTAATCATTTTTAATGTTGTCGTTTTCCCGCAACCACTCGGCCCGATGAAAACAAAGAACTCGCCATCCTTGATATCTAAAGTCACGTTGTTTACAGCAGTCTTATCTTCGTTATATTTTTTTGACACATTATCAAAACGAATCATTTTTTCATCCCTTTCTTTTTAATCGAATGTATGTTCTATATTTTAACATTTTTAATTTTAATACTCAAGAACATATCATCCAATTACCCTAAAATATACTTAAATATTCCTATTTTGTTAAAAAAACTCTGGAATTCTTTGTAAAAGTGCGGTTCCATGATAAAATAAAGAAAGTGATTTTTAAACTACAACCATGAAAGGTTTGAAATAAATAATGAATAACTTACAAACACAGTTCCCACATATAACGATAAAATTAAATGAACCCTTATCTAACTACACGTATACAAAAACAGGTGGTATGGCAGACATTTTCGTTATGCCGAAAACAATAGAAGAGACGCAAGAAGTAGTATCTTACTGCCACCAAAATAAAATTCCATTAACTATTCTTGGTAACGGATCTAATCTTATTATTAAAGATGGCGGAATTCGCGGTGTTATCTTACATCTTGATTTACTCCAAACAATTGAAAGAAACAACACACAAATTACTGCAATGAGTGGTGCTAAACTTATCGATACGGCCAAATTTGCACTTGATGAAAGCCTTAGTGGCCTCGAATTCGCGTGTGGGATTCCTGGCTCTATTGGTGGAGCATTACATATGAATGCCGGCGCATACGGCGGCGAAATCAGCGATGTTTTAGAAGCTGCTACCGTATTAACACAAACGGGCGAACTAAAAAAATTAAAGCGCTCAGAACTAAAAGCAGCGTATCGCTTTAGCACCATTGCTGAGAAACATTACATCGTACTGGATGCAACTTTTTCTTTAGCATTAGAGGATAAAAATGCCATCCAAGCAAAAATGGATGAACTAACCGCAGCACGCGAATCAAAACAGCCACTAGAATATCCTTCTTGCGGAAGTGTGTTCAAACGTCCACCAGGTCATTTTGCCGGTAAACTCATTCAAGACAGCGGCTTACAAGGACATATTATCGGTGGGGCTCAAGTTTCCTTAAAACATGCTGGGTTTATTGTAAATATCGGCGGCGCAACTGCCACAGACTACATGGATTTAATTGCCTATGTTCAAAAAACCGTCCGTGAGAAATTCGATGTAGAACTAGAAACAGAAGTTAAAATTATTGGCGAAGATAAGTAGCCACAACACAAGTAGGAGGTCATCTATTTTTGAAAGAGCTTAGTTCATTTTTACAAAATCGCAGCGTACGAAGGGTTGGCGTCTTTATATTAATCGCCTTCGTCTTATACTTACTCAGAAGCCAAATGAATATTATTTTATTAACATTTATTTTTTCTTACCTGATAACACGTCTCGAAAACTTTATTTTACGGAGAATCTCGATTTATCGACAAATTATTGTATTGCTACTTTATGCTTTAATTGCTGCCGTCATCGTGTTTGTATTCGTTAAGTACATTCCTGTCTTAGCGGATCAAATAAATCAGTTGGTGAAATTCGGTAATACGTTCTTAAAAACAGATAGCAACAATGATTTCATTAATTATATTGTTAGCTTAGCGAATCAATTTGATATTATGAAGTACACAGAGCAAGGGGTTTCGATGATTTTAACGTATTTAACGAACGTTGGGACAGTCTTGATGAATGTGTTTATCGCGCTCATGTTAAGCCTATTTTTCTCTCTTGGAAAAGAGCATCTAGTTTCCTTCACGAATCAATTTTCTACTAGTAAAATTGCTTTTATCTACGAGGAAGTGAAGTTCTTCGGGTCCAAATTTGTTGCGACTTTCGGTAAAGTAATCGAAGCTCAATTTATTATCGCGCTTGTAAATGCGTTTTTAACAACGATCGCGCTTTGGATTTTAGGTTTCCCGCAATTGATGACTTTATCGATTATGGTGTTCTTACTTGGATTAATTCCGGTAGCTGGGGTTATTATTTCGCTTATCCCGCTAACGATTATCGGTTATTCCATCGGTGGCGTAGAATATATTTTCTACATCTTAATAGTCGTTATCATTATCCATGCATTAGAATCTTATGTGCTTAATCCAAAACTTATGTCGGCAAAAACCAATTTACCAGTTTTTTATACTTTCATTATTCTTATTTTCGGAGAGCATTTCTTTGGGATTTGGGGATTAATCGTTGGTATTCCAGTTGTAATGTTCTTCTTAGATGTTCTAGGTGTTACGAATCAAGAGGAAATCGAACAGCCAAAAGATACAATCAGTCATACGTAATTCACACGGGGGTTCTTCCAGATTTGCTGGAAAATCCCTGTTTTTTTGAAAGGGGAGAAAATAATGGAAAAACATCTTTTTGTGATTTCATTAGATGCACTTGGGGCGCTTGATTTAAAAGACACGGCAGATTTACCAGTTTTACACGAATTAATCGAAACAGGGACTCATATTCAGGAAGTAGAAACCATTTATCCATCACTAACATACCCAGCGCATACGAGCATCATCACCGGGCATTATCCCGCAACACATGGCATCGTTAATAATACGAAAATCCAGCCCGAAAAAGACTCTCCTGATTGGTATTGGTATAAAAAAGCGATTCAAGTTCCAACGCTCTATGACTTAGCGAAAGAGCATGGAATGACAACCGCCGCATTTTTATGGCCTGTCGCTGCAAAAAGTGGGATTGATTATAATATTGCCGAAATTTTCCCGAATCGTTTTTGGTTAACGCAAATGATGGTATCACTTCACGCGAGCTCGCCATTATTTTTAATCGATATGGACCGAAAATTTGGCCATTTACGAAAAGGGATTAATCAGCCAGATTTAGATATATTTTTGACAGCTAGTGTAGTCGATACAATTAAAACGAAAAAGCCTAGTTTATTGTTAACACATTTAGTCGATATGGATAGCATGCGACATGCGCACGGCGTTACGTCACCCGAAGCAACCGCCGCATTAAAAAGGCATGACCGGCGCCTAGCTGAGATTATCCAAGCTACAAAAGACGCTGGTATCTATGAAAATACCGTTTTTGCAGTTCTAGGGGATCATTATCAAATCAATGTAACGCACGCAATTCGTTTAAATGTACTTTTTGCTGAAAAAGGGTGGGTGACAGTTGTGGCTGATAAGATTACCGACTGGGAAGTATACGCTAAAAGCTGCGATGGATCCTGTTATATTTATACGAAAAACGAGCAACATATAAAAGAAATTCAACAGGTGCTTCAAAACATGCCTGAAATAGAAGAAGTTTTAACAGCGGCTGAAATTGCTCGTCGTGGGGCAGATAGCAGTGCTACTTTGATGGTGGAAGGGAAGGCTGGTTACTATTTTATGGATGATTTATATGGTCCGCTATACGAAGAAGTGACCGAGGAAATGCTTGGTAAACCGGGCTACTATAAAGCTGTCCATGGCTATTCTCCTCATAAACCGGATTACAAAACAACGATTATTTTCAACGGACCGGGTATTAAAAAAGGAGAAAAAATCTCAAGTGCGCACTTAGTTGATGAAGCTCCTACATTTGCCAAGATTTTAGGGTTACAATTTCCTAATACTGCAGGCAAAGTAATAGAAGCGCTATTCGAATAGAAAAGGGGAGAAACACACTTGGCATATACAAAAGAGGAGAAAAGTTGGATTTTTCAAGATTGGGCAAATTCGGCCTATTCAATTATGATTACAACGGCGATTTTACCGATTTATTTTAAAGGGGTTGCAGCGAACGCAGGGATTGCGGATACTTCTTCGACGGCTTATTGGGGCTATGCGAACTCGATTGGAACTTTACTTATTTCGCTACTAGCACCAATACTCGGAACAATAGCTGATTATCAATTTTTCAAGAAACGGTTTTTCGGCATTTTCACGGCCATCGGAATTGCTTTTACTTTTTTATTAATTTTCATACCAACGGATGCCTGGTTGTTATTACTTGGTTTTTACGTGCTATCGTTAATTGGCTTTTCTGGTGCAAATATATTTTATGATGCATTTTTGATTGATGTAACAACGAATGATCGGATGGATAAAGTATCCTCGGCTGGCTACGCGTATGGTTATTTAGGTAGTTGCATACCTTTTATTATTTTCATCATTTTTCAAGCGACAGGAATTTTACCGATTAGTGATGTGGCGCTTGTCAATATCGGCTTCGTGATGACGGCGCTTTGGTGGCTATTTTTCACGATTCCGATGTGGAAAAATGTTCATCAAATCCACTATATTCCCGCGGTGAAAAATCCTGTGCGCACAAGTTTTAAGCGATTATTTCATACCATTAGTCATATTAGCGAGCATAAAAATATTGTCATTTTCTTAATTGCCTATTTTTTCTACATAGACGGGGTAGATACGATTTTCCGTATGGCAACATCTTACGGGATTGACCTTGGGATTTCACAAACAACGCTCATTTTAATTCTTTTAATGACACAACTCGTCGCCTTCCCGTTTACATTATTGTACGGCTATTTAGCTAAACGATTCAGTGCAAAACCACTTATTTTCACAGCAATATTTGTCTATATTATTATTTGCGTTTATGCTGTATTCATGAAATCTGCGCTCGATTTCTGGATTTTAGCGATGTTAGTTGGAACTTCACAAGGTGGTATTCAAGCATTGAGTCGTTCTTTCTTCGGAAAAATTATTCCTAAAAAACGCTCCAATGAGTTTTACGGATTTTATAACATTTTCGGGAAATTTTCAGCAATTATGGGACCCGCACTTATGGGCGTAATCACACAAATCACAGGAAAAACGCAATACGGGGTTGCTAGTTTAATTGTACTTTTCCTCGTTGGCGGCATTTTATTCGTATTCGTAAAAGAGAAAAACTTAGAAAATCTTTAAATCCTTTTAAGAAAGTCCTTATTTTCAAGTGTTATCCTTGAGTTAGCCTTTGAAAAGGAGGACGCCAGGATGAAAAGATACTTTATAATTCTTGTTTTACCAATCATTTCGATATTTGCTGCTGTAACGATGTATTTTTCCTGGTTCCAGGGATGGCTTTATTTTTATTTAAAGCACGTAATGGCCACAGTTAGTCATATGGGCTACATTACGGTTGGCATCACGGCGATTTTACTCTATTTTGTCGCTGTACAATTAGTAAACTGGAAAATAAATAAGGCATTGCTCGTTTTTTGTTACATTATTTATTTCAGTATTCTACTTTGTTTATTATTCGGAAAAGCTTCCGATACACAAGGATTTTCAAGCGATACCTTTGGATTTGTTGATACATTTTTATCTGGTAATTTACGGGTCATTATTGTGGGAAATGTATTAGCTTTTGTACCAATTGGCTTTTTATTAAAGAAATTGGGATTTTTCACGGCGTTATTATCAGCTGGGATGTTGATTTTTGCTGTAGAAGGGGCGCAGTACATCATGCACGTGGGATTCTTTGATACCGGAGATGTCTTCCTCAATGTTTGCGGCATTATGCTTGGGTACATCGTGATTCGTTTTTTGTCCCCAAGAAAATTTAAACAACTCAAAGTAAAACCGACTAGCTGATTTAGCTTAGTCGGTTTTTTTGATTATTTTTTGATATATTGACGTTTATGGTCTTGAATTCCAGTTAACACAATCGCTGCTGGATCGCTAGCAGGATCCACTTCGAAAGTAGAACCATCTTTTGGCAGTTGCTGTTTAAATTTCGTTTCATAATCTGGAATAGCTAACTTCGTGCGGTTCGCTAATAATTCAGCGTGTTCATCTTTACGGATATATTTTTTATAGTCTGGTTGAAGTACACCATGGAAGAACTCGCCAACAGCACCAGATCCATAACTAAAGAAGCCAATTTTATCGTCTGCTTGTAAATCCGTTTGGTTATCTAACAAGGAAATAAAGCTTAAATAAAGGGAACCAGTATAAATATTACCGACATTACGGCTATAAAGCGTACTTAGGCGATAATTTTCCAGCAATCTTTCTTGAACCTCAGTTGGAGCTGTTTCAATAATAGTATCTAACGCTTTTTTACCCATTTTTGTATATGGTAAATGGAAGCAAATAGCCGCAAAATCTTCTAAATTCTTGCCAAATTTTGCTGAATATTTTTCCCAGATAGTTTGGAAGAAGTGGATATACTGTTCTGTCGAATATTTACCTTCTACACAAGCATACTCAGAATAAACTGGGCGCCAGAAGTCCATAATATCTTCTGTATAGAAAACATTATCATCTTCAAGTGTAATACAGCGCGGATTAGCCGCAATAACCATCGCAACAGCTCCAGCTCCTTGAGTTGCTTCACCGCCAGTAGCAAGACCGTAACGAGCAATATCCGACCCGATAACAAGCACTCTGCTATCAGGATGTTTCGCTACATAATCTTTCGCTAAATTAATTCCTGCAGTAGCTCCGTAACAAGCTTCTTTTATTTCGATAGCTCGAGAGAAGGGTTGGATACCTAGTAAACGGTGAATATAAACCGCACCAGCTTTCGACTCGTCAATGCCCGATTCTGTTGCTAAAATAACTAAATCAATTTTTTTCAAATCTTCATCATCTAAAATTTGTAAAGCAGCGTTTGCGCCCATTGTCACAGAATCTTGCGTAATCGGGGCAAAAGCCATTTTATCTTGGCCAATACCAATAGTAAATTTATTAGGGTCAATATTTCTAGCTTCAGCAAGTTCTGTCATATCAACATAAAATGCAGGAGTATAAAAACCTATTTTATCAATTCCAATTTTCATATGTACTCTCAAGTCCTTTATATTTTATTTGTAAGTACTTTAATTTTAGTAGAAAAATGCATAAAATACAATACATTGGGCTTAATCTAGTGAGTTTTTAGCTAGTTTCATGATATAATACGGATAGATTACATTTAAAGGAGATTGCTATGAACGAAGTAGTTATAATAGATGCAGTTAGAACACCAATTGGAAAATTCGGTGGCAGTTTGAAAGACATCAGTGCAGTAGACCTTGGCGCTACCGCTCTAAAAGGCGTTTTAGAAAGAGCCAACATCGCTCCAGACCGCGTAGATCAAGTTATTTTCGGTAATGTATTACAAGCCGGCCTTGGTCAAAACGTAGCTAGACAAGTCGCTATTAAAGCAGGAATTCCTTATAAAGTACCCGGCGTCACTATCAATGAAGTTTGTGGATCCGGTTTAAAATCAATCATGCTTGGTAGACAAGCAATCCAACTAGGAGAGGCCGATATCGTAGCAGTAGGAGGGACCGAAAACATGTCCCAAGCACCATTGTTACTTAGCCCTGAACTAGCTAGTGAAGAAATCAATCCAAAAGATTTAAGAAATAGCATGTTAATTGATGGATTAACAGATGTTTACGGCGAATATCATATGGGAATTACAGCAGAAAATGTAGCTGAAAAATTCTCCGTATCTCGCGAAGAACAAGATAAATTCGCTCATAACTCACAAATGAAAGCCGCAAGTGCGCAAGAAAAAAATCTTTTTAGCGAAGAAATTATCCCCGTGGAACTTCCGGATGGCTCACTGTTCGAAGCCGACGAAACAATCCGTGTAAACTCTACTTTAGAAAAATTAGCTACCTTGAAAAGCGTATTTAAAGAAGACGGAACTGTCACAGCAGGTAACTCTTCCGGTATAAATGATGGGGCATCTGCAATTATTTTAATGTCGAAGGAAAAAGCGATTGCTGAAAATATTCCTTATATCGCGACAATTAAAGTAACATCCGAAATCGGTGTTGATCCTGCAATTATGGGCTATGCTCCGTACTACGCAGTTAATGAAGCATTAGCAAAAGGCGGATACACAATCGACGAAATTGATTTATTCCATTTAAATGAAGCTTTTGCATCACAATCTGTTGCAGTGGCTCGTGACTTAGAAATCCCAGAAGAGAAACTTAATATATACGGTGGCGCAATTGCACTAGGTCATCCAATCGGAGCATCTGGGGCACGCATTATTGCCTCCTTATTAAATGAGTTAAAACAAGAAAACAAGAAAACCGGAGTTGCTTCCTTATGTATTGGTGGCGGCATCGGGATTGCCATTATTGTCGAAAGAGCTTGATAACACTACATTTTAATAACAATAACAAGCTAAAATCAATTACTAGATGATTTTAGCTTGTTTGCTTTCAATTATCGGCGTTAGTTTGTTAATCGGCGGAGTTTATATCTTTACCACAAGAAGAAAAAGAGCGAAATAAATTTCAATTTGGCCTTAATCATAATGGTGATTAAGGCTTTTGTAATTAAATAGAACAAATAACGTTATAAAAGTAGACGTGTTTTATCTGTTCCTGCTATAATTAGTCTGACTAATTGTTAAGGTTTTCACATTAAAAATGCAGGTAACTATGTAAATAACTTACCCGAAAACCAAAATATACCAGATGGGCAGTGGGTTTTTGGTACATATAAAGGAGTTAGAGTGGGAATAATTAAAAAAGATGGACGAATAACAACAATTATCCCTGATAACTCTCGACAGCCCTAAAAGAAAGGAATATCATATGATAAATTCAGTGAAGTAAACAATTTAATAACTGAGCGAAAAAACCTACATCCAGACGACCCTAAGATTAATGATATATGGGAGCAGTTAATAAAAATATTTTCCAAAGATGAGCATTACACAGTGCAATATTTAAATAACTGCAGTGAAGACAACTTAGAATGGATTTCTGAATTTAGATTTAGAAATGGATATTTCATATGCAAAAAAATCATTGCGGAATTAATTACATTTAATATGTAGCATGTAATAAAGATTAAATAAATAACCAATGATATAATTCGAGAGAGAGCAACATTTCTCACTTGATTTATATCTTCCTTTTCTAGTTTACATAATATATATTATAGGAAGTAATAAAAATTATCGCAAACAACCAACAAACACTTAATCCAGCAAATATCCTTATTTCATAAGCATTCATTGATTATTATCAGCAATAATTATTCAATTTCCTATAACTATCTATTATAAACAATTCTTTTTCGTACACATTATCCAACAATTCCTTCGTTTGTTTTCCTGAACGCTTGTTATACCTTAAAGCATACATCAAAAACGATAAACTTAATTTTTCGTTACAGCCTTCAGTTATATCTGGCCGAGTATTCATTGCATATTTAAATCTTCTTTTAATTATATTTGCTACACACACTAATAAAGGAATTTTTATCCAAATAACTAAATCCGCGTCCTCGAGTCTTTTCTCTAAATTAAAGAAATAATCGCCATCGATAATATACGGTTTTTCAGAACACATCATTTCATTCACTTTTTTCTCAAATTCATCCTTTGTCACAGCATTCCAATTTTTCTGCCAAAAAAGCTTATCTAAATGACAAACTTCAAAATCATAGTATGTCCCAAGTTTTGCTGCAAAAGTGGATTTACCAGCGCCATTAGGACCAATAATCAACACTTTTTTCTTGTTTGTTAACACAGCTTGCAGTTCATTATGTTTATCCATTTAAGCGCTCCTTATCTAAGCATGATCAATCTAACGCATTTAAAGTTCGCTATCAACAGAATCATCGGCTACATACTCTAAAATATCACCTGGTTGACAGTTTAATACTTTGCAGATTTCATTTAGCGTTGAAAACCGAATGGCGCTTACTTTGCCAGTTTTTATTTTGGATAAGTTGACATTTGCTACGCCAACTTCTTGGGATAACTGGTTTAAAGATATTTTACGGTCGGCCATTATCCGATCCAACCTCAATACAATTGCCATCATTTTCCGCTCCAATCATAAAGTTTCGTCAGATTCTTTTTGCAAAGATGCACCATAACGAAATATTTCTGTTAAACAATAAAAAATAAGCGCAAAGAAAAATGACATATTTAGCCCCAAAGTAATGCTATAGCCTGGTATGAGCACTGTATGCAAAACCGAGTAAACTATTTGTGGTACTAGCGCATAAATAAGCAACAAATAGGAAATTCTCCGCAATCTATTCACTTCAACATCACTAAAAGGCGTAAATTCGGCTGCTAAATCTTTAAAAATTATACTTGCAGTCCATAACAGCCACGCGATTAACATAATAGAAAAAACAGCTGTACCTACTAAAATCCATTCCTCGGTTTGAACATATTGCCGATGATCCGCGCCAGAGAAAAATTCTGTTTGAAAATAAAAAATAGTATCTGATTCCAATTTATTTATCATAACATTTTTGCTACTAAAAAGCTTCATTAAAACAGCGATTATAGCCATTACCACAGAACTTACCGATAAAATTTTAAGCGTAATATGGAGGAAATAACTCATTTTTTGTAACCGTTTTAGCTTCATGTATAATCTCTCCCTTTTTTCTAAATTATACCTAGTAAGAAGCATGACTGTCAATCTAATTTTAACGATAAACGTTAAATAATTAATCCTTAACATAAAAAAGACTGAACTAAATCGCTCAGCCTTTTCTATTTTATTCACTTTTAATTGAAGTAGATTGTTGTAAGGTAAAGTGCGCTGGTTTTAGTTTAATAAAGAGCAGCCCCATGCCAGCTAAACAAATGATGCTAGCGATGATAAACGGCATTTTCATACCTAATGCTTCACTTAACAGCCCTGAACAAAGTGGCGCGAACGCTGCTCCTAACCAACGGACAAAGTTATAGGCGCCACTCGTTACACTTCTTGCATAAGGTGAATGCTCCATGACAGTCGTTGTAAATAGTGCATTATTTATACCTAAAACTAAACCTGAGACAACGATTAAACCAATGTCCACAGCCGTATTATCAATAAATCCTAATAATGCTAAAATAACAGCACAGGCCAGTAACGAACCTTTTAAAATTTGTTTGCTATTAAAACGAACCTCTAACGCATGCGAAACTTTGGCAGATCCAAGCGCTAAACATAAGCCCCAAGCGAAAAATACAAAACCGATTTGAATCGCCGACAAGCCAAGAATAAGTGGCGAATAAGCTAAAATCGTGAAGAAACAATAATAATAAAACATCCCACTAAAAGCAATTTGTAAAAATGGACGATATTTAAATAAATGGAGCATCTGTTTGATAGCTACTTCATTTTTCTCTGTTGGTGCTGGTACGACTTTCTTCGGTTCTTTCACTTTAAATAAAATCAGTAAAAATGCGATAAAAATCAAGCAAGCAGTGGCAAAAAATGGATAGCGCCAAGAAATATTACCTAAAATCCCACCCAGCAATGGCCCAAATGCCATCCCAAGGCCCATTGAAGCTTCATAAATCCCGATTGCGTGACCAGGTGTCTCCGATAAAGCAATTAACATCGTCATCGCTGTAGCCATAAACATTGAGTTCCCGAATCCCCAACCAGCACGAAAAATAGATAAAGCGCCAATCGTGTCCGATAAACCACATAATAAAGCAAAAATAGTAACAATAAATAGGCCGATAACGATTAATTTTTTATCACCTAATTTTCCTGCAACAATCCCAATTGGAATCATCATAATCGCCATTGTAAAAATATACGCAGTAAACAACATTTCAACTTGCGAATGAGATGCTCCGATACTTTCTGCAATCGATGGCAAAAGTGGATCGACAACCCCTATCCCCATAAATGCAAGCAAACTTGCTGCTGCGGTTATCCATTTTCCCGTATTCATTTCCTTGTCCGTCATCATAATCCAACTACACTTCCCTTTCCAAATAAAACTCAACTATAATACTACGCTTGCTAAATACTAATGTCAATATTTACATATATAATTTATTACATATGTAACCATTTTACTTATTGATGTTTATCGCTTACAATAGGGTTAAATAGAAATTTAGAGGTGCAATGGTATGATACCAAATGTTTTAGAATTTACGTTGTTACAAATGATTGCTCGTGAGGCATCTAGTGGTTATGAGCTTGCTAACCGACTTAGAATTATGCAAAATACGCATCACAGCCAAATCTATCCTTCTTTATCTAAGCTAGAAAAAGCAGGTTTTTTAGTTGTACATAAGCATTCCCAAGATAAAAAACCGGATAAAAAAGTCTACACGATAACACAAACCGGCTTAGACTCCTTGCTTGAATGGTCAGAAACTCCGCTTAAAATCCCTGTAACAAGAGATGAATTCACCACAAAAGTACAGCTAGACTGGCTAAATAATACTAGAACTAAAGGGCTTATCCAAGAAAGAGAAAGCTATTTAAAAGAACAACTCGTCTTAATTGAAGAAACGCTTAATCATTTTGCTCACTTATTTGATTTAAAAACCAAACAAGACAAACTTAAGAACATGTCTTATCAAGTCTATGCAAGAAAATTTGATTTAATTCAAACAGAACTAAAATGGTGCGAAGAAATGTATAAAATACTATAAAAAAAACCGGCGAATCTAATGTTCGCCGGTTTTTTACTATTTATAACTACTTGTTTCCAAAATTTTATTAGCCATTGCTACCACTTCTTCTTCTGGAGCTTCGATGCCTTCTAACGGATAACGAATGCCCATTTCTTTCCATTTGTAAACACCCATTGTATGGTATGGAAGCACATCCACTTGTTTTACGTTTGGTAGAGTTTGAATGAACTCGTGTAGCTTAGTTAAATCTTCTGGATCATCTGTTTTCGTTGGAATTAGTACGTGTCTAATCCAAATTGGTTGTTCTTTATCACGTAAATAATGAGCAAAATCAATAATTGGCGCATTGGATTTTGTAGTCAGTTTTAAATGTTTTTCTGGATTGATTTGTTTAATATCCAGTAAAATTAAATCTGTTACTTCCATCAAACGGTCCAATTTCTCGATAAATTCAGGATCACGTGTGAAACAACCGCCACAGGAATCGATTGTTGTATGCACTCCTGCTGCTTTACAAAGCGTGAAAAACTCAATTAGGAAATCTACTTGAAGTAATGGTTCTCCGCCACTAACTGTAACACCACCGCCAGAAGCATCCCAAAACTCTTTATATTTAATCGCTTCGTCAAATACATCTTTGGCAGAACGTTCTGTGCCGGTACCAATTTTCCAAGTATCAGGATTATGACAAAATTGGCAACGAAGTAAACACCCCTGCATAAAAACAATAAAGCGGATACCTGGACCGTCTACTGTTCCCATTGTTTCTACTGAATGAACTCTTCCTAAAACCTCTGTCATAATTCTCCTCTTCCTTTCCTAAATAACAAGGATTGCTACTGGTGAGCAATCCTTGTCAAAGCGTTCTCGCCTGATATTACATAGATTCGTGCATTGTACGGTGAATAACATCTAATTGTTGTTCACGTGTTAATTTAATGAAGTTAACTGCATATCCGGAAACGCGGATAGTTAATTGTGGATATTCTTCTGGGTGATCCATCGCATCTAGTAACGTATCACGATTGAATACGTTGATGTTTAAGTGATGTCCCATTTTTGTGGAATAACCATCAAGCATTGCAACTAAGTTATTGATTTGAGATTCATCTTCGCGACCTAAAGCTTTTGGTACGATAGAGAATGTGTTAGAAATACCATCTTGACCATATTCGTAAGGAAGTTTAGCAACAGAAGATAGAGAAGCTAAAGCACCTTTCGTATCACGGCCATGCATTGGGTTCGCACCTGGTGCAAATGGTTCACCTGCACGACGTCCGTCTGGTGTATTACCAGTTTTCTTACCATAAACCACGTTAGATGTGATTGTAAGAACAGAAGTTGTGTGAACTGCATCACGGTAAGTTTTATGTTTTCTAACTTTAGTCATGAATGTTTTTAGAAGCTCTACTGCGATTTCATCTACACGGTCATCATTGTTTCCGTATTTAGGATAGTCGCCTTCGATTGCGTAATCAACAACGATACCATCTTCGTCACGAATTGGACGAACAGTTGCGTATTTAATAGCAGATAAGGAGTCAGCTGCAACAGAAAGTCCAGCGATACCAGTTGCCATTGTACGTAATACTTCTGTATCATGTAAAGCCATTTCGATACGTTCGTAAGCGTATTTATCATGCATATAGTGAATTACGTTTAGTGTATTAAGGTAAAGTTCAGCAATCCATTCCATCATTGCATCATATTTTTCCATTACTTCTTTGTAATCTAATACGTCGCCTTCAACTGGACGGTAAGCTGGTCCAACTTGTGCTTTAGATTTTTCATCAACACCACCGTTGATTGCATAAAGAAGTGTTTTAGCAAGGTTGGCACGAGCACCAAAGAATTGCATTTGTTTACCAACGCGCATTGCGGATACACAACATGCGATTGCATAGTCGTCTCCCCATTTAGGGCGCATAACATCGTCATTTTCGTATTGAATAGCAGATGTTTTGATAGACATTTTAGCACAGAATTTCTTGAATCCTGATGGTAAATGAGTGGACCAAAGTACAGTTAAGTTTGGTTCTGGAGCTGGTCCTAAGTTGTCTAATGTGTGTAAGAAACGGAATGAGTTTTTCGTTACAAGTGGAACGCCTTCTTCTGTGATACCACCGATGGATTCAGTAACCCAAGTTGGATCTCCAGAGAATAATTCATTGTAATCTGGTGTACGAGCAAATTTTACAAGACGTAATTTCATGATGAAGTGGTCAACGATTTCTTGAGCTTCTTCTTCTGTAATTAGGCCATTGCGTAGGTCACGTTCTACATAAATATCAAGGAATGTAGATGTACGTCCTAAACTCATTGCCGCACCATTTTGTTCTTTAATTGCTGCTAAGTAACCAAGGTATAACCATTGGAAAGCTTCTTGTGCAGTTTTAGCTGGGCGAGCAAGGTCGAAACCATGTTTTTCACCTAGTACTTTTAATTCGCCAAGAGCACGAATTTGTTCGTTTAGTTCTTCACGTTGACGGATAACGTCATCGCTCATTGTACGTAAACCTGTATTGTTTAAATCTTGTTTCTTTTGTTTGATTAAGAAGTCTACACCGTAAAGTGCTACACGACGGTAGTCACCGATAATACGTCCACGTCCATAAGCATCTGGAAGACCAGTGATTACGCCTGATTTACGAGCTGCGCGCATTTCAGCAGTATAAGCATCAAATACACCTTGGTTATGTGTTTTACGGTATTCAGAGAAAATATGGCTAATTTCTTCGTCTACTTTAAAACCATAAGATTCAGCTGCAACTTCTGCCATACGGATTCCGCCGAATGGTTGTAAAGCGCGTTTGAAAGGTACGTCAGTTTGAACGCCGACAACTTTTTCTAAATCTTTATTTAAGTAACCTGGGTCATGTGAAGTGATGGTTGAAACGATTTTGGTATCCATATCCAGTACGCCACCGTTTTCACGTTCTTTTTTAGTTAAGTCCATTACTTGATCCCAAAGTTTTGTAGTTGCTTCGGTAGGGCCAACTAAGAAAGTGTCGTCACCGTCATATAAGCGATAGTTTTTTAAGATAAAGTCACGTACATCTACTTCTTGTTGCCAGTTACCACCTGCGAATTCATACCATTGTTCAGTCATCATATAACCTCCATTTATTGTTCATTCTCGAGCGTGCTTGTTTGAGCAAACTGATTTATAAATAATCTACACTGTTATCATAACATATTCTCCGAAAAATGCTACAGTTTTGTGCAATATTTTTCAAACTTTTTTATGACTTTTTTGTGACATTTTGATTTAAAAAGCCCTATATCCCTTTTATAAAGCCATTCTTCTAGTTTGTTATGATTCTAATTTTGTTTTCATTTTAATTCTTCGTTTTTACTGTACCACTTCAAACACCCTTATCTGTTATGATACAGTTTGGAAATCGTCTCTTTCTATAGAACAGTTAGAAAACGCTTAAATCCTTGTAGCGCAATACTTTACGGCAATATATAGCGTTTTCATTGTTTTTCATAAAAAGAGCTAAGCCGTTAATGCTACACGACTTAGCTTCTGTTTTACCATAAATGTTTATTGGATGTCGTAACAGCGATAGCCCCGCTCGCAATTACTTGATCAACTTGTTCGCTAGTTTCAATTAAACCACCTGCGATAACAGGGATATGAAGCTTTTGCGTCATTTTTTGTACTTGTTCTGGGATAATCCCTGGTAAAAGTTCAATACAATCTGGTTGCACTTTTTGAATCAAGGCCACTCCTTTGTTGTAAGCACTTGAATCAATCATGAAAAGACGTTGAATCGCTAGCATTTTGTGTTGTTTTGCTTTCATAATGGCATTTCCCCTAGTAGAG
The DNA here is from genome assembly GCF_014227425.1 of Listeria marthii. NCBI lineage: Bacteria > Bacillati > Bacillota > Bacilli > Caryophanales > Listeriaceae > Listeria > Listeria marthii. The sequence continues at coordinate 302,288 of NZ_JAASWB010000003.1, forward strand.
ATAATTCCATCTGGACAAATGTCTTTGCACAAAAAGTCGATTGCGTAATCATCGTTTTTCAAGCCATTCACTAAATCGGCGTGTAGTAAAACTTTTTTCCCGCTAGCTTGCGCGTATTTGACTAATGATTTTAGTTGAGCTACATGCGTTTCGAGCATCACCATATAAGTCAAATCAAGCTCTAAAATTTTTTCCATATCTTTTTGATTGTGTGCAGCTGGTATGATTGATTGACCGGAAAATGGTAACACCACGTTTTTTCCTCCTCTTTTACATCACACGTTTAAACATTTTTTCTAGTTCGTAGGTCGAATATTGAATGATTACCGGACGGCCATGAGGACAGGTGAATGGATCACTTGCTTCTCTGAGTGTGTCGAGTAATGCTTCCATATCTTGAGTTGTTAAATAGTGATTTGCTTTAATTGATTTTTTACAGCTCATCATAATCGCCGTATCTTCTCTTAGTTTATGAATACTAATACTTGGTGCAGATAATGCTTCATCAATAATTTCGCGGAGCATCTCTTCTTCTTGATCTTTCGGAAACCAAGTTGGGTGCGCACGAATGATAAAGCTATTTTGTCCGAAGTTTTCTAGAAAAACACCTACTTCTTCTAGTTTGGCTTTTTGTTCTTCTAAACGAACATATTCATCTGCAGGGAATTCGAGCACAATTGGCACTAATAGCTCTTGCAATTCGCGGCTAACTTCCCCGATTTTTTCACGGTAAAATTCGTATTTAATTCGTTCTTGCGCCGCATGTTGGTCAATAATATATAAACCATTTTCATTTTGAGCGAAAATATAGGTGGCATGCATTTGACCAATTGGGTACATCTTTGGAATGCGTTCTTTCGGTTGTTCTGTGTGCTCATTTTGAGGTGCTGACTCATAAGACGGCATCGTTTCTAAAATAAAATCGTCTTCTCGCGGAGCATCTTCGTCGGAAGGAACATATTCAGGAATAGTCGGTTTGGAAAAAAGTGTTGGTATTTCTTTTGGCGGTTTATTCTCTTCAAACGACATTTGAATTTGCTCAGATTTTTGAACTTCTTTTTGCTTTTTAGAAATCTCACCATCTGGGATCAGTTGTAACTTATGAAAGGCCGCTTTAATCATTTGACTAATAAGCTGGCCTAATTCTTTTTCTTTACTTAAACGGACTTCTAATTTAGCAGGATGGACATTGACGTCTACAATAATTGGGTCCATTTCGATTTGTAAAACGATAATTGGAAAGCGACCAATCGGTAAAAGCGTGTGATAACCTTCTTGAATTGCTTTTACTAATGCGAAATTTTTAATAAAACGGCCGTTGATGATGGTCGAAATATAATTACGATTAGAACGATTCACTTCTGGTAACACGGCGTATCCGGAAATTTTAAAATCGAGCGACTCCGCTTTGACTGGTATCGATTTTTTTGCAATCGAAACCCCATAAATTGCTGCAATCACTTGACGCAAATCTCCATTGCCATTAGTTTGTAGTAATGGTTTTCCGTTATGCGAAAAGCGGAAACTGATATCTGGATGCGCCAGAGCTAGGCGATTTAGAATGTCGGTAATGTTACCTAGTTCCGTTGGTAAGCTTTTTAAATATTTTAGGCGAGCTGGCGTATTAAAGAACAACTGTGATACTTCAATTTGTGTGCCTTTTCTAGCGTGCCCGCTTTTTTGTTCGATGATTTTCCCGCCCTCTAAAGAAATCGTTGTTCCTTTAGTTTCTCCGGTAGAAGTTTCAAGCGATAAATGGGAAACAGAAGCGATACTTGGAAGTGCCTCACCGCGGAATCCTAATGTATGCACCCGAAATAAGTCTGCTTCGTTTTTGATTTTACTTGTGGCGTGGCGTAAAAATGCAGTTGCAACGTCTTCTTCTTCAATGCCACTGCCGTTATCAATAATCGTAATTTTATTTAATCCCGCTTCTTCCACCAAAATATCGATGACTGTGCTTCCCGCATCAATAGCGTTTTCTACTAATTCTTTCACGACAGAAGCAGGACGTTCGACTACTTCTCCGGCAGCTATTTTATTGGATAAAGCATCCGTTAATTCGACAATATGTTTAGCCATTTAAAAACCCGCCTTTCTATTTTAATGGACTTTACTTTGAAGTTCGTATAGTTTGTTCATTGCATCCATTGGTGTCATTTGCATAATGTTCATAGAAGCAATTTCTTTTAGAAGTTTTGTTTCTTTAGACGATGCTTTTTTCTCCGGCTCCACAGGGAACATTGATAGTTGCACTTCCTCATGAACTTCTTCTGGTTGTTTATCATTAGTAATAATTATTTTCTTATCGGCGCTTTCAAGCTGTTCTAAAATACGGCTTGCTCGTTCGATTAGTGTTTTTGGTAGTTCCGCTAACTCAGCTACATGAATACCGTAACTTTTATCTGCGGGACCTTCTTTAATTTTATGAAGGAAAACTACTTTACCATTTTCTTCGACGGCACTAACATGGATATTCTGCAAACCTCTTAGCTCTTTCTCGAGATCTGTTAATTCATGGTAATGTGTGGAAAAAAGTGTTTTAGCATGGACGTTCTCATGGATGTATTCGATAATCGCTTGAGCAAGTGCCATCCCATCATAAGTAGCTGTACCACGACCAATTTCATCAAATAAAATTAAACTATCTTTCGTCGCATGGACGATGGCATTTCTCGCTTCCAACATCTCGACCATGAATGTACTCTGGCCGGCGATTAAATCATCCGCTGCACCAATTCGAGTGAAAATCTGGTCAAAAACTGGCAATGTCGCTTCCTCAGCAGGAACAAAGCAACCAACTTGCGCGCAAATTGCTGTTAAAGCTACTTGGCGCATATACGTACTTTTACCTGACATATTGGGACCAGTTATAAGTAAGATTTCACGATTTTCATCTAGATCACAATCATTTGCTACATAACTTTGCGCACCCATTACTTTTTCTACAACTGGGTGGCGACCTTGTTTAACATGCAGAGAACCATCTTCGCTGAGTGTCGGGCGAATGAAATGATTTTTCTCGCTAATATCTGCGAAACTTTGAAGACAATCAATTTCACTTACAGACTTCGCTAATTTTTGCAGACGTTCTATGTAGTCTTTTACCATTTCGCGCACTTCTGTAAATAATTGGTATTCTAATTCCATGCTCTTTTCTTCGGCATCTAAAATGAGTTTTTCTTTTTCTTTTAATTCTGGTGTAATGTAACGTTCGGCATTCGTTAGGGTTTGCTTACGTTCATAGCGGCCTTCTGGGAGCAAATGCGTGTTTGCTCGGGTAACTTCAATATAATAACCAAATACGCGGTTAAAGCCTACCTTCATCGTTTTAATGCCCGTTAGTTCGCGTTCTTTCCGTTCTAATTCTGCAATCCACGTTTTTCCGTTACGGCTTGCATCGCGGTACGTATCTAACTGACTATTATAGCCATCTTTAATAATCCCGCCTTCACGAATCGAAATTGGTGCAGAATCCATAATTGCGTCTTCCAGCTTTTCCGTTAATTCTTCACACGGATCTAATTGGGTCGCAAGTTCTGTAAGACTCTCGCTATTCATTGATAATAACGTTGCGCGAATACGTGGGATTTGGTATAGCGAATTACGCAGTTGAACTAAATCACGTGCATTGACATTTCCGTACGCAACTCGTCCAGCAAGACGTTCTAAGTCATACACATTTTTTAAGTTTTCTACTAGCTCTAAGCGTTCAAAAAAGTGAGCCATTAGTTCACTAACATCATTTTGGCGCTCGATAATTTTTTTGCGGTCAATTAGCGGACGGTCAATCCATTGTTTGAGCATTCTCCCGCCCATAGCTGTTTGCGTATTATCTAAAAGCCATAGCAGGGTACCTTGACGTCCTTTGCCACGAATAGATTCCGCTAGTTCTAAATTACGTTTGGAATAATAGTCCATTTTCATGTAGTTACTTGTTTCGTAATGTATGGCTTGTTGTAAATGACCTAAATCCCGCTTTTGTGTTTCTTTTAAGTAATGTAGTAATTTGCCGATAGCTCGCTTTTCTGATAATGACATGTGGCGCGTTACTAATTTTTCATTTTCAGCTGGAATCATATCTTCTTCGTGCACCGAAAGAGTCAAGCCTAGTTGCTCCTTCATAACATCTGAAAGTACTTCTTTTTCTGACGATGAAACGATTAATTCTCTCGTTGAAAGTGTCGTTAATTCATTAATTAAACGATCTTCACTAGCTTCAATGACGGTCGATTTTAGTTCACCTGTTGATAAATCGGAATAAGCAAAACCGTATTCTTTGCCTTCATAGCAATAAAGTGAAGCTATATAGTTATTTTCTTTCGCTTTTAAGCCGCGTTCGTCCATAACGGTTCCCGGTGAAATCAACTGCACTACTTCGCGCTTAACCATGCCTTTCGTCGTTTTAGGATCCTCAACTTGTTCACATATCGCAACTTTATAACCTTTTTCGATTAACGTATCAATATAACCGCTCGCAGAATGATACGGAACCCCGCACATTGGGATTTTTTCTTTCGTTCCACCTTCACGACCAGTTAACGTAATTTCTAAAATTTGAGAAGCATTAAGCGCATCCTCAAAAAACATTTCATAAAAATCTCCTAAACGGAAAAATAAGAAAGCATCTTGATATTTGTCTTTGATCTCCAAGTATTGCTTAATCATTGGTGTATATTCTGTCATTATCTCATCATCCCTTACTTCTTTTTCATCCTTTTATTATAGCATAAAGTTTCATTTCGCCGCGACCACAAAAGAAAAAAACTGCCAGTGTTTTGGCAGTTTTAAATGGTTAATTTTCTTTTTCAAGTTCGGTTGTTACTTTTGTTGTAATCTCCGTTGTAATTGACTGCAAAAGATCATTGGCATCTTCTTGAGCGCGTCTGAATTCTGTTACAATCGGGAGTGAGTCAATGTCTGCACGAACGTTATCAATTTGGTTCTCGGTTTGTTTCATTGCTTCAAGTTTTTGATAATGTTCTAAGTTGACTGCTTCTTTTTGAAGTAACTTTATTTTAGAAACTTTCGCTGATACTTTGGAATTAGCATTTATTCTTTCCTCGGCTATTCGGTAAAAAGATACTTCTTCCGTTTGTTGCAGTGCATCGCGAAGTTCTGTTGCTTTTTTCATGATTTCTTCTTTTGAAACTGTCACAATTTCATCTCCATTCTTAATCAAAGGAAAATGGGTGGTCTTCGTTGATGAGAATCCGGTCAATTTTGTGTGCTTTTCCAGTATTTTCGTCAAGCGTGATCAGACAGCCAGACAAGACTGCACGGCCTGTTTTAGGAACTTCGAATCTCGTTGGTAAAGCTGTTTTAAAACGGCGAATAACGGCTTCCTTTTCCATTCCAAGGATAGCATCGTACGGGCCAGTCATACCAGTATCCGTCAAATAAGCTGTTCCTTCTGGAAGAATGCGGTTATCGGAAGTTTGCACATGGGTATGCGTACCAACCACAGCAGTCACTCGGCCGTCTAAATACCAGCCCATCGCTTCCTTTTCACTCGTTGTTTCCGCATGAAAATCCACGAAAATAATATTAGTGCGTTTTTTCGCTTCTTCAATCAATGCATCCATTTTACGGAATGGGTCATCTAAATCCGCTAAGAAAGTTCGGCCTTGCATGTTGATGACAGCAATTTCATGTTGATTACTTTTCACAAAAACCATACCTGTTCCTGGCGTCGTATCATCTGGGAAATTGGCAGGACGTACTAAATATTTAGCATCCTCAATAAATTCAAAAATATCACGATTGTCCCATGTGTGATTTCCAAGTGTTACTGCATTAGCACCAAGTTCTAGGAAATCTTTATAAATCTTCTCTGTGATTCCACGACCACTTGCTGCGTTTTCGCCGTTAATCACTGTGATAGTAGGTTTATATTTTTTCTTTAATTGTGGTAAATATTCTGTAATAGCATCGCGGCCGATAGAGCCGACAACATCGCCGATAAAAAGTATTTTCATTTTGTTATTCTCCGTTTCTATTACTTCTACGTTCTAATAATACAACATTCCGAAAAACGCCGTTCATTTCACCTAATTTTTCATGAACGCATAATGTTCGGAAGCCATATGTATGGTGAAGCGCAATGCTCGCTTTATTCTCTGGAAAAATTAAGGATTGGAGCGTCCAGAACCCATTTTGCTCACTTGTCTGGATAATTTCATGCATCAATGCCTTTCCAACGCCTTTTCCACGAGCGCTTTTTGCTATATAAATGCTTAACTCAGCTACTCCGCGATAAGCATACATACTTGAAAATGGTAGTAATGCTGCCCAGCCAATCACTTGGTCGTTCATCAGTACAACTAATCGACAACTTTTTAAGTACTTTTCATCCCACGCTTCTAATGTAAGTGTTTTTTCTTGAAAAGTAGCGTTCCCTGTATCAATGCCTTCTTGATGAACCGCAGCAACTCCAGGATAGTGTTCTTCTAGCATCGGCAAAATTTTCCACTCACTCAAAAACTCCGCCTCCCTTTTTCGTTTATCTTTTGATTATACCGTTCTTAGCCAAGCTAGGCAACCGATTAAAAAAAGATACACCGCAAAATAAATTTGCGATGTATCTTTTAATTATTATTTAGCGTATTCAACTGCTCTTGTTTCACGAATTACGGTCACTTTAATGTGACCCGGATAATCTAATTCCTCTTCAATTCGTTTTCTTATGTCGCGAGCCAGGCGGTAAGAAGAAAGATCATCAATTGTATCTGGTTCAACGATGATACGTACTTCGCGTCCTGCTTGGATTGCATAAGATTTTTCTACACCATCGTAAGACTCAGAAATTTCTTCTAATTTTTCTAAACGACGAATGTAATTTTCAAGCGTTTCACTACGAGCTCCTGGTCTTGCAGCAGAAAGTGCATCCGCCGCTGCAACCAATACTGCGATAACAGAAGTAGCTTCTGTATCTCCGTGATGGGAAGCAATACTATTGATTACCACATCATTTTCTTTGTATTTGGTAGCAAGTTCCACGCCAATTTCAACGTGACTTCCTTCAATTTCATGGTCAATTGCTTTCCCAATATCATGAAGTAGTCCGGCCCGTTTAGCAAGCGTAACGTCTTCACCAAGCTCTCCTGCAAGAATTCCTGCAAGTTTCGAAACTTCGAGTGAGTGGTTAAGAACGTTTTGTCCATAACTAGTACGGTAACGCAAGCGGCCAAGAATTTTTATCAAATCAGGATGGATGGAATGAATTCCAACTTCAAATGTTGCTTGTTCCCCGACTTCACGAATGTGTTCATCCACCTCTTTACGGGCTTTGTCCACCATTTCTTCAATTCGAGCTGGATGGATTCTTCCATCTTGAACAAGTTTTTCTAAGGCGATTCTAGCGATTTCACGTCGAATTGGATCAAATCCGGAAAGTATAACTGCTTCCGGCGTATCATCAATTATCAAATCAATCCCTGTTAGTGTCTCAAGCGTACGGATATTACGTCCTTCACGTCCGATAATCCGTCCTTTCATCTCATCATTTGGTAAGGTAACAACAGATACCGTTGTTTCTGCCACATGATCAGCTGCACAACGCTGGATAGCTAGTGAGAGAATATTCTTTGCTTTTTTATCCGACTCTTCCTTGGCCCGGTTTTCTGATTCTTTGACCATGATAGCTGTATCATGTGTTAATTCCTCTTCTACCTGGTTAAGGATGATAGATTTCGCTTCTTCTTTGCTGAGCGCAGAAATTCTTTCGAGTTCTGTCTGCTCCGCTTGAATCATCTCAGCTAGTTTGCTTTCTTTCTCTTCAATTTGTTGTTGACGTTTACTGATACTCTCCTCTTTTCTTTCAAGTGTAGCTTCTCGTTTACTTAAAGAAGTATCTTTACGGTCGAGGTTTTCCTCCCTTTGCAATAAGCGATTTTCTGCTTTCTGTGTCTCTGTTCTTCGCCCACGAAGTTCATTTTCGATTTCAGTACGTAACCTATGATTCTCTTCCTTCGCTTCAAGCAATGCTTCTTTTTTTGTAGTTTCTGCTTCTTTCTTTGCATCTTCTACAATTAATTCAGCAGTCCCCCTTGCAGCAGCCAGTTTTTTCTCTGTACTAGATTTAAAAATTAGAGAACCAACAACTAGACCGACGATTAAGAAAAGCAAACTGGAGATGATCGTGATTGCGATTGTCATCCTTACACCTCCTTTGCTATTCAATTTTCGTTATTGTTATGTCGGTGGCCAGAATTCTGGCACATGCGTATTTTTCATCAACAACCGAGTGCTAATCTCCCCATTCAGTTGAAGCCGATTTTCAAAGGAAAAACTTCCCCCTTGTCTCCCAGCAATATAAAATATACAACTTAATTTTATAGGTCAAAGCATACAATGTCAAGGAAAGGAATGAAATGTCACACTATTTTCCTTAGTTTTTTTAAAATAACAAAAAATACGCGACAGGAAGTAAATTCCCATCACGTATTTAGCAATTATTTATTCATCATCTAGTAAGCTTAAAGTTTCTTCGTTTTCGTCAAGAGGTTCTTTGTTGCCGTCAATTTCATACTCTTCACGAACGCGTTTAGAAATCTCGTCACGAATATCAGTGTGTTCTTTCAGATATTGTTTTGCATTCTCACGGCCTTGACCGATGCGTTCTTCTTTATAAGAATACCATGAACCACTCTTATTGATTACATCCACTTCAGCGGCCATATCAACAAGCTCACCTTCACGCGAAATACCTTCACCATACATAATATCTACTTCAGCAATACGGAATGGTGGTGCTACTTTATTTTTTACAACTTTGATTTTCGTTTTGTTACCCATTACGTCTGTACCTTGTTTCAATTGTTCAGCACGTCTTACTTCTAAACGAACAGTCGAGTAGAATTTAAGCGCACGTCCACCTGGTGTGATTTCAGGGTTACCGAACATAACACCAACTTTTTCACGAATTTGGTTAATGAATATAGCAATGGTTTTTGATTTATTAATAACACCAGAAAGTTTACGTAATGCTTGAGACATTAAACGAGCTTGCAAACCAACGTGCGCATCGCCCATCTCACCTTCGATTTCAGCACGTGGTACAAGTGCTGCAACAGAGTCAATTACTAGCATATCAACTGCGCCACTTCTAACTAAAGCTTCTGCAATCTCCAAGGCTTGTTCCCCTGTATCTGGTTGAGATAATAGTAATTCATCAATGTTTACGCCTAGGTTTTTAGCATAAGCAGGATCTAACGCGTGTTCTGCATCGATAAATGCTGCTGTTCCGCCTTGCGCTTGTACTTCTGCAATAGCGTGAAGTGCAACCGTTGTTTTACCAGAACTCTCTGGTCCGTATACTTCAATAATACGTCCACGAGGGTATCCGCCAACTCCTAATGCAATATCTAATGCTAATGAACCACTAGAAATAGTAGATATATTTTGATCTGAATGTTCCCCTAATTTCATAATGGAACCTTTACCGAATTGTTTTTCAATTTGTTTTAAAGCTTGGTCTAATGCCGCTTGACGATCATTCACAATGTTGCCTCCTTCATAAATATCCTAATAGCTGTTTTTCTACTTCTTCTCTCTCAAAAAACAGTCAGAATGTTTTTCCTAGAATTACTATAACGCATTTTAGAGTGAGAAGCAAGCAAAAAGCGAACATTTATTCGTATTTTTTTATTTTGTGTAAGCACCGGCTGCTTTCTTTCCCATTATAACGGGATTTCAAGCGTTCGTCTAATACTTTTTTATAGCCTAATTTTGATTTTTTCAAGCTGTTATTTCATTTTATTCTAGTGAAAATTACTTATTTGCATCTAAAAATTGCTTAATTAGCTGAAATCCTTGCATCACTGCACGGTGACGATTATGATTTCTATCTCTCCCATACACAAATTGATAAGCTTCAGTTTCGTGACCTTTCACACTTAATCCAATCCATATAGTGCCTGCTGGATGCCCTTCTAAACTATCTGGCCCCGCAACACCTGTGAAACTAACACCGATATCAGTATTACAAAGACGACTTACATTTTCAGCCATTTCTTTTGCGCATTCCTCACTCACGACGCCTTTTTCTTTTATTACTTGAGGTGAAACTTCTAAAATAGATTGTTTCGCTTCCTCGCTGTAAGTTACCATTCCACCTTTGAAAATTTTAGAAATGCCGGGGAAACGAGCAATTTCAGCTTGGAATAATCCGGCAGTAAAACTTTCTGCAGCAGAGATTGTTAACTCTTTTTCTAGCAGTATTGCCGTCACTAATTCGGACAAGGAAACTTCTCCGTAACCATATAAGAAAGTACCGTCACGACGTAATATTTCTTGTTCAGTATCCCGAACGAGCGCGCTAGCTTCTTCTTGCGTTTTAGCGGTTGCCGTAATTCGCACAACTACTTCATTATCGCCTGCATAAGTCGCAATCGTCGGGTTAACTTGCGTAATAATTAAATCGTTTAAATCTGCCGCTAATTGCGATTCTCCAATGCCAAAAAAGCGCAAAATTTTGGATTCTAAAACATTTTGATCACCACTTTCGCTTAAAAGAAGTGGATTCGCATAACTCGTAAACATCGGTTTCATTTCAGACGGTGGTCCCGGAAGTAACACATAGGTATGCTTATTCTCTTTCAAATACATTCCAGCAGCAAAACCATAATCATTATTTAGGACAATTGAACCTTCTATGATAACAGCTTGCAATTTATTATTTTCCGTCATCGGTTTATTTCTGGAAGCGAAATACTCGGTGATTTTATTCATGTGGTATTCGTCTTCCACTAATCGTTTTTGTAAATGGGTCGCTAAAATTTGTTTCGTAATATCGTCTTCAGTTGGCCCAAGCCCACCTGTGAAAATTAAAATATCACTGCGTTTTTCAGCAATCTCGATTACTTCTTTTAAACGTGTCGGATTATCTCCAACAACCGTATGATGGTATACATATATCCCGTCAGCGGCTAATTCTTGTGAAATAAATGCCGCGTTAGAATTCACAATTTGTCCAAGTAATAACTCTGTTCCTACTGCAATAATTTCTGCACTTGCCATTATGCTTCATCCCCAATTCATTTTTGTATAGAAAAAAAGCACACAATGGTATGCTTTTTTCATTTATTACATAGAACCTTTGAATACGCCACGGTTTTTGTAGAAGTAGTCGATTCCTGACCATACTGCAAAGAACGCACATACATATAAGAAAACTAAATCAACGCGAATGCCAGTCCAAGCAAATGGGAAATTGTTTAATAACATTAGTGGAATAGCAATCATTTGTGTGAATGTTTTAATTTTACCAAGTTGACCTGCCGCTAATACTTCGCCGCCCTCAACTAGTAATAAACGTAGGCCGGTAACAGCTAGCTCACGGCTAATAATTAAAATAACTACCCAAGATGGAGCGATATGCATTTCTACAAGAATAATAAACGCTGCCGCTACAAGTAATTTATCTGCCATCGGATCTGCAAACTTCCCGAAATTGGTAATCAGGTTATACTTACGAGCTAAATGCCCATCAAACCAGTCTGTAAGGGCTGCTACGATGAAAATAATTGTTGCTACTAAACTTGTAACAGGAATAGTCGAATCAAGCCAAGTAACGCTTCCCCAGTCAAACGGTACCACACAAAGAATGACAAAAATTGGTATCATAAAAATACGGATAACCGTCAATTTATTTGGTAAATTCATCTTTTTCTCTCCTTTTTCACATTTAAAAAGTATGTATTTATAAAAAATGTTGGCGAAATCTAATGAGCAGATTTCGCCATATAAAACAAATTATTCAGCATCTGAGCTAGTGTCGCTCGCTTCTAAGTTAATTGTTAAGACTTGTTTAACAAGATCAGGCGCAAGTTCCAGCTCTTTGCCATTGATTTTGACAGTAGTAACAGGAGAATTTCCGATCACGATAGAAACTGTCTTGTTATCGCCCAAATCAATTTCAGTGGATGGATTTTGCGTAGATAGTGTTATATTTTGAATCGTGCTACCATTTGCATCGGAAACACCAATCCATGAATCACCCGTTGCGCTAAGTGATAAAGTCATTTTATCGGTATTTTTCACTGTGTACGTAGTGGCATTACCCGATGTTTCTCCTTTAGTCACTTCCACTTCTTTGGATGTATCTTCTGTTTTTTCAGTTGATTTATCTTCGTCAGATGTCGTATCTTTTTTCTCTGTATCCTTACTTGTGTCCTCATTTTTTGTTGAGTCTTCTACTTTTACAGTAGGATTGCTTGTGTCTGTTTTTACTTTTTCTGTGGAATTATCTTGTTTATTGAGCAAGAAGAACCAAACGATGAAAAGAATAAAAACGATAAATAAAGCGATAAGGATTTTTGGTAAAATATCAAAGAAACGATTACGAGCGTTAGTCTGATTACCTACAGCTTGTGCAGGAATTGGATTTCTTTTACTTTGTACGCGTGTTGGCTCGTTATTTACTACTTCTTGTTGCGGTGTTTCAGGAACTTCGCTTTCAAACTCGTCGAAAAGTGTTGTGCTATCAAGCCCAACTGCCTCTGCGTATTGTTTAATAAATGCCCTTGCATAAAATTTTCCAGGCATTACAGCATAATTTCCTTCTTCAATCGCTACTAAATAACGTTTTTGAATTTTCGTTATTTGTTGCAAGTCATCTAAACTGAGTCCTTTTTCACGTCTAGCTTGTTTCAGTTTATCACCGAGTTCTGTCAAAATTAAACACCTACCATTACTAATTTCAAATTTCCATTTTTTTGCTAAAAATTACATAAGCCAACCGCCATTTAAGCGCAAAACTTCTCCAGTGATATAGCTTGCTTTTTTGCTTGTTAAAAATTCTACTGTTTCTGCAATTTCTTCGGGTTTTGCAAAACGTTTTAAAGGAATTTCTTGACGAAGCATTTCCTTCTCGTCGTCTGCAAATTGATCCATCATTTTTGTTGCTACAACTCCTGGCGTAACCGCATTAACAGTTATTCCAGACAGTCCTACTTCTTGGCTTAGCGCACGGCAAAAGGCTATTTGTGCACCTTTTACAGTGGAGTACGCTACTTCCATTGACGCACCAATTTCTCCCCATATTGAACTAATGAAAATAATTCTACCTTGGCTACTTTTCATTAGTTTTGGCATAAAAGTACGGATTAATCTCATTGGCATGAACATATGAACATTCCACAGTTCAGCTATATTTGTATCTGTAGTATCCTGGAATAAACTATAGTGGGCGTGCCCTGCCGCATGAATAAAAGCGTCTATTTGAAAAACCTGCTTTTCCATTTCTGCTAAACTTGTTAAATCATCAAAATCAGCTTGAATGAGCATAACATCTACTTCTTCCGCTTGTAATTGTGGCAATAATTTTTCTACTGCTTCTTTATTTTGATAATAGTGAAGATACAAGTTCCAGCCAGCTTTCGCAAGGGATAAACAAATCGCTTGCCCAATTTCTCCGCTAGCTCCAGTTACAAAAGCATATTTTATCTCTTTATCCAAAAAAAGGCAACCCTTTCCAGTCTATTTCTTTTATGATAGCATGACTCGAGAATTTATGCCATTTTTTATACTAAAAAAAGACATAAATTTATTTATTGCTCTGGAAGTAATTGGAAACTCGTTGTCCGCTCTTCTTGATCCAAGTTTTTAACGAAGCTATTTACTTCTTCTAAGGTCACTTTTTCCATTAAAGGTAAAATATCAAACAAAGAAACTGATTTCATAACGTATTGGCTAAATTGGTTCGCAATAAACTCAGGCGAATTCAACGAACGTAAAAATTGGCCGATGCGTTTGCGTTTAACGAGTGCTAAATCAGCTTCACTTAAACCATTTTTAGCCGCTGCTTGAATAGCTTCTTTAATTTTGGCTGTTTGTTTGTCCGGGTCTTTTGCGTCGCCGCCAACTAGCACGAATGAAAAGCTATCTTGAAGTGTGTAATCATAGCCAAATGTGTCATCAATGATTCCTTCGTTATATAACTTCAAGTAGGTGTCAGAAGTTGTGCCAAATAGCATTTCCAAGGCAACATCACCGATAATTTCTTGTTTTAATGCCGCTTGTCCTTCCATGGAACCGATATCTTCTTTAATCCCCACTAAATTTTTAGCGATTTGAACTGGGAAATGGATTTTGCGTTCTTTTACAGCAACGGTTTTCGGTTCTTCCGGGAAATGACGTTTGATTGGTGCAGCTTCAGGAAATTCTTTTTTCGCTTGGTTAGAACGAATTTGGTCCATCATTTGTTCAGGTTCTAAGTTACCTACAACGAAAAGTACCATGTTGCTCGGGTGATAGAACGTGTTATAACATAGGTAAAGTAAATCTTTGTTAATTTCCGCGATGGATTCAACTGTTCCAGCGATGTCGATTTTTACTGGGTGATTATGATACATGTTTTCAATTACGCCAAAATATGCGCGAAAATCCGGATCGTCATCATACATTCTGATTTCTTGGCCGATAATGCCTTTTTCTTTTTCGACAGTTTCTTCGGTAAAATATGGTTCTTGTACGAAGTCAATTAACGTTTCCAAGTTTTCTTCTACACGAGAAGTGCTTGAGAAAAGATATGCTGTTTTGGTAAAAGAGGTGAACGCGTTCGTGAATGCACCTTTTTCGCCAAATTTGAAGAATACATCGCCGTCTTCTTTTTCAAACATTTTATGCTCTAAGAAATGGGCAATGCCGTCTGGAACTTTCGTGAATTCGGTTTCGCCAATTGGGACGAAATTATTATCGATGGCACCGTAGTTTGTTGTGAATACAGCATAAGTCTTACTAAATCCTTGTTTTGGAAGAAGATATACTTGTAAGCCATTTGCCATTTTTTCATGAAAGACTGCTTCTTTTACTTGCTCAAATGTGATTTTTTCCATGAAGTTCTTCTCCTCCCTTACTCAAGAAATAAATTGTGTCTGGTTTAATTTTATTGATGGCAGCAACTACTTCTTCTTTCGTCGCTTGTTTAATTTGTTTAATCCAGTTTTCTAGGTCTAAGTTTGCTTCACGTAAAACATTGTTGTATACGAGCTCAATCAGGCCTTGTGCTTGGTCATTTGTTTCAAGTAATTGGTTAATAAGCATTTCTTTTGTTTGGTTTAATTCATCTTCTGTAAAATCGCCTTGTTTCATTGCAACGATTTGTTCTTCAATAATTGATAAAGCTTGTTCGTAATTCACTTCATCAATTCCAGCTGAAATAATCATATACCCTTTGAAAGAATCAATACGACTAGAAGCATAATAAGCTAGGCTTGCTTTTTCACGCACATTGATAAAGATTTTGGAGTTAGCAAATCCGCCAAGCAGACCATTGGCAAGTTGAAGCGCAACGAAATCATCATCTCCAAATAATGTTTCTGTTTGATAGCCAAGTACAAGTTTCCCTTGGTTAATCGCTTGTTGCTCATGAATAACACGTACTTCTTTTGGTGCTTCTTTTGTATAAAAAACACCTTTTCGTTCAGCACGCGGCGCAAAAGCCATTTTTTCGATAAGCGGCATGACTTCTTCTGTTTTTACATCTCCGCAAATAAACATTTCGACCGTATCTTCTGCGATAAATTGTAAATAGTATTCATACAAATCTTTCGCTGTGATAGCGTCAATATCTTCCAAAATACCAGCTGAACCAAAGCGAAATGCATCGTCTTGGAACATTTCTTCTATTAATCGTTTGGAAGCAAAACGGATTTTATCATCGTAAATGCCTTCTAAACTACTTTTTAAATTCTCTTTTTCACGAGTAAGTGTTTCTTCATTGAAAGCACCATTTGCAACGTTTGGATGGAATAAAGCTTGTTCAATAAAGGCAAACGCATCTTGCAAAATATGATTGCCATCAGATACATATTGTCCGTCAATCATATCGAAAATAACGGTCAGTACATGTTCATTGCCTTTTTTGGCAGTTGTTGTATAAAAATTGGCACCATAAAGGTTCGCTAATTGTTTTCTAAAATCCGTTTGAGTTGGATATTTTTCACTGTTTGTTTCTAATAATATCGAAAGCAAAGCCCGTTTAGTTACTGTCTCTCTTTCTAATGGAGCGCGAAATTTAAAAACAATTTTGTTGGATTTATATTTTTGGGTTGGAACAATTGTCAGGGCAACTGGGCCAACTTTTTCTTGAAATATTTTGTCTGTCATTATAATGCTCCTTTCAAGCAATGATCTCACTTTCCTATTGTATCGTAAGTTGTTGTGACACACAATTTTCTAGCATAAAAAAACAGCCTAGAATTTAATCTAGGCTGTTCACTCGTATTATTTACCTTTAATGTAGTTCACACCGTCTGCTTTTGGCGCTTCGGATTTACCGATAAAGCCAACAAGCGCAAGGATTGTTAATACATAAGGCGCAATTTGTAAGTAAACGTCTGGAATGTCTTTGAAGAATGGTAGTGATCCACCGGTAATTGCCAAACATTGCGCAAAACCGAAGAAAATTGCTGCTCCCATCGCTCCAAGCGGATTCCATTTACCAAAAATCATCGCTGCAAGGGCCATATAACCTTGTCCGGAAATAGTTGCATGTCCGAAATCAAGTGTAAAGGATTGGGCGTAAACCGCGCCACCTAGACCACCAAGAATACCAGAAATGATAACACCTTGGTATCTCATCCAACGAACTTTGATTCCCATTGTGTCTGCTGCAAGAGGATGTTCCCCTACAGAACGAAGACGAAGACCAAAGCGTGTTTTGTAAATAATAAACCAAGATACGATAGCGAAAATAATCGCCACATAACTCATTACCGGAATGTTTTTGAAGAAAATATCACCAATGACTGGAATATCACTCAAAACAGGAATATCCGGTTTACCAAAGTAGTACTTAATTTGATCTGTTTGGCCTTTATCGTAAATTACTTTTACAAGGAATAAAGATAGACCAGTTGCTAAAAAGTTAATCGCTACACCACTGATTACGTGGTCAGCGCGGAAATTAATAGTTGCAACAGCGTGTACAAGAGAGAATAATCCCCCAACGACCATCGCTGCGATAAGTGATATCCAAGGAGTTAAATTGCCAAAAGTATCTTGGAAAGTAAGGTTGAAGACGATAGCCGAGAATGCTCCCATTACCATCATACCTTCTAGTCCAATATTAACCACACCGCCTCGTTCTGAATAAACGCCCCCGAGAGCAGTAAAAATTAGTGGGCCTGCCATAAGCAGTGTACTAGAAACAATTGTCGCTAAAATGGCTGTCATTCTGCTTTCGCCCCCTTCTTAAATTTTGCCATCGCCCAGCGGATAATGTAGCTGGATGCCACAAAGAAGATAATCAGAGCGATAATTACATTGACTAATTCGTTTGGAACGCCTGCAACTGCTGGCATATTTAGTGCTCCGACTTTTAGAGCGCCAAACAAGATGGCAGAGAAGACAATCCCAATTGGAGAACTTCCTCCGAGTAAAGCAACGGCGATACCGTCAAAACCAATCCCTGGAGAAGAAGTTAGTACATAAGCCGTTCCATATGTTCCAAGACCTTCCATTACGCCACCAAGACCAGCAAGCGCTCCGGCAATAACCATGGAAAAGATAATTGTTTTCTTAACACTCATACCGGCATATTGCGATGCATTTTCGTTAAATCCAACTGCTTCGATTTCGTAACCGAAAGTAGTTTTATTTAACATTATCCAAATAATAATTGCGAAACCAAGAGCAATCAATATCCCCCAGTGTAACGAGGAATAATCCGTCAACGATTGTAATAATTCAGATTGTAAAGACGCAGACGCATGAACTTCTTGCGTTTTATCTAAACCATCTGTAAGTAAGTTTTGCACTACATAGTTGAAAATATAAAGTGCTGTATAGTTAAGCATGATTGTTACAATAACTTCATTTACACGTAAAGTTGCTTTTAAAATACCTGGAATGAATGCCCAAATTGCACCGAAAACCATACCAGTGATAATCGCAAGTGGTAAATGAATCCATTTTGTTAAACCATCAAAGTTTACTGCGATGATGATTGAACCTAACCACCCCATAAGCATTTGACCTTCTGCACCGATATTGAAAAGTCCGGCTTTAAATGCAACAGCAACAGATAGACCAACTAAAATGTATGGTGTAGCTTGGCGAATTGTTTCACCGATGTAGAAAGGTTCTCCGATAACGCCTTCTACAAGTGCTGAATAACCTGCAATTGGGTCATATCCAAAAATAAGCATGATAATCGCACCGCAGATAAGTCCAAGAATAACGGCTGTAACTGGGATAACTAATGCTTGTAGTCGTTTA
This sequence comes from Listeria marthii, assembly GCF_014227425.1. Lineage (NCBI taxonomy): Bacteria > Bacillati > Bacillota > Bacilli > Caryophanales > Listeriaceae > Listeria > Listeria marthii. The sequence goes on from NZ_JAASWB010000003.1 coordinate 320,510, forward strand.
GACATGCTCTTTCTCCCCCATTTCCGCTTCCTGTTTGGATGAACCAGCCATCATTAGGCCAAGCTCTTGCTCCGTTGTTTCTTTCGGATCAACAATAGCAACGATTTTCCCTTCGTAAATAACCGCGATACGGTCACTTACATTCATAATTTCATCTAATTCAAACGACATAAGTAATACTGCTTTCCCTTTATCTCGTTGTTCAATCAAGCGTCTATGAATGAATTCAATTGCACCAACATCTAGTCCACGTGTTGGTTGAGCCGCAATTAAGAAATCTGGATTACGATTTATCTCCCTTGCAATAATCGCTTTTTGTTGGTTACCACCAGAAAGTGATTTTGCTGCTACGTATTCGCTACTTGCACGAACATCGTATTCTTCAATTAACTCACGCGCAAAGTCGTACATTGCTTTATGATTTAAGAAACCTTTGCTAGAAATAGGTTTTTTATAATATGTTTGTAAAGCAATATTCTCTCCAAGCGACATTTCGAGTACTAAACCATGTTTGTGACGGTCTTCTGGAATATGTCCTAAACCAGCTTCCGTAATTTTACGTGGTTTTTTGTTTTCGATATGTTCGCCGTTTAGAAGGATGCTTCCGCTAGTTACTTTAGAAAGACCTGCAATCGCAGAAATAAGTTCACTTTGACCATTACCATCGACCCCAGCTATTCCAACGATTTCGCCAGCTCTGACAGTCAAATTAAGTCCGCGAACACTTTCGACGCCGCGACTTTCTTTCACGACTAAATCTTTTACTTCTAAAACATCTTTTCCAGGAGTTGCATCAATTTTTTCTGTTGTAAAGACGACTTCACGGCCAACCATTAAATTAGCCAAATCTTGTGGCGTTGTTTCCGGAACGTTTACTGTACCCATGCCTTTACCACGACGGATAACAGTTACACGGTCACAAACATCCATGATTTCTTTTAGTTTATGTGTGATTAAAATGATTGATTTGCCTTCTTTTATAAGAGAACGCATAATTTGGATTAGTTCTTTGATTTCTTGGGGTGTTAAAACAGCTGTTGGTTCATCAAAAATTAGGATGTCCGCACCACGATAAAGTGTTTTTAGAATTTCTACACGTTGTTGCATACCGATAGAAATATCGCGCACAACCGCATTTGGATCCACTCGCAAGCCGTAACGATCAGAAATTTCTTTAATTTCTTCAATCGCTTTTTTCTTTTCGATAACACCTAGTTTGCTTGGCTCTTTACCAAGGATGATGTTTTCTGCAACCGTGAATTTATCCACTAACATGAAATGCTGATGGACCATTCCGATTCCAAGCTCATTTGCTTTGTTCGGGCTATTAATATTTTCTTTCGTACCACGAACACGAATTTCGCCACCATCTGGTTCATATAAACCAAACAAGACATTCATTAGCGTAGATTTACCTGCGCCATTCTCACCTAACAAAGCATGAATTTCTCCCTGCTTTAACTGTAAGGTAATGTTATCATTTGCTACAAATCCAGAGAATTCCTTCCTGATTCCTAACATTTCAATAACAAAGTCCACTTCTTCACTCCCCTTGTCGTCTGGTTCAAACTGGAAAAACAGCCACACGCGCGATTCTCTCGAAGGACGCCGCCTCTCCCCGTACTTCCTCCCGAAGAAGGTTCCGAGTTTTTTATCCGTTTGTTGTTCAATGACTTCCTCGCTTCAATGCTTTGGTATGTTGTAAAAACACGTTTTATTATACCATCTATGTACGAAAGCTTGCCTTGCATTTTTAAGCGATTAAAAAAGCCATCTCCTTATTTTATTTCTAAATGGCATTCATTGCAATCATAAATTCCAATATACCGATTATTTTCTTTTAGTAAAAGGGTTTACCTATCAAATTAAAACGCTTACAAATTAATTTTTTATGAAAGTCGACACGTTGCATGCCGACTTTCATAAAAGGTTTTACTTCGTTCGTATTACTCAGTTTTTATAACTATAAAATCAAGGTTTTTCTGGAACTTTAATGTCCCCATCAACGATTTTTTGTTTGTATTCTTCTACTTTAGCTAAAACGTCTTTTGAAATATTATCTTGATGTTCAGAAAGCCCTACAGCATCTTTATCAAGACCGTATTCAATTTTAGTTCCGCCTGGGAAATCTCCAGCTTTAGCACGAGTTGCAAGGTCATCTACAGCGATATCAACGCGTTTGATTTCAGATGTAAGTGTTACATTGTAATCTTTGCCATCGTTTGCTGTAACTTTTCCTTCGTCCCATTGGTCACGGTCAACACCGATTACCCAAACAGCACGGCTAGGATCTTTTTTCTTCAAGTTTTTAGCTTCTGCAAAGACACCGTTACCAGTACCACCAGCAGCATGGAAAATTACGTCAACTCCACTTGAATACATGGAAGAAGCGATTTGTTGTCCTTTGTCTGCTTTAGCGAAATCGTTTGCATATTGCACATCAATTTGTGCGTTAGGATTAACAGCTTTTACACCAGCAGTGAAACCAGCTTCAAAACGGTCGATAACAGTTCCTTTTACCCCACCAACAAATCCAACTTTATTTGTTTTTGTTGTTAAGCCGGCTACAACACCAACAAGGTAAGAACCATCGTTATCTTTAAATCCAATACTTACTACATTATCACGGTCATCAATTGTGTCATCAACAATAGCGAATTGATTTTTAGGTTTTTGTTTAGAAACTTCTTCAATTGCATCTTTCAGTTTGTAACCAATTCCATAAATCAAATCATAGTCGCTACGAACAGCAGTGTTTAAGTTTGTTTTGTAGTCTGCTTCAGAAGCTGATTGCAAGTAGTTGTAACCATCAGTACCTTTTTCCATGTCGTTAGCTTTACCAAATTTTTGTAAGCCTTCCCATGCAGATTGGTTAAACGAACGGTCATCAACACCACCAGTATCTGTAACCATTGCTACTGTAAAATCTTTACTGCTCTTATCACTGCTACTTTTTTTATCGTCGCTGCTCGAACCACAAGCACCTAGGATAACGCCAGAAGCAATAATCATTGATAGTGCTAAAGCAAATGTACGCTTTTTCACCTTAAAACCCCTCCCGAGAGATATAATGTTAGTTAGAGCTATCTGTCAAAACAAACATTCAGGCGCGTATTAGAAAATTATGTATGGTCCCTTTTTCGGAAAACGCACAAAAACATTTAACGTCTTCTCCAACTGTTCTTAATATAACATGGAAAATAAAATAAATAAATAACCAACTTCATAAATTTTTAATGCAAATGAATTCAGAAAATTTAATTCTATCGGAATCATTCGCTTTTTCGTCAATCCTTAGGCACAAGCGCGTTAACGTGAAAAAGCAAACAATCAAGTTTAGTTGCAATCCCCTTTTATTCCCTTCATAATAAAATGAATGATGAAAGGCGGGATGAAAATGACAAAAATAGGTTTTATCGGTTTTGGAAGTATGGCATCGTTAATTGCGACTAAAATAATTGAAACTGAGCTTGCTGCTCCCGAAGAAATCATCCTCTATTCCAATTCCAAAAATGAGCATTTCAAACAATTTTATGATACCTATCCGACAGCGGAATTAGCTAGCAATGAAGCTGAGGTTTTTACAAAAGCGGCGCATAGTTTTATTTGCACATTACCACTTGCTGTTTTACCGCTTATTAAAGATTGTTCGGCAGTACTAACATCGGAACGTCATGTTATTTCTATTGCGGCTGGCGTCAGTACATCTGATATTTTAGCAATTTCTCCTGCGTTACAAGTTAGTAAATTGATTCCTTCTATCACGACAACTGTCGGTGTGGGGACAACATTGATTGCGCATGCTGATACAGTTGCTACAAAGAACAGCGCTTGGTTAGAAGCTATATTTGAGCATTTCGGACATGTGATGACGATTCGTGAAGAGAATATCGATGTTGCAAGTGATTTAACTAGCTCTTCGCCTGGCATTATCGCAGCGATTTTCGAACAATTTGTGGAAGCTGCTCTTAGAAGGTCTTCTTTATCGGATGCGGAGGTCTTCCAAATGATTAATTTTGCTTTAGCTGGAACTTCCAAGCTGTTAGTTGAGGAAGATTATACGTTTAACGGCTTGATTGAACGAGTTGCAACAAAGGGTGGCATAACTGCTGAAGGCGTGGAACTCAGCCAATCAGAGTTACCAAAATTCTTCGATGAACTGCTTGACCGAACACAAGCGAAATATGCATCTAGCGAAAAAGAAATCCAAACGCAGAAAAAGGATTTACTTTCCTAGAAAAAAAGGTTGCGACTAAGAGTCGCAACCTTTTTTTATTCATGTTCAGGACTAATTTCAACATTTACGCGTCTTGGTTTGCTACCTTCGTGCGGGCCAACGACACCTCTTTGTTCCATTTCATCAATTAATCTCGCCGCGCGATTATAGCCGATTCGGAACTTCCGTTGTAACATTGAGACGGAAGCTGTTTGCATTTCTACAACAAGCTCTACTGCTTCGTGATAAAGCTCATCCGTCACTTCTCCTTCTACTTCCGGGATGTCATCAGGAATCATTTCTTCGCTGTACTGTGCTTTTTGTTGCGAAATAACGTAGTTCACGACATCTTCTACTTCTGCATCAGATAAAAAGGCCCCTTGAATACGCGTCGGTTTACTTGATCCAACTGGTAGTAACAGCATATCTCCTCGTCCAAGCAATTTCTCTGCCCCACCCATATCTAAAATCGTTCTTGAATCAATCGAACTCGATACAGCAAAAGCAATACGCGATGGGATGTTCGCTTTAATAACACCTGTAATTACGTCTACAGATGGCCGCTGTGTGGCAATAATTAAATGTATTCCCGCCGCACGTGCCATTTGTGCTAATCGTGTAATAGCATCCTCTACATCGTTCGAAGCAACCATCATCAAGTCAGCCAACTCATCTACAATAACGACGATAAATGGTAACTCTGGTTGTTTTTCATTGTTTAGCTCATTTTGTTTTTTCACATAATCGTTGTAACCTTGCATATTACGTGTACCGGTATGTGAGAATAAATCATAGCGGCGTTCCATCTCAGCAACGACTTTTTGTAAGGCTTGAGCTGCTTTTTTAGGATTCGTTACAACTGGCGCAAGTAAATGCGGAATACCATTATAGACATTTAGCTCGACCATTTTCGGATCAATCATCATCATTTTCACTTCATGCGGTTTGGCGCGGAGTAAAATGCTCGTAATAATTCCGTTAATACAAACGGATTTCCCGCTCCCTGTTGCTCCTGCGACAAGTAAATGGGGCATTTTATCAAGACTCGCCATCATCGCTTCACCAGAAATATCACGTCCAAGTGCAATTTGCAGTTTCTCTTCCGGATTATTTTTAGGGTTATTTTCTAACACTTCACGCAACGATACCATTGCCACATTTTGATTTGCTACCTCAATACCAATCGCGGATTTCCCAGGAATTGGCGCTTCGATACGGATATCTTTTGCAGCTAAAGCAAGGGCGATATCATCACTTAAAGAAACAATTTTACTTACTTTAACACCAACAGATGGCTGTACCTCGTATTTTGTAACAGCTGGTCCAAGATGTACTTGTGTGATTTTCGCTTTTACGCCAAAACTTTCAAAGGTATCTTCTAGTTTTTTAGCATTCACTTTAATTTGATCATATTCTTTACTTTGATCGGTAACTTTTGCCGGTGCTAAAATATCTACTGGCGGTAATTGGTAAATCTCATTTTCAAAAGATTCTTGTTGGAACATTTCTAGTTCTTGTTCTTTTTGCTCTGTCTGTTCTTCCACAGGCGCTTTTTCTTGTTCCACTTTTGAACTAAAGTTAGAAATAATTGGTGGTACTTTTTCTTCTGGGGTTGGTTCTATTAGGTCGATTACCTCTTCAGGCTCCACTTCAACGACTTTTTCTGCTTTCTTTTTATCATGTTTCGCTTTTACTTCTTTGCCTTTTTCTGTTGCCGCTTTACCTTTTGTAAATAAGTAGCGGACAAATTCTGTCATTTTCGCGAAAAATTGACGGATAGAAATGCCAGATACAAGTGAAAAGCCATAAATAATAAGCAATGCCGCAATTAGATTTGTGCCAAGGCGATCTAATAAGAAGTAGGTAATTGAGGTAATCACAGCCCCAATCATGCCTCCACCAACAAATCCAACTTGATTTGGTCTAAATAAATTTTCTAGAACTAATTTCCATGTACTAGAAATAACGGACGCATTTGCCCCTAAATTGTGGATAATAAAATACATATGTATATAAGTTAAAAAGCCTAAAATAATTAGGTAAATTCCTACTAAACGTTTGCTAAAGAGATGCGGCATTTTTCTTCTAATGACCATATAGCCACCAAGTATTACACTTCCAGCAAGTAATACATAGCTTAGAAGACCAACAAACATTTCAGCCAACGCAAAAAATCCGCGGCCGACAAAGCCTAGTTGTAAAAGTCCGATAATCCCTATTGCTATCAAAACAACCCCTGTTATTTCTAAACGAAAAGAGGCTGATTGTTTTTTCTTTGAACGTGTTGACGATTTTTTTCGTCCGCTCGTTTTTTTCTTCTGTGTCGCCATGCCAAGTCCCACCCATTCCTTTTTTGCTTGTTTTATTATAGCACATCTATTCGTTCTGTCGCTCATACTATAGCCCTATTATACAAACAAATGTTTCCTTTCGTCAAAAAACCACATATCTCGAATAGAAGATACATGGTTTTAGCATCGTTATAGATGTGGTGTTTTCGTGTTCATCAGCTTTCCGCCGCGGACTTCTGACATACTTCCTCCGACCGCTAAGAAGGCATCTGGATCGATTTCGTCCAATATCGCTTTCACTTTCACTTCTTCAAATCTTGAGACGATAACGAAAACTACTTTTCTTACATCGCCGGAATATCCGCCAGTGGCATCTAAATATGTAACACCTTTACCAAGCTGCTCCATAATTTCTGCACCAATTTCCTCGTAATAGCGACTGATAATAAAAGCACTTTTCGACTCATCTACACCTTGAATAACAATATCAATCACTTTATACGCTAGAAAATAGGTAATGAGAGAATACATCGCTCGGTCCCAGTTAAACACCAGCCCCGCAACAATGAAAATGACAATATTAATAAACATAATAATTTGTCCTGTCGAAAATGGTGTCCGTCCGTTGATGATGATAGAAATGATTTCCGTCCCATCGAGCGCCCCACCATTACGAATGACAAGCCCTACGCCTAACCCAAGCGTCATGCCACCAAAAACAGTCGCCAGCAACAAGTCATCTGTCACTGGATCCATATCATGTAAAACGAGCGTCACAATCGACATGACCGCAATTCCGTACAATGTAAATAACGCAAATACCTTTCCGATTTTCCGATATCCGATAATAAAAAATGGAATATTAAGTACAAAAGTTAAAACCCCGAGTGGTAGTGGTGTTAACTGCGAAATAATAATCGAAATACCCACGACACCACCATCTAAAATCCGGTTGTTTACAAGGAAAAGTTCCAATCCAACCCCCATTAAAATCGCCCCAAAGGTAATCATTAAAAATTTATAAACAAACCACTTTAACCTTTTTCTGCGTTCTTGTTTTACTTTTTTTAAAGCTAGTTCTTCCATAAACGATTCATTTATTTGCACATAGCTCACGCCCAATCCTTACTTCATTCTTTATTTTAGGCAATGAAAACAAGATTTGCTTCCATCAACAAAATTTTCGCTTCATATTTAATAAGTATACCATAGCTGTTTTGTACTTGTACATATAGTTAATAATAAGAAGCATTTATTTTGCAGTTCGGTTACTTGCCAGTCTGAATTTGCTATAGTATAGTATTAATGCGCAAACTTGTGGAGAATTATTCTTACACATGAAATACATTTTGAAGGGTGATAAGATTATGAGTGACTATCAAGTGTTGTTATATTACAAATACACAACGATTGATGATCCAGAAACTTTTGCAAAAGAGCATCTTGCGGCTTGCAAAGAAATGGAATTGAAAGGCCGGATTTTGGTGGCGTCTGAGGGGATTAATGGCACCGTTTCTGGAACAGTAGAAGCAACAAACAAGTACATCGAATACATGGTAAATGACGCTCGCTTCGCTGATATGGTATTTAAAATTGATGCGGCTGACTCTCATGCGTTTAAGAAGATGCATGTTAGACCTCGTACTGAAATTGTTAGTTTGAGTTTAGAAGAAGATGTAAATCCGTTAGAAGTAACTGGGACTTATTTAGAACCAGCTGAGTTTCGGGAAGCCCTTTTGGATGAAGAAACGGTGATTTTAGATGCTCGAAATGATTATGAATTTGATATTGGTCATTTCCGCGGTGCTGTTCGTCCAGATATTCAAAATTTCCGCGAGTTACCAGCTTGGATTGAAGATAATCGTGAGCAACTTGCAGACAAAAAAATCGTAACCTACTGTACTGGCGGCATTCGTTGTGAGAAATTTTCTGGTTGGTTAAAAACAGCTGGCTTTGACGATGTGAGTCAACTACACGGCGGGATTGCCACTTACGGCAAAAATGAAGAAACACAAGGAGAACTTTGGGACGGTCAAATGTACGTTTTTGATGAACGAATCGCGGTTCCGATTAATCAAGTAAATCCTACCATTGTTGGGAAAGATTACTTTGACGGAACACCTTGCGAACGTTACATTAATTGTGCTAATCCGTACTGTAATAAGCAAATCCTTGCTTCTACACAAAACGAAGAAAAATATTTGCGTAGTTGTTCGCATGATTGCCGCGTTCACCCAGCAAATCTTTATACGAAAAATTTATCTAAAGAAGAATTCACAGAACGTCTTCAAGCAATTGATGAAACTTTACCAGAAATGGTTCAATAAATAAAAAACCAGCTTTGCTAAATAAATAGCAGCTGGTTTTTATTTTCTATTAGCAAGTTCGGCTAAATCAATTCCTCGTAAAGTTCCCCAGCTAGCAAGTTCGCCACTTACGATTAACGGGGTTGTCTTTAGTTCCGCGATATTTTTCGCATCAGCTAAAACAAATAAGCCGCGTAGCTGTTCTTTCCATAATTCCAGTTTTTCGATGGTTTTTGTGACGCCATCTTTTTTTAGGGAATAGATGATTTGGCCAGCCATGCCGACGCTATCTGCTCCGAGCGCCAAAGCTTTCACGATATCTAACGGGTTTCTAATGCCCCCTGATGCTAAGTAAGCAATTTTTGGTGCATCGGCGTGTTGCATATCGATTAATGCTTGCCCAGTTGAAATACCCCAATCAAGTAAAAAGTCGTACGCATGGTCGCGGCGGCGGTCATTTTCAATTTGGGCGAAGTTCGTTCCGCCTCTTCCAGCTAAGTCTACTGTTTCTACACCAACTTCGGCTAATGTTTTAACTGTTTCGCGCGTCATGCCAAAACCAACTTCTTTCACGACAACTGGTACTGGAGAAAGTTTGACATACTCTTCTATTCTTGTCAGCCAGTGACTGAAAGCTCGGTCGCCTTCTTCCATGACTAATTCTTGCGCAGGGTTAATATGAATTTGTAGCGCATCGGCTTCTAACATTTCAACCGCGCGCAGACCATCTTGAATCGCCACTTCTGGACTGACATTCGCTAAAATCACACCTGCCGGATTAACTTCCCGCACGATTTTATATGTATCTATTAGCGAGCTGTTTTTTAGAGCTGCAGATTGTGAACCAACGGCCATCGGGATAGCTACTTCGCGCGCTATTTCAGCAAGTTCCGCATTAATTTTTTTCGTATGGCGACTGCCGCCTGTCATTGCATTAATATAAAACGGGAACGGCACATTCGTCCCAAAAATAGTAGTCGTTAAATCAATATCTTTCACATTATAGCGCGGGATAGACGTCCCAATCAGCTGAATATCTTCTAAACTAGACAGCGCTAATTGCTCATTTTGCTTTACACCAAGAGCGACATGTTCGTCTTTTCGGCGTTCTCTTAATAAGTCATCGTTCTTCTGCATCTGTTAATCCTCCAAATTTCTTTTCGCCTCAAGCAAAGGTTAAAACTGGTTTAAAAATGGTCTCTTTCTCATCGGGAGTTGGCTGATATACTTCCCCATCTAAAAATAAAATAAGTCCGTGAAATGTTTGAATATCATCTTCACAGTCCTCACAATATTCCACTTCTTCTTCGTTCCAAGCAGCAAGCAAACAATCTTTTTTTGTTTGATGGTTAGGATAATTCCGCAGTAAGTCCTCTGCTAATTCTTGGTACTTCAGAAAAGCTGCTTCTTTATCCGAAAAAGAATATTCTGCTTGAATGGATGTTTCCCACTCCTCGAAAAACCACCAAGGCTCGTATTCTCCTTTGGTTAGATAGACATTCCATTTTGTCATATCAAAAACTCCCAACAGTAAATATAATACACTTATTATAGCACAAGCTTTCTTGAAATACTGGAATGCAAATTTTTGAAAGTAACGGCAAAAACAGATACACTGGTAGTGAGGAAAAATAAAAGGAGTTGGTTTTACCATGGCTAGAGATACAGCGATTTTGAGAGTAACTGGATTTGTGCAAGGTGTTGGATTTCGTTACACCACAAAACATGTCGCTTACAAATACGATATTAGTGGAACAGTAAAAAATTTAGACGATGGTTCCGTTGAAATCCATGCAATTGCAGAAGAAGAAAACTTAAATAAATTTATCGATGCAATAAAAAAAGGCCCGTCCCCTGGTTGCCGCATCGAGCATGTTTATATTTATAAAGGGGCGCCTGTAGAAGAACGAAAAACATTTGATATCGTTTACTAAAATCCCAAAAATAGTAGTTGTGCTATAGCTCTTTTTGCATTATAGTTAATGAGTACTAAAACCTTGAAAGGAGCGACTGCGTGGCATGATTTCCATTTTGCAAATCTTACTTGAACCAGAATTCATTTCACTCACAGTGACGTTTTTATTAATGTTGACGATCTTCAGTTATTGGTCGGCAATTACATTATTAAAACCGAAAATGGTGCTACCCGCTGACGCTATCTGCTTAAAGCCAGTAAAGATCGCACTTCGAGCACATTTTTATAGAACCTCGCCTAATTTTATTATTAATTGGCTAGCGATAACTAGGAAATGTAGCGCCATTACTGATGATGAAGACAGTTTTTCATTTTCCAACGTATGAATTTATTATTTTACTATTTAGGAGGAAAATGAAACATTGAAAAAGAAAAATATTATTTTAATTAGCGTTTTACTTGGTGCTCTACTATTACTTACAGGTTGTAGTATGGACCCGTCACAAAATACAGATGGTTTTTTCAGTACTTATCTGATTCAACCATTCACTAGCTTTATTGTGTTTGTTGCAAAGTTTGTTGGGGGGAATTACGGGGTCGCGATTATTATTACAACGCTCCTTATCCGTGCGCTAATTATGCCGCTAAACTTACGTACTGCTAAAGCTCAAATGGGTATGCAATCCAAAATGGCGATTGCTAAACCAGAAATCGACGAAATTCAAGCTCGCTTAAAACGTGCTACATCGAAAGAAGAACAAGCAACTATCCAAAAAGAAATGATGACTGTTTATTCCAAGTATAATATCAATCCGATGCAAATGGGTTGTTTACCACTACTTATCCAAATGCCGATTTTGATGGCGTTCTACTATGCAATTCGCGGTTCATCTGCAATTGCAGAACACACATTCTTGTGGTTTAACCTAGGTTCACCAGATATGGTACTTGCGATTATCGCCGGACTTGTCTACTTAGCACAATACTTTGTTTCGATGATTGGTTATTCACCAGAACAAAAGAAACAAATGAAAATTATCGGTTTAATGTCACCTATTATGATTTTATTCGTATCCTTTACAGCTCCTTCTGCTCTAGCATTATACTGGGCTGTCGGCGGACTATTCTTAGCAGGTCAAACATTGCTAACGAAAAAACTCTACATGAATAAACATCCAGAAATAAAAGTAATGGAACAAGAAGAAAAAGAATTTGAACAAATCGTAGAAGAACAAAAGAAAGAAAAATAAAAGAAACCGCAACCTCGTCATAAGGTTGCGGTTTTTCTATTTAGATTTTGGTTCAATATAAGGAAGTGTAATTTTGATGGTCGTGCCTTTATCTGGCTCACTAACTGCATTAATCGTTCCTAGATATCCTTCGACTAATTGTTTAGCAATCGCAAGTCCGAGGCCATTACCACCTTTTTCACGGCTTCTAGCTTTGTCTACGCGGTAGAAACGATTAAAAATCTTATCAATTTCTTCTTGTGAGATACCTTCCCCGTAATCACGCACATCAATATGGATTTGCTTTTGTTCTTTATAAACATGCATATCCACTTCTGTGCCATCACCCGAATATTTCACGGCATTATCCATAATAATAATTAAAATCTGCTCTAAATGATTATGCTGAATAAGCGCCCGTAAATTCGTATCATCTTCTTTTAAGGTAAAAGTGAAATTCTCATACATCACTTCAAAATTACGTCTTACTTGCTCCACTGTCGCATTTACATCCGTAATTTGTAATTCTTTTGTTTGCGAAATTTGTTCTGCTCTGGATAGATCAAGCATTTCTTGCACTAATTTTTTCATCCGTTCTAGTTCAGTTAAAGAAGCATTTAATGATTCATCAAGAACCGCTGGATCATCTTTTCCCCAACGTGTCAGAAGTTTTAAATGACCTTCCATAATTTGAACAGGCGTCCGTAATTCATGGGAAGCATCCTCAACGAATTGTTTTTGCTGTTCAAAACTAGTTTCAATGCGCGTCATCATATCGTTAAAAACGACGGTCAATTCGCCGATTTCATCTCGGGAATTTGTTTGTGTTTCGATACGTTTTTGGAAACCATTTTTACGAATATCGTTCATAGAGCGCGCTAGTCGAGTAAGCGGATTTAAGAAGTTTTGAGCTAGCAAGTAGCCGAGCATCCCACTAATAAAGAGCGCCACTGCTCCGAGTAAAATCATCGTAACAAGCAGTCGATCCATCATCCGATTATAGGAAGTGAGCGGGTTTACGACTTGCGCATAACCAATCACGGTCGTATTATCGTCCGCCACAATCGGCATTTGCGCCGTCATCATCTTCTGCCCATCAATCGTTGGTTTATTCATAATAAATTTATCCGTGCCGCTAACAAAATACTGCGAAAAATCAATACTCGTGATATCTTGATTTCTAGAAAAATAATACTTATTAATAAAATGGCCATCTTTATCATAGAGATTAATCACTTGGTCTTGCAGTTTGCGGTTCACGGTTTTATCGTTGTTAAATAGATATTTAATTTCCTCATTGTCGGTTAAATCTTGATTTGTTAACGTACTTGTTGTCGCTAGAAGCAGTTCTTTTACTTCCGGTTCTTCTTCATTTAGCAACATTTGCCCAATCCCTTGATAAATCGCATAGGAAAATAAGAAAAATGTTAGAAAAATCGCTGCACTAGCTCCAAAAGTCCATTTAAATTTCAACGAACGACTTTTTAAGGAGAATGGGCTAGTTGTCATGTACGCATCACATACCCTGTCCCGCGAACTGTTTGGATGTAACTTTCTTCGTCAGGATGATCAATTTTATTTCGTAAGTAACGAACGTACACATCTACTACATTTGTTTCTACTTCTGTTTCATAGCCCCAAACTTTATTGAGCAGCACTTCTCGCGTTAGAACGATATTGACATTTTCCATTAATGTAAGTAAAAGTTCGTACTCTCGTTTGGTTAAGTCAATAATTTCTTCGTCGCGTTTAACAATCCGATTTTCTTTTTCAACGATTAAGTTTCTGTATTGAAGCGTCGTTTGTTTAGCAGATTGTTCCGCATTTTCTACTCGGCGTAGTAGCGAACGAAGACGAGCCAGCAATTCTTCAATCGCGAAAGGTTTGACGATATAATCATCTGCCCCGTGGTCAAGCCCTGATACACGGTCAATAACAGAGTCACGTGCGGTTATCATTATGATAGGTGTTTGTTTCACTTGGCGCACACGACGACAAACTTCTACACCGTTTAAATGTGGCAACATTAGATCAAGTAAAATTGCATCCCATTCTTCATTTAATGCCAGTTCGAGTCCAGCACGACCATCATTAGCGACTGCCGTTTCATAATTTTCATGTTGTAATTCTAATTCAATAAAGCGCGCTAAGTTTTTTTCATCTTCTACGATTAATATTCTATTCATTTGGCCTAACCCTCTCTTTCGGTCATTACACTATATTCCTATTACTATTGTAACGAACTTTGGCTCAAAAACAACTAATAACAGCGCATAAATAGATATTTCCTGTATTTTTTAGCGGTTTACCATGATTTACTAATTCAAATCTCATAAAAAAAGCATCCACTCGTGAAAGTGGATGCCGTATTTTTAAATCAATCTTCTACTTGTGGCCATTCTGTATGGAATACGCCTGGTTTGTCGATTCTTTCATACGTATGAGCGCCAAAGTAGTCGCGTTGTGCTTGAATTAGATTTGCAGATAATACTTCCGAACGGTAGCTGTCGTAGTAGCTGATTGCTGCAGTGAATGTTGGCACTGGAATTCCAGCTTTTACTGCTTCTGCAACAACTGTACGAAGGTCGCCTTGGTAGTTATGAGCGATATCTTTGAAATAAGGATCTAATAGCAAGTTTTTAAGGTTTTTATCTTGGTTATAAGCATCGGTAATTTTTTGCAAGAAACGAGCACGGATAATACAACCAGCGCGGAAAATTTTCGCGATTTCGCCGTATTGTAAATCCCAGTTGTACTCTTCGCTAGCAGCTCTCATTTGAGCAAAACCTTGTGCATAAGATGCGATTTTACTGAAATAAAGTGCGCGACGAACAGATTCAACAAATGCTTTTTTGTCGCCTTCAAAATGATAGTTAGATGGGCCATTTAATACAGTGCTTGCATAAACACGTTCTTCTTTAAGAGCAGAGATATAACGAGCAAATACAGATTCTGTAATTAAGGAAAGTGGAACACCTAAGTCAAGTGCACTTTGGCTAGTCCATTTACCAGTTCCTTTTTGACCAGCTTTATCAAGAATAACATCGACAATTGGTTTGCCGGTTTCTTCGTCTTTTACTTTTAGGATATTTTTAGTGATCTCGATTAAATAACTATCAAGTTCGCCATTATTCCATTCTTCAAATACGTCAGCAAGTTCATCATGGCTTAATCCACCGATTTCTTTCAAAATAGTGTAAGCTTCTGCGATTAATTGCATATCGCCGTATTCGATACCGTTATGCACCATTTTAACGTAATGTCCGGCACCATCTGGACCAATATAAGTCACACAAGGTTCTCCGTCTGCTACTGCAGCAATTTCACGTAAAATAGGGGCTACAAGGTCATATGCCTTGCGTTGACCACCTGGCATGATGGAAGGGCCTTTAAGTGCGCCTTCTTCTCCGCCTGATACACCAGTTCCGATGAAGTTAAATCCTTCTTCGCTTAGTTCTTTATTACGACGAATCGTATCTTTGAAGAACGCATTACCACCATCGATTAAAATATCGCCTTCGTTTAAGAAAGGTTTAACTGCTTCAATCATCATATCTGTAGCATCGCCAGCTTTTACCATAATAAGGATACGGCGAGGCACTTCAAGAGATTCGACAAATTCCTCTAAACTATAAGTTGGTACTAATTTTTTGTCCGCATTTTCTTCCATAACCGCTTTCGTTTTTTCAGTAGAACGGTTAAAGATAGATACTGTATGACCGCGGCTTTCAATGTTTAGAGCCAAGTTACGGCCCATAACGCCCATTCCTATAACGCCAATTTCTTGTTTTGCCATTTTGCACTTCTTCCTTTCCGGTTTATTAAGGCAGAAAAATCTGTCTTACTTCAACATGACACATAAAAGTATCAACATTAATTACTATATCAAAGAATTGCTTCTTGGACAATGAATCAATCCGAATTATTTGACTTTTTTTCATTAATTTAGCTTTCTGAGTAAAATTTTCTCGTTTTTAGCGGATTCTGCAAGGTCAATCACGAGTTGTGTGAGTTTTTCTAACTGCCCTACAGAAATTGTTTCTTTGTCTGTGTGGGCATTTTCATATCCCGCCGACAAGAGCATAGTTGGAATACCTTTTTCATTTAACACATTGGCATCGGTTCCGCCCTCTAACAAAATTTCGTGCGTTTCTAAAGCTTGTTTTTTAGCCGCTTTTTGGAAAATATTCATTAGCGGATGTTTAGAACGGATATGGTAACCTTCGTAAATCAGTTTCGTATCGTGTGTTAACATCGCACCATATTTCTCGCAGGTTTGAGCAAAACGTTCTCTAATTGTTTGAATATGCAGAAGCGCTTTACGAAAACTTGCTGCTGACGTGAAAAGAACTTCTAACTGCGCATCTTGCTCATTTTCATCATTTATTCCGCCAGAAAACGACTGTATTTCCCATTTGTTTTCCCGGTCAATTCGTCCTGGGCGTGTTGCATGAAGCGCCATTCTAGCAATGGAAATCGGCGACATTTGGGCACTATCAGAACTCGCAATCGTAAATCCCATCGTAACTAGCGTACTTGCTTGCAATTGATAACTGCCTACCTCGCCTGGTGCATCTAAACAATACCCGTATGCAGCTGTAATTTTTTCTTCCGGAAACAACCGCATCCCGATCATTCCGAGTTCCTCTTTTGTTGTAAAAATGAATTCAATTTCCCCGTGCGGTGTTTTTTCGGTGCAAAAATAATCAATTGCCGCCAACATAGCTGCAACGGCCGCTTTATCATCTGCACCTAAAGAAGTCCCATTTGTCGCTGTAAATACATCTTGTTCGAGTTGAAAAACTGGCGCAGCTGCATTTGGATGCGTATCAACATGACTACAGAAAAAGATTGTTGGATACTTCTCTCTAGTCGCCGGAATCCGTGCAATCAAGCCATAATTTTCGTCCAAACTATAGGGAACGTCCAATGTCGTTAAATGTTTTTTTATGTAAGTTAAAATGGCTTTTTCTTTCCCAGAAACAGATGGAATTTGGATTAATTCGGTAAAATATTTTTTCGCATTGGCTATCATCTTATTTTCACCTACATTCTTCCTATTTGCCTAAAAAAATCAAGAAATAACTTGAAATTTGCTTTAATTATCAGTAAGATGGATATATCTGAAATGCTTTATGAGAGGAGTTTTCTTCCGCAATGACTAATAAAAAAGTAGTTCGCGTTGTCGTTATTTTAATGTTAATCGCGATTGTATTATCAAGTGTTTTAACCGGGGTATTAATGTTTTTATAAATATCCTCCGTCTGAGCCAATTTGGTTCAGACTTTTTTTATTTTTCTCCTCAAAAAAAGAGCAGCACCCGAAAGTACTACCCAAGACATCTAGGGAGTTTAGGGGTATGGATCTAGATGTACTAAACAATACCCGCTAAACCTAGATTAAAACATCTTTAATACAACGCTGTATTTTCTTTGGAAATTTTTTCGACATTGGCTTTAATTGCTTGTAAGAATTTCCCTGCTAGTAAGCCATCTAAAATACGGTGGTCGATGGATAGGCATAGGTTAACCATATCGCGCACGGCAATCATATCATCGATAATAACTGGACGTTTAACAATCGATTCCACTTGAAGAATCGCTGCTTGTGGGTGATTAATAATTCCCATAGATTGAACAGAACCAAATGAACCGGTGCTGTTTACTGTGAATGTACCACCTTCCATATCCGCCTGGCTTAGTTTGCCATTACGCGCTTTTCCAGCAAGTTCGCTTATTTCGCGAGCAATCCCTTTAATGGATTTTTCATCTGCATTTTTAATGACTGGAACATATAATAAATCGCCGGCCGCAATAGCAATGGAAATATTGATATTAGCGTGCTCAATGATTTTATCTCCTGCCCATGTGCTGTTAAGTTGCGGGAATTCTTTCAAGGCTTGTGCAACAGCTTTGATGAAAAAGGCGAAATAAGTTAGCGAGTAACCTTCCTCTTTTTTGAAGCTATCTTTAACTGCATTACGATAGCGAACAAGTCCAGTTGCATCTACTTCCACCATCATCCATGCGTGCGGGATTTCTTGTTTGCTGACGCTCATATGTTTCGCAATAGCTTTTCTTACGCCATTGATTGGGATTTCTTTATCGCCGGCCGCTGAACTTACAGGTGTTGATGCAGCTGCTTTTTCTTGCGGCGCACTTTGCACTTCTGGCTTAGTAGCTACCGGTCCGTTTTCAATGACTTGAAGTAAATCTTTTCTTGTAATTCTGCCACCTTTACCAGTGCCTACTACAGTTGATAAATCAATATTATTTTCGCCAGCAATTCGCAGTACAGCTGGGGAAAATCTTCCACTAGCTGGTGCTTCTGCTAATTTAACTTGTTTCGTTTCTTGTTTTTCAGGCGCTTTTGTTTCTGCTTTTTCTACTTCAGCAACTGGCTCTGAACTGCCCGCCTCTGCTGTTTCAATCGTGCAAATCACTTCGCCTACTTCTAAAGTTTCATCTTCTTCAGCTAAAATTTCTTTGATTGTCCCGCTAAAAGAAGACGGGATTTCAGCTGTTACTTTGTCGGTTAAAACTTCCGCGATAGCATCATATTTTTCGACTGTATCGCCAGGTTTCACTAACCACGAACTAATCGTTCCTTCTGTTACGCTTTCCCCTAATTTGGGCATGGTGATTTTTTCAACTGCCACGGGTCTTCACTCCTTTAATTTAAAACGGGTCTAAAATTCCGCTAATTCTTTCATTGCATCCGCTACTTTATCTGGATTAATCATAAAGTGTTTTTCCATTGTTGGAGCAAACGGCATTGCTGGGGTATCAGGTCCTGCGAGTCTAGCAATCGGTGCGTCTAAGTCAAATAGACAATGCTCTGAAATGATTGCTGCCACTTCACTGATAATGCTTCCTTGTTTGTTATCTTCCGTTACAAGAAGTACTTTACCTGTTTTTTTCGTTGCTTCAATAATTGCATCTTGATCTAGTGGATAGATTGTCCGTAAATCAAGAATATGCGCTTCTACGCCTTCCGCTGCTAAACGTTCTGCTGCTTGTTGCGCAAATTGAACCGCAAGTCCATAAGTAATTACGGTAATATCATCGCCTTCACGTACGACATTTGCTTCGCCGATTGGAACAATATAATCTGTTTCCGGCACTTCGCCTTTTAGTAAACGATACGCACGTTTATGTTCAAAGAAAAGCACTGGATCGTTATCGCGAATCGCTGCTTTTAAAAGTCCTTTTGCATCATATGGTGAAGAAGGAACAACTATTTTCAAACCTGGTTGTCCAAAAAACACTTTTTCAACTGATTGTGAATGGTAAAGTGCTCCGTGTACCCCGCCGCCAAAAGGTGCGCGAATAACCATCGGGCAAGACCAATCATTATTGGAACGGTAGCGAATTCTGGATGCTTCTGAAATAATTTGGTTCACAGCTGGCATAATAAAGTCAGCAAATTGCATTTCTGCAACTGGACGATAGCCGTACATCGCTGCGCCAATTCCAACTCCGGCAATCGCGGATTCAGCAAGCGGCGTATCAAGAACTCGGTCTTCACCGAATTCATCATATAGGCCAGCAGTCGCTTTAAATACGCCACCTTTTTTCCCTACGTCTTCTCCTAAAATAAATACTTTATCGTCGCGCTCCATTTCTTCTTTAAGCGCCATTGTTATTGCATCAATATATGAAATGACTGGCATTCAAATTCCCTCCTAATCAGCTATTCGCTTCTTCATCATATACATAAAGTAAAGATGATTCTGGTTCAGCGTATGCTGCACTTTCCGCGTAATCGGTTGCTTCGTTAACTTCTTTCGCAATGCTTTTTTCGATTTCAGCGATTTTTTCTTCTGTTAAGTAACCTTCTTCAAGTAGTTCTGTTTGGAAAATTGTCAGTGGATCTTTTCCTTTTGCTTCGTTAACTTCTTCTCTGGAACGATAACTGCTATCGTCATCATCAGAGGAATGCGGTGTGAAGCGGTATGAAACTGTTTCGATTAAAGTTGGTCCTTCGCCGTTTCTTGCGCGATCTGCTGCACGTTTAAATGCTGCATAAACTTCTCCCATGTTCGTTCCATCAACACGTTCACCAGGGATGCCGTAACCAATTGCTCGATCAGATAGTTTTTCTGCGGCATACTGTTTCGATGCTGGCACAGAAATGGCATATTGGTTATTGTGAATCACGAAAACAACTGGCAACTTATGTACAGATGCGAAGTTGATTCCTTCATGGAAATCACCTTGGTTAGAAGATCCTTCCCCAGTTGAAGCATAAATTGCAATCTTATCACCGGCCATTTTTGCTGCAAGACCAATACCTGCTGCGTGCGGAAATTGCGTTGTTACTGGTGAGCTTTGTGTCACGATGCGGTTTGATTTTTGTCCAAAGTGAGCTGGCATTTGACGTCCGCCAGAGTTCGGGTCTTCGGCTTTAGCAAACGCGGATAACATAATATCTTTCGCTGTCATTCCGAATGCTAACACAACCGCCAAATCGCGGTAATATGGTAATGCGTAATCTTTATCTAAATCAAAGGCAAACGCAGCGCCAATTTGTGCCGTTTCTTGTCCTTGTCCAGAAATGGTGAAAGGAATTTTCCCAGAACGGTTAAGTAGCCACATACGCTCGTCAAGTCTTCTTGCCATTAACATCGTTTCATACATTTTAATTAATTTATCTTCTGTTAAACCTGCTTCTTTTAAAGTCATTTTTGTTCCTCCTTTAAAGCTGTATTAACCGTGAATTGCATTGCCATCCACAGCAAGGGCAGCTTCTCTAAAACTTTCTGATAAAGTTGGGTGCGGGTGAATCGTGTTGCCCACTTCCCACGGCGTTGAATTTAAAACTTGCGCTAAAGCGGCTTCGCTAATCATGTCCGTTACGTGCGGTCCAATCATGCTCACGCCTAAGATATCGTCTGTCTTTTTATCTGCAATAATTTTAATAAAACCATCTGATTCTCCGTAAACGAGCGCTTTCCCGATACCACGGAAGAAAAATTTACCTTTTTTCACTTCATGACCGCGTTCTTTTGCTTGCTCTTCTGTGATACCAACACTTGCGATTTCGGTAGAAGTATAAATACAGCGTGGAACTAAGTCATAATCAAGTTTTTCGGTCGCTTTTCCGGCAATATGGTTGGCTGCAATCGTTCCTTCTTCCATGGCAACATGCGCCAGTTGAATAGTTGGGATACAGTCACCAATCGCATAAATATGACTTTCTTTTGTTTGATAAAAGTCATTTACTTGGATAAAGCCGTTTTCGGTCGCGATATCCGTGTTTTGTAAGCCGATATTTTCTGTGTTAGCTGAACGACCAACAGAAACAAGAATTTTGTCCGCTGTGAAAGTCTGCTCTTCGCCTTTGATGATTGCGCTAATTTCCACACCAGCATCTGTTTTTTTATAACTAGCTGCTTGAACTTCAGCAGATGTATGCATCGTTAGTTTTTTCTTTTTATACAGTCTTGCTAATTCTTTCGCTACTTCTTTATCTTCGGTTGGCAAGATTCGATCCGCATATTCTAGCACAGTCACTTCTACGCCGAAATCATGCATCATTGAAGCCCATTCCATCCCGATAACTCCGCCACCAACAATAATGATTGATTTTGGTAAAGTTTCAAGGTTTAGCGCGCCGTCAGATGATAAAACATGTTCTTCATCAATTGTTAAACCATTTAATGTGCGAGGTTTGGAGCCAGTCGCGATAATTAAGTTTTTAGGAATTAGCATTTCATTTTCAGAGCCATCTTCAAATTCGACTGAAATTGTTCCAGCGGTTGGTGAAAAAATCGATGGTCCTAAAATCGTTCCCGTTCCAACAAACAAGTCTATTTTACCTTGTTTAAATAACTGGTGGATACCTTTTTCTAATTGGTCTACGATTTGCTGTTTTCGTTCTTGTGCTTGAAAAAAATTGATTCCGGCTGTTCCTTCAACCGAGATACCAAATTCACTTGCTTTTTTTACTGTTTGTAGAACTTCAGCTGATCGTAACAAAGCTTTTGTTGGGATACAGCCTCGGTGAAGACACGTTCCACCAACTTTTCCTTTTTCAACGACAGCTACTTTTTGGCCATTCTTAGCTGCTTGAATTGCTGCAACGTAACCGCCAGTTCCCCCGCCAAGAATAACTACATCATATTCTGTTGCCACATTATCTCCTCCTTTTAATACACTTTTCCTTCTTCAAGACCAGCGAGCACGCGTTGTACGCCGCTATTTAATGCTTCTAATTCGTCTTCTCCTGGCTCTATAATCACACTGGCTATCCAGCTTATTTGCTCGGTAATTTTCTTTGTAAAAAGCTCACTTCTAGCAAGTCCGCCAGTTAAAATAATCGCGTCAATTTTGCCTTGTAAGACAACAGAGCAAGCACCAATTTCTTTACTCACTTGATAAGCCATTGCATCAAACGCTTCAATTGCTTTTTCGTCACCGGCTTGAACTTTCGCTTCTACATCTAGCATGCTATTAGTTCCTAGATAAGAAATCATTCCACCACGACCAACAATCAAATCATGTAGTTCGCGTTTCGTCCATTTCCCACTAAAACACGCCTCTAAAAAATCATTCATCGGAAGTGAACCAGAACGTTCTGGACTAAAAGGGCCATCTCCATCTAAAGCGTTATTCACATCAACCGCTTCACCTTGTCGATGAGCAGCAACTGAAATTCCACCCCCAAGATGGGCAATAACGAAATTCATTTTTTCGTAATCTGATCCTAGTTGTTTTGCAATTTTCCGACCCGCAGCTTTATGGTTTAACGCGTGGAAAATACTTTTTCTTGCAACCAAGACGTTTCCAGAAACTCGTGCGATGGCTTGCATTTCATCCACTACCACTGGGTCGACAATGAAACTTGGAATTTCGAGTTCATCTGCTAGTTTCTTTGCTAGCATCGCACCTAAATTCGAAGCATGCTCTCCGTATTTATTTTCTTTTAAATCCGCTATCATTTTTTCTGTAACCATATATGTACCGCCAGCAACTGGTCTAAGTAAGCCACCTCTACCAACTACTGCTTGTAAATTCTTTACATCATAACCAAATGCATCCATCACTCGACGTAAAACTTGCCCTCTAAAATCAAATTGTTCCTGTACATTGTTAAAATCGGCTAGTTCTTGCATTGTGTGTCTGACTGTTTCTTCAAAAAGTACTTTATCGCCTTGGTAAACAGCGAGTTTTGTAGACGTGGAACCAGGATTTATGGTCAAAACATCAAAAGACATTTGCTTTCCTCCAAATTTAATTGTGAAAAATGCAGTAGGTTATCATTTTCCCATGGACTATTGTAACACGTAGGGCGTAATCAAATAAAAGCCTTTGCATTCAGTTTGTTAAAGTCCGTCTATTCACATTATTTCATCATTTCCCAACCATTCTTACGGTTGAATAAATGAAGCTAATTTATTCTCTGGTGTATCATTTCTCGAGGAAATAACAATTGGTACTTTCGCGCCAACAATCGCACTCCCAACCTTGGCGCCTGCAAAGTATACGAGTGATTTATAAAGCGCATTTCCTGTTTCGATATTTGGTGCTATTAATATGTCCGCTTCACCAGCTGAACTATCGGTGATACCTTTATGAAGGGCTGCTTCTTTTGAAATGGCTACATCTAGCGCTAATGGACCTGAGATGTTTATGGTATTGCCAAAATGAGCCACCACATCCCGCGCTTCCACAGTGGATGGCATTTTTTCTGTTACTTCTTCCACGGCACTTAGCAAAGCGATCTTGGGATTTGCTATGCCAATCTTATGCGCAGCCGCGACCGCATTTTCTGTAATCGCGATTTTTTCTTTGGTTGTTGGTGCAACGTTCATGGCGCAGTCTGTTAGGAGCAATGGTTTATGGTAAGTCGGAATATCAAAAATAGCAATTTGGCTTAATAATTGGTTTGTTCTAAGGCCATTTTCCTTTTTTAATACATGACTCATCAATGTAGCCGTTGGAATAAAACCTTTAACTAAAATGTCTGCTTCTTTATTTTTCACCGCTAAAATCGCGCCCTGTGCTGCTGCTTCTGCTGTATCTGCTTGAATCCACGTAACACTTTCGTTCGCTGTTAACGTTTTATCTTCGTTTCTACCGAATAAAAGAAATTTACCTAGCTTTTGGTTTAATGCGAGGCGAATCGTTTCAAGTACTACTTCATCATCCGCGCCTGCTACCGCAAAAACAAATGAGCTTGTGTCTGCTACTTCTGTAAAAAATCTGCTTTTTGTCATAAAAAATAACTCCTTTATCGCACAAAAAAGCCGCATTTCGAATTAGTAGTTGTTTTTATGACCAGGTAATAATTTCTACCTTATTCATTTTAAGCAAAAACTATTCGATATGCAAGCAATTTCGTTTTTTAATAGGTTTGTTTTACTTTTTCTGCTTGTTCAATCATTTCTTTTGCATGTTGTTTTGTTAGTTCTGTTACTTCTATTCCAGCAATCATTCGACTGATTTCTTCTACTTTATCTTCACCTTTAAGCACGGCGACGGAGGTTGTTGTCCGCTTGTTTTGGACTTTTTTGGTGATGTAGTAATGGTGATTCGCCATAGCAGCAACTTGTGGCAAATGGCTAATACATAGCACTTGCGATCCTACAGAAACAGCGTATATTTTTTCTGCAATTGCTTGACCGACCCGGCCACTTACACCCGTATCTACTTCATCAAAAATGATGGAAGTAATGCCTTGGTGTCTTGAGAAAATGGTTTTCAACGCTAACATCATCCGCGATAACTCCCCTCCAGAAGCAATTTTTGCTAATGGTTTTAATGGTTCCCCTGGGTTAGTGGACATGTAGAAAACGATGCTATCTTGTCCAGATTCTGTTAGTTCCATTTTATTTGTTTCAAAACGCACGCTAAAAATAGCTTTTTCCATATAAAGTTGATTTAATTCTTGTTTAATTTGTTTTTCTAAGATAACGGCCGCTTTTTTACGGATATCTGTGAGCGTGTTCGCCTGTTTCGTTAGTTCGGCTTTAAGAGCAGCTAATTTCGTCTCTAAATGACCTACATGCGATTCACTATCCGTTAGTTTTTCCATTTCGCTGCTTATTTCTTGTTCGTATTGAATGATATCTTCAATTGTTTTACCATATTTGCGTTTCAATTGGTTTAAGTCATTCAAACGAGATTCAATTTGATTAAGTTCTTCTGGTTGGAATTCTAGCTGGTCGAGCGATTGTCTAATCTGGCTCATGCTATCTTCTAACATATAGTAACTAGACGAAATTGCCTCACTGACTGCTTTATAGTCGGTATGGATGCTGGCCGCTGTTTCCATTTGGCGCATCGCTTCCCCGACAAACTCTAGCCCACCAGGCTCACCTTGAATCGCCGCATAAGCACCTTGCAAATTTTCATTCAGTTTTTCAAAATTAGCTAAAATGTTTTTTTGTTCTAACAAACGATCTTCTTCGCCAGCTTGTAAATTGGCATTTTCGATTTCCTGTTGTTGAAAACGAAGCATATCTAGTCGCTGTGCTAGTTCTCGTTCATTTTTTGTCCAGTTTTGCCATTCTTTCTCAATCGCTTGGTATTCTTTAAAATTAGTTTGATACTTCGTCAGTGCCGGCTTAATTTTGTCAGAAGCAAAACGATCTAGTAACGATAAATGAAACTCCTCATTCATCAATTCCTGATGTTCGTGTTGGCTATGAATATCGATTAATTTAGAACCGATTTGGCGCAAGAGAACCGTTGTAACTAGTTTTCCGTTAATTCGGCAACTATTTTTCCCTGAGCGAAACAAGCTACGTTCCAAAACGACCATATCATCTGAAGCATCTATCCCATTTTCTAAAAGTGCATTGCGGCAAGCGAGATTATCCTCAGCTAATCCGAATAGCCCTTGAAGTTCCAAGCGTTCCTCGCCGTGACGGATAAAGTCTGCCGAACCACGTCCGCCAACAAGAAGACCAAGCGCATCAATAATAATTGATTTACCAGCGCCGGTCTCCCCTGTTAATACCGTCATCCCTTCTTGAAAAGTTAATGAAAGCGATTCGATGATAGCAAAGTTTTTAATTGTCATTTCTTGAAGCAAAATCTTTCACCTCCAACAAATTTTAAAGCATATCTATAAAACGATCTGTTAATGTTTTCGCATTTTCTTCTGAGCGACAAATAATTAAACACGTGTCGTCTCCACAAATAGTTCCAGCTTTTTCTGGCCAGTCGAGGTTATCTATTAGCGCACCAACAGAGTTCCCATTTCCCGGCATTACTTTTAAAATAATCATAAATTGCACATTATCAATGCCAATAAAGCAATCAATCAAAGCGCGTTTTAGTTTTTGATGTGGGTTGAAACTATTATCGGCAGGTAGACTATATTTATATCCGCCTGTTTGTGTTGGAACTTTGACAAGATGAAGTTCTTTAATATCACGGGAAACGGTTGCTTGGGTGACTTTAACATCGCGTTCTAATAGAAGTTCTACTAAATCTTCCTGCGTGTCAATCTCATTAGATGTAATCAATTCTCGAATAATAATATGACGATGACCTTTATTCATTCCTTCTTCACCTCACGATAATTTTCTACTTACATCTTATCCGAAAAAACGCATAAAGTCACGGAATTAGTGCAAATTTATGCAAGAAAAGTTTCTTTAATACTTTATACATAAGAAATACATTGCGAAACGAGCCGAAATAGCATGGTAAAAGCAAAAACCGGAAAACATCGCTGCTTTCCGGTATACATTATTTATCTAATTTTGTATGTGCTTTTGTGATAAGTTTTGCAATCGCATCTGGTTCCAAATGACTTGTTCCAGTTTCTTCGCCAGTCCACTTAAGATGTGCGATAAATTCGATGTTTCCTTCGCCGCCTGTAATAGGTGAGAAATCAAGTCCCATCAAGTCATAGCCATTATCTAGCGCAAATTGAACGATATTTTCCACAACAGATGTGTGTACTGCTGGATCGCGAATAATCCCTTTTTTGCCAACTTGTTCCCGTCCGGCTTCAAATTGCGGTTTGATAAGCGTCATCACATCGCCACCCGTCACAAGCACCGTTCTAAGTACCGGTAAAATCAGTTTGAGCGAAATAAAGGAAACATCAATTGTCGCAAAATCAGCTAAACCTTCTCCAAAATCAGCTGGCGTTACATGACGGAAATTGGTTCGTTCCATCACAGTCACACGGTCATCATTACGTAGTTTCCATGCAAGCTGATTATAACCAACATCTAATGCATACGAATGTCTTGCTCCATTTTGCAAAGCACAGTCCGTAAAGCCACCTGTTGAAGCCCCAATATCCAGCATTAGTTTGTCTTTTACATCGAAATCAAATACTTGTAAGGCTTTTTCTAGCTTTAAGCCGCCGCGACTCACATAAGGCATTTGCTTTCCTTTTACTTGAAGTTCGCTATCAACAGGGATTTTTTCTCCCGGTTTATCTACACGCTCTTCTTTTCGATAAACAATCCCCGCCATAATAGCGCGTTTTGCTTTTTCTCTTGTTTCAAATAGTCCTTGTTCTACTAGCAGAATATCTGCGCGTTCTTTTTTTATTGTCATAGTTTCTTCGCCCTTAACTTCTCGCTTTGTGCGAGCATTTCTTTTATTTTTAATACAATTCCAGCATCCGATATGCCAAACGATTCCAATATTAACGGCACTGAACCATGGCTAATAAATTCGTCTGGTAATCCAATTCGGTGTATCGCTACATCCGTATAATTATTTGCTTCAATAAATTCTAACACACTCGCGCCAAATCCGCCTTTTAATAACGATTCCTCCACTGTTAAAATAGGGATTTTTCGCTTTAAAATTTGGTGTAGGAGTGCTTCGTCTAGCGGTTTAATGTAACGCGCATTAATTACTCCAACGTGACGTCCTTCTGCCTCTAACTGTTTCGCCGCTTTAAGCGCTAGTTGAATGGTTGGTCCAAAAGTTACAATAACGGCATCAACAGGCTGAATGAGCGTTTCCCACTGTCCAATTGGTATAAGCTTGCTAGCTCCAGTAAATGCTTCGCCAGGTCCATTTCCACGCGGATAACGAATCGCAAACGGCCCATCATCATAAGCAAAAGCTGTATCCATTAACTGCCTCGCTTCGACTTCATCTTTCGGCATCGTAATCGTCATATTCGGAATACTATTCAAAAATGAAATATCAAAAATACCTTGATGTGTTTCGCCATCAGCACCAACGAGACCAGCTCGATCGATGCCAATGACAACATTCAATTTTTGCCGACTAACATCATGAACTAATTGGTCATAAGCTCTTTGCAAAAAAGTGGAATAGATTGCGAGGAACGGTTTCATTCCTTGGGTAGCTAAACCAGCCGCCATCGTTGTCGCATGCTGTTCGGCAATTCCGACATCAAAAAACCGCTCTGGAAAAGCTTGCGCAAATTTTTCTAGTTTGGAGCCGACTGGCATCGCTGGAGTTATCGCAACAATCCGTTCGTCGCTTTCCGCTAAACGTATTAATTCATTACTAATAATTGAACTCCATGACGGTGCTCGCTTAACCGGCTTAATAAAACTACCTGTTTCCACTTTATATGGCCCTGTACCGTGCCAGGTTCCACGAGAATCCAATTCGGCCGGTTGATACCCTTTTCCTTTTTTCGTAACGACATGGAGGAGTACAGGCCCTTTCGTGCGTTTAGCAAATTCTAAGTTAGTAATAATATCTTCTACATTATGCCCATCAATTGGCCCGAGGTACATAAATCCTAATTCTTCAAAAAAAGTACTACCAACATTCGTTTCTGTCCGTTGGGGTTTATCGGATGTTCTTAGTTTTCCAAGTACGTTATGGAGCGCACCCACATTCGGCGCAATCGACATATCATTATCATTTAAAATCACAATCATATCTTTGTCCATATCGCCTATATGATTCAAAGCCTCCAGGGCCATGCCGCCAGTTAGCGCGCCATCACCAATTATCGGAATTACATAAAAATCCTCTTTTTTTATATCTCTCGCAATGACCATTCCGGCCGCTGCAGACAAAGAAGTCGAGCTGTGGCCTGTTTCAAATACATCATGAACAGATTCTTTTCGCTTCGGAAATCCGTCTAAACCACCGTGCTGGCGTAATGTATCAAATTGATTCGCCCTTCCAGTTAAAATTTTATGCACGTAAGACTGGTGGCCAACATCCCAAATAAATTTATCTGTTGGACTATTAAAAGTGTAATGCAGCGCAATCGTTAGTTCTACCACACCAAGATTCGGGCCAATATGCCCACCTGATTTGGAAGTAGAAGTAATTAAAAAAGTGCGTATATCTGCCGCAAGTGCTTCTAATTCTTGTATATCCAACTGTTTAATAAAGGAGGGATCCTTTATCTTTAAAAGATCCAAATAAAAACAACTCACTTTCCAAAGAGCCACTCGCATGAATACGTGCAAGGTCTTTTTTCTCAATTAATTGTTCTTATTATAGCAAACAATTGCAGTTAAACCAAACAAGGTAAAGTAATTTTAGGCAAATAAAAAAGCAAATCACCGAAATGATTTGCTTTTTCTTATTCAAAAAATAGAATTACGCTTTTTGAACGTTAGCTGCTTGAGGTCCGCGTTGGCCTTCTTCAACGTCGAAAGTTACTGCTTGACCTTCGTCTAAAGATTTGAATCCGTCGCCTTGGATAGCGCTGAAATGTACGAATACATCGTCACCGTTTTCGCGTTCGATAAAACCAAATCCTTTTTCTGCGTTAAACCATTTTACTGTACCTTGTTCCATGTTCATGTTCCTCCTCGTGTGTTATGCACACTAATTATTTACTATTCTTGCTTAACGGCACGAGATGGAAAGTTGTTCACAATCGTATCTTTCACCCACAAAAATAATCTTACATTAGTATAACACGGTATTTTAGGAAAAGCAAATCAAATTGAATTATATATGTGAAATTTTTTTGAAATTACTAGATAATTATGATTAATTTTCTCTAAGTGCGATTAAATCAGCAAGTTGCAAGAGAATTTCATCATCAAAATCATGGCCTGAAAGCGCTGACTTTGCAATTGACATATGGTCATTTAATGCCCTTTTGGCACCATCTAACGTGAGTAATCCGGGATAGGTACTTTTATTCAGAAAAGCATCCACCCCTGTCTTTTTACCCATTTTTGTTTCATCGCCAATTACATCTAAAATATCGTCGCTAATTTGAAAACCAATCCCGATATTTTCTGCAAAAATCCGTAATCGTTTTGTTTGTTCCGGATCCGCTTCCGCAATTTTCGCAGCAGAAGTTACTGCAAAAATTAATAATTCACCCGTTTTCCGTGCATGAATAGATGATAGCTCTTCTAGCGTCACTTGTTTGTTTTCGGCTTCCATATCCGCTTGCTGTCCGCCAACCATTCCTTCTGCCCCGCTGCTAAAACTAATTTCCTTAATTAAAGATAGACGCGTTTCAAAAGATAGATTTTCATCTTCAGCCAAAATGGAAAATGCCAGCGTAAGCAAAGCATCCCCCGCTAAAATGGCTGTCGCATCGCCAAAAATTTTATGATTGGTCCATTTTCCGCGACGATAATCATCATTGTCCATTGCTGGTAAATCATCATGAATTAAGCTATACGTATGAATCATTTCTAATGCAGTTGCCGTTCTTACGCCTAAAAGTGGATCTGCATTTAAAGCCTGTAGCGTTGCGAAAACAAGCATCGGCCGTATTCGCTTTCCACCTGCCTGAACTGAATACAACATCGACTCTTTTAATTTCGGCTCGATATTACGTGCGCTTATTTCTTTAAAAAGCGACTCATCGATTACTTTCTTATAATGTTCTAGAAAAACTGTTAAATCCTGCAAATTTATTCACCATCCGCTTCAAAAGGAATTTCTTCTCCTGCATCTGTGACTACTTTTGCCATTCGTTTTTCTGCTGCTTGTAATTTATCTTGGCACAATTTCGTTAATTCGATTCCTTTTTGATACATGTCGAGAGAATCTTCGAGTGAGGCACTACCATTTTCGAGCGCTTCTACGATTGTTTCTAGTTCTGCAATTGCTTCTTCAAAAGTTTTCTTTTTAGTTGCCACTTGTATCTTCCTCCTTTGCGGTAATGAGTGCATCTATGTGTCCGCCTTGCATTTTCACTTGGATATTATCGCCAACTTCCAGCTCTTTCACCGATTTAACCAGTATATTTTCTTTATACGTTACACCAAATCCCCGCTTCAATAAAGAAAGAGGACTTAGATGTTCTAGCGCATCGACTTGCCTAAAGAAAGTTTGTTGTTTATCTTTCAAAAGTTGTTTCATTGCTTTATCTAAAGCTTGTTGGCGTAACGCGATCTGTTCTTTTTGAAGTTCGATTTCTTTTTTCGGATGGTAATAATGTAACCGGTCATTTAATCGCTGGAACGCTGTTTGTTTGACAAATATTTGTTTGGAAAAAGCATTATTTAATCGTTCGGCAAAATAATCTGTTCGTTCCATTTGTTGCTCTAATTGATGCTTGGGACCATTTAGCATTAAATGTTGTTTCAGTTGCTCTAATGAACGTTCTTTTCTTTCTAATAGTTGTCTTGTTACTGCGCGTAATCGGTATTTGCGTTCTGCTAACCGCTCTTCTAAATCACGATAGTCAGGAACAGCAAGTTCAGCTGCTGCAGTTGGTGTTGCCGCCCGGACATCGGCAGAAAAATCACTTAAAGCAAAATCGGTTTCATGTCCTACTGCCGAGATAACTGGTACATCGGAATCATATACTGCTCGAACAACTGGTTCTTCATTAAAAGCCCATAGTTCTTCCAGTGAGCCACCACCACGCCCAATAATCATGACATCTATATCATTCCGTTGATTAATACGGCCAATGTTTTCGACAATTTTTTGAGCTGCTTTCTCCCCTTGAACAATCGTCGGGTAGACAATCACTTCTACGGAAGGCATTCTGCGGTGAATCGTCGTCAGTATATCGCGAACAGCTGCACCAGTTTTTGATGTAACTACAGCGACTTTGGACGGGAAAGAAGGAAGCACTTTTTTATGCGTTTCCGCAAAAAGCCCTTCCTTTTCTAATTGTGCTTTTAATTGCTCGAATTGAATATAAAGCGCGCCAACGCCATCTGGTTCCATATGTTCTGCGTAAAACTGATAACGTCCAGCTTTGTTGAATACGCCAATTCGCCCTGTGATAAGTACATTCATACCATCTTCTGGGACAAAACCAATCTTTTGAACTGCTTTGTGAAACATGACAGAACGAAGCATCGCAAATTCATCTTTTACCGTAAAATATAGATGTCCACTCGCCGGTTGTTTTAAATTCGAAATTTCTCCGCGCACAAAAACTTGTTTCATGTAAGGATCTACTTCAAACTTTTTTTCAATATATTTGGTTATTGCTGCTACCGTCAAATATTTATCTTGCTCCATCATTTCACATCCAATTAATCAATTCGTTTTCCAAATGCGTTTCGCTGCTTTTAATGTGTTAGCAAGTAACATCGTGATTGTCATTGGGCCAACACCACCTGGTACCGGCGTAATGAATCCCGCTTCTTCCACAACTTCATCAAAATCAACATCACCGCATAATTTATTGTTTTCATCTCGGTCCATGCCAACATCAATAACAATCGCACCTGGTTTGATGTAATCTTTTTTCACGAATTTAGCTAAACCTGTTGCAACAACAAGAATATCCGCTTCTTTCGCTACTTGTGGTAAATCTTTTGTGCGGCTGTGCGCAATCGTTACTGTCGCATTTTCATTTAACAGTAATTGTGCTACTGGTTTACCTACAATGTTACTTCTACCAATAACTACCGCGCGTTTACCTTCTATTTGAGTGCCGGTCGATTTTATTAACTCAATAATTCCTGCTGGTGTGCAAGGAACAAAAGAATCTTTTCCGATGAATAAGTTACCTACATTCACTGGATGGAAACCGTCAACATCTTTGTCATAGCTAATTGTATCAATTACTTTTTCTTCTGAGATATGTTTTGGTAATGGTAACTGCACGAGAATACCGTGGATTGTTTTGTCTTCGTTTAATTCTTCCACTACAGATAATAATTTCTCTTCTGTTACATTTTCTGGAAGTTCAATTAAAACGGATTTCATTCCTGCTTCTTCTGTGCGTTTTTGTTTATTTCTTACATATGTACGTGATGCTTGATTGTCGCCTACGAGCACGACTGCAAGGCCTGGTTTTTTACCTGTTTTTGCTAATTCAGCTACTTCACTCGTAACTTTTTCTTGAATTTCTTTTGCTAACTTTTTGCCGTCAATAATTTCTCCCATGAGTATTGCCCCCTTAAAAATACTTTTAACGTAATTATCCTTAAAAAATCACGAAATAAGGGAGTGCAAGAGAATCCCCTTGCACTCAGTCAAGCTTATTTATCTTCAGGTGCAATATTAGCAAGTACGCCATTAATAAATTTACTTGATTTTTCATCACTGTAAATTTTTGCAATTTCGATGGACTCATTCAAACTAACTCTATTTGGCACATCATCCAAGTACTTAATTTCATAAACACTCACGCGAAGTAAAGATAAATCGACTTTACTCAAACGATCCATACGCCAATTGTCTAAGTTAGGCTCAATGATAGCATCAATTTCTGCTTTATTAGCCATAACACCTTCGACTAATTTTTCCATATAGTCGTCTTGTTCGTCTTCCATGATGTTTTTAATTGCTTGATCTAGCGACATTTCGTTTAGCTCTATTTGGAATAGTGCTTGAAGTGCTTTCTCGCGCGCCTCTCTTCTTTTCATGTTAAAGCTGCTCCTTTTGTTCCTTGAATTTTATAGCTCAAAATCATCGAAGGAAAGTGTTTCTGTTTTTTCAAATTGTACTCCAACGATGTGAACGTTGATTTCGAGTACATTTAAACCAGTCATATTAAAAATGGTATCTCTGACAGCATCTTGAATATTTTGAGCAACAAGTGGAATTGTTGCGCCAAATAAGACTGAACAATAAAGTTCGATTAGAATTCCTTCTTCGGTTAGTTCTACTTTTACGCCTTTACGGTAGTTTACAGCACCACTGAATTTTTCGCGCATTTCTGTCGCGAAGCCACCTTGCATATAAGCAACGTTTTCAATTTCACTTGCAGCCAGTCCAGCGATTACGCCGATTACTTCTGGTGCAATCTCAATTTTGCCAAGCGGTGCATCATTTTGTTTTCGCAAATCTTTTGTATAAGCCATTATTTAGCCCTCCTTAGAAAGATTCATTACATCGTTTTGCTCCAAGAATTTTGTATTGAAATCGCCTGATAAAAATACATCATTATCTAACACGCGTAAATGGAATGGAATTGTCGAAGGAATACCATCAATAGCAAATTCCGACAATGCACGTTTCATTTTTTGAATAACTTCTTCACGTGTTTCTGCGTAACAAATTACTTTAGCAATCATCGAATCATAATATGGCGGGATTTTGTAGTTTGGATAAGCTGCGGAATCAATTCGGACACCTAAGCCACCTGGAGGAAGATAAAATTTAATTTCTCCTGGAGCTGGCATAAAGTTTTTCTCCGGATTTTCAGCGTTAATCCGACATTCCATTGCCCAACCTGTTAATTTCACATCTGCTTGCTTAATTTCAAGCTCTTCGCCTGAAGCAACTAAAAATTGTTGTTTAACTAAATCAATTCCAGTTACAAGCTCAGTTACAGGATGCTCTACTTGGATACGAGTATTCATTTCCATAAAGTAGAAGTTATTTTCGTGATGATCGTAAATAAATTCGATTGTTCCTGCACCAGAATAATTCACGGCTTTGGCAGCTTTAACGGCTGCTTTACCCATTTTTTGGCGTGTTTTTTCATCAATGGCAGGTGATGGTGATTCTTCAATTAGCTTTTGTAAGCGACGTTGAATACTACAATCACGTTCCCCTAGATGGATAACATTACCATGGTTATCGGCAAGCACTTGAATTTCGACATGGCGGAAATCTTGAATATATTTTTCAAGGTAAACACCTGGATCACCAAATGCTGCTTCGGCTTCTTGTTGCGTCGTATGAATACCAGAGACTAATTTCTCTTCATTTTCAGCTACACGAATACCTTTACCGCCACCGCCAGCTGTTGCTTTAATGATTACCGGATAACCGATTTTCTTGGCGATTTTTTTACCGTCTTCCACATCCGCAACAATCCCTTGTGAACCAGGAACGATTGGAACGCCTGCTTTGCGCATTGTTTCGCGGGCAACGTCTTTTGTACCCATTTGCGAAATAGCGGCAGCACTTGGTCCGATAAAAGTAATATTGCAGTCTTCGCACAGTTCGGCGAAATCTGCATTTTCGGCTAAGAAACCATAGCCAGGATGAATAGCGTCACAGTTTGTTAAAACAGCAAGGCTAATAATGTTTGACATATTTAAATAACTATCTTTTGTTGCCGCAGGACCTACACAATAAGCTTCATCCGCTAGCTGAATATGTAGCGCTTCTCTATCTGCTTCCGAATAAATCGCCACTGTCTCCACTCCAAGTTCTTTTGCAGCGCGAATGATACGGACAGCGATTTCTCCACGGTTCGCTACCAGTACTTTTTTAATCATGTTTTTCGACCCCTTATTTTTTTCTAACTTTGAAAAGTGGTTGTCCAAATTCGACTAATTCGCCACTTGAAACAAGCACTTCTGCAATTTCTCCGTCGATATCAGCAGTAATTTCATTGAATAATTTCATTGCTTCTACAATACATACAACAGATTGTGCGGATACTTTAGACCCAACGCTAACAAAATTAGCATCTTCTGGTGAAGCAGACGCATAAAAAGTCCCAACCATTGGAGATGTAATTACTTCTAGATTCGCATCTTCTGCTGCACTAGCTTCTGCTTGAGGAGCTGCTGCTTGAACAGGAGCCACTGCTGCTTGAATTGGTGCTTGGGCAATAACTGCCGCTTCTTGAACAGCTTGGGTAACAACTGTTTTATTCTTTTTAAGCAAAATCTTACTATCTTTCGTTTCTAACTCAAATTCATCTAGGGTTGATTCGTCAATCAGCTCAATTAGCTGTTTAATTTCATCTATTGATAACATACCATTTACACTCCTTAATAATACTAAAAATAAAAAATTGCATTAATCACGCATTGTCCTTATTGTACCATACTTTTTATTCAAAAGGTGTACCAGAAGCGCTCATAAATAGAAAAACAGCTGAAGAATTAACTCCAGCTGTAGTAAATGATTCTTTCTTACGCCCGAGAAACATACGATGCTTCGGTTGTATTGATAACTAGTTTGTCACCTTCATTAACGAAAAATGGTACTTGTACAACAAGTCCTGTTTCAAGTGTAGCTGGTTTAGAACCACCTGAAGATGTATCACCTTTAATTCCAGGATCAGTTGCCGCAACAACTAATTCTACTGTGTTAGGTAAGTCGATTCCGATTGTTTCGCCTTGGTACATAACGATATTAATTTCCATATTTTCTTTTAGGAATTTAAGTTCGTGTGCAATTTGTGTTTCTGGAAGTTCAATTTGTTCATAAGATTCGTTATCCATGAAAACATGATTCGTTCCATCAGCATATAAGTAAGCCATTTTGCGGTTATCGATTTGTGCTTTTGCTACTTTTTCGCCGCCACGGAATGTTTTTTCTTGGATTGCCCCAGTACGAAGATTACGTAGTTTGGAACGCACGAATGCTGCGCCTTTACCTGGTTTTACATGTTGGAAATCTAGCACGCGCCAAATACCGTTGTCTACTTCTATCGTTAAACCTGTCCGAAAATCATTTACTGAAATCATGTTTATCCTCCTGTAATTTGAAAAATATCTTTTATTTGGGAGCTTAAAAATACGCTCATTCTTCCTTATTTAACCATAAAATAAGCAAAGTTACAAAGGAATTTTATAAAATAATTAATTCTTTTGATGAATGGGTAAGAATCTCATTACCTGTTTCTGTGATTAATAGATCGTCTTCAATTCTAACGCCGCCGATTCCTGGTAAATAAATACCTGGTTCATCCGTAACTACGTGGCCAACTTCTAATTTTTGCGGGCTTTTGAATGATAAGTTTGGTCCTTCGTGAATTTCTAGTCCAATACCATGACCTAATGAGTGGCCAAACGCATCGCCGTATCCGAAAGAAGCGATATAATCACGTGCAATCGCATCAGCTTCAATTCCAGTCATACCTGGTTTTAAGCTATCAATTACTTTTAATTGTGCATCTAAAGTGATTTGATAGATTTCTTTTAGTTTTTCAGCAGGTTCACCAATCGCGATAGTTCTAGTCATGTCTGAGCAATAACCATCATAGTAACAACCATAATCCATTGTGACAAAATCGCCAACTTCAATTTTTTTATCTGATGCAACACCATGAGGTAACGCAGAACGAACACCTGAGGCAACGATTGTATCAAAAGAAGAGGAAGTAGCTCCGGCACGTCTCATGAAGAATTCTAACTCATTCGATACTTCGATTTCTGCCATGCCTGGTTTGATGAATTTAATGATGTGCGCAAAAGCAGCATCAGCAATATCACAAGCTGTGCGAATTGCTTTAAGTTCACTCGCCGTTTTTACTTTACGCATTTCTTCAAAGAAGCCAGTTAGCGGAATCAGTTGGCGGTTAAATACACGCTCCATTTGTTTGAATTCAGATACAGTCACATAATCTGCTTCAAAATGAAGTGTTTTTGTATCGTGTTTAATTAATAACTCTTCTACCGTATCAAAAATCGGACCCGCGTGTTGAACAATTTCATATCCTTCTGCTTGTTTCGCTGCTTGTTCTGTATATCTGAAATCTGTTACAAAATAAGCTTTTTCCGGTAAAATAAGTGCTACACCGCTCGTTCCAGTGAAACCTGATACATACCTTCTATTAAATTCACTTGTGACAAGAGCCGCTTCTATCTTTTCCTTGCCTAGTGTTTCTTGAATTTTAGTTAAATTAGACATTTCTATTCCCCCACTTTTTTAAAATTTTCGGCGCGCAAAAATCGCATTATTAGACGCGTTCGAAACTATTTTATCACAATTTAGAAAAAATAACTTTTTTTAGACGTTTTGCGCTATACGAAAAACTGTTTTTAGCGTAAAATAACATATTAGTAAACATGAATAGGCTGGTGAAAACTTTGAGCAAACAAAACGTACCATCTTATGGTGGACAAGCTGTAGTAGAAGGCGTCATGTTTGGCGGCAGAAAACAGACAGTAACAGCAGTTAGACGTATAGATGGTTCATTAGAATATTTTTATTTAGAAAAACATAGTCCAGTTTGGGTTATGCGAATGAAAAAAATTCCTTTTTTAAGAGGTATTGTTGCATTAATTGAATCTAGCGCCATCGGTTCCAAACATCTCGCTTTTGCGACAGACCGATATGATGAAGATCCAAACAATCCCGTAGAAGAAGAAAAAATTGAAAAGAAAGAATCAAAAGTCGCGATGTGGTTAGGCGTTGCGGTCATTGGTATCTTATCGTTCGTTTTTGCTAAATTTGTGATGACGCTCATCCCTGTGTTCTTAGCAGAGTTATTCCGTCCAATCGTTCCTGGGGATACAGCACAAGTATTTTTAGAAAGCTTTTTCAAATTAATTCTTCTATTAACTTATATTTTCGCTGTTTCTCAGACTCCAATTATTAAGCGAGTTTTTCAATATCACGGTTCTGAGCATAAAGTAATCAATTGTTATGAAGAAAATTTACCGTTAACAGTTGAAAATGTACAAAAACAATCGCGATTGCATTATCGTTGTGGTAGTAGTTTTATTTTATTTACGGTTATTGTTGGTATGTTTATTTATTTACTCGTACCGACAGATCCGCTTTGGCTTCGCGTTGTCGACCGGATTTTACTTATTCCTGTCGTGCTTGGCGTAGCGTTCGAAGTGTTACAATTAACGAATAAATGTCGTAATATTCCTGTGCTTAAATATTTAGGTGTTCCAGGGTTATGGCTACAACTTCTTACAACCAAAGAGCCATCTGATGATCAAGTAGAAGTTGCCATCGCATCATTTAATGAACTTTTACGCGTTGAAAAAGAAGGTGCACCAGTAAATGCAACTGAACCGGAGAATCTGGAACTTTTAGAATAGGAGTGAATTGATTTGAAGAAATATCCTCTTATTGTTATCGTTTTACTTGCGCTCGTTGGTATCGGACTTTTGATGGGTGGTTTTAAATCATTTCTCGTATTGATTATTTCCGTTTTAGTCGGAACACTGATTTTCACCCTACTGCTACGACTTTTTGCTAATAGAAAAACAGATAGCAATTATCAAAAAGCGGTGAAACAATCCAAAAACTTACATGATCCGAAGAAAAAAACAAAGAAAAAACGAAAATCTTCTTTCAAAGTGATTGATGGTGGCAAAAAATAAGTTATAATAGAAAAGGATGCTTTAGAAAAAGCAGTTTTCAGGATGAAAGGGGTTTACACAATTGATTAGTTGGATTATAGCAATTATCATTCTGGTTATTCTTTTAGGATACGAAATTTACCAGTTTGTAATGCGACGCAAAGCACTAAAAGTTTTAACAGAAGAAGAATTTAAAAAAGGTTATCGTAAAGCACAGTTAATTGATGTTCGCGAGCCAAATGAATTCGATGCTGGACATATTCTTGGAGCTAGAAATATTCCAGTTACACAAATGAAAAACCGTACAACAGAAATTCGTCAAGATTTACCAGTTTACTTGTACTGCCAAACTGCACAACGTAGTAACCGCGCAGCAATTATGCTTTATAAACGCGGCTACAAACAAGTGTATCAGCTTAAAGGCGGTTACCGTAGATGGACAGGAAAAACTAAATCTAAATAAGAAAAAGCCTTGCCGTGATATTTCACAGCAAGGCTTTTTTTAAACTTCTTTTTGATAACGTAAAATTGGTTTTCTCGCAGCCCTTGTCTCATCTAAGCGTTTCACATACGTGCTATGCGGCGCTTCTTGAACGATCTCAG
This sequence comes from Listeria marthii, assembly GCF_014227425.1. Classification (NCBI taxonomy): domain Bacteria; kingdom Bacillati; phylum Bacillota; class Bacilli; order Caryophanales; family Listeriaceae; genus Listeria; species Listeria marthii. The sequence goes on from NZ_JAASWB010000003.1 coordinate 360,380, forward strand.
GGTTTTCTTCTGCTTCTTTAGCAATTTTTAGCATCGTATCTATAAATGAATCTAGCGTTTCTTTCGATTCTGTTTCGGTTGGTTCAATCATGATTGCTTCGCCAACGATTAATGGGAAATAAACTGTCGGCGGGTGGAAATTATGGTCTAACAAACGTTTCGCGATATCAACGGTGCGGACGCCAAGTTTCTTCTGTCTATTACCGCTTAAAACAAATTCGTGTTTGCAAACTTGCTCAAATGGTAAATCATACGCTTCTTGCAGTTTGCGCATCATATAGTTGGCATTTAAAACGGCATACTCTGTTACTAATTTCAAGCCATCTGGCCCCATTGTGCGAATGTACGTATATGCGCGAACATTGATGCCGAAGTTACCATAATAAGGTTTCACACGACCGATAGAATCAGGATAATTGTAATCAAATGTGTACACTTCTTCTTTTTTCGTAAGAACTGGTGTTGGTAAAAATGGAATTAATTCTTTTTTTACGCCGATTGGGCCAGAACCCGGACCACCGCCGCCATGAGGACCAGTGAATGTTTTGTGTAAATTTAAATGTACAACGTCAAAGCCCATGTCTCCAGGTCTAACCTTAGCCATGATTGCATTTAAGTTAGCGCCATCGTAATACAATTTACCACCTGCCGCATGGACAATTTCTGCCATTTCAACAATATCTTTTTCGAAAAGACCTAGTGTATTTGGATTTGTTAACATTAGCGCGGCAGTATCCTCGCCTACTACTTTTTTCAAATCAGCAACATCGACAAGTCCCTTTTCATTGGATTTAACCGTGACAACATCAAATCCGGCAACTGCTGCGGACGCTGGGTTTGTTCCGTGCGCTGAGTCCGGGATGATTACTTTGGTTCGTTTTGTATCGCCATTTTTTTCATGGAAAGCACGAATGAGCATTAAGCCAGTCCATTCGCCGTGTGCTCCAGCGGCTGGTTGCAAGGTTACTTCATCCATGCCTGTAATTTCAACTAAGCTTGTTTGTAAATCATATAGCAACTCCAGTGCGCCTTGAACAGAGCTTTCTGGTTGGTTCGGATGAATATTGGCAAATCCGGGGAATCGCGCTACTTTTTCATTGATTTTCGGATTATATTTCATCGTACAAGAACCAAGCGGATAAAAACCAGAGTCTACTCCGAAATTATGGTTGGATAAATTCGTATAATGACGCATAATTTCCAGTTCGCTCAATTCAGGCAAATCTGCTGGAGTGGAACGAATATAGGCTTGATCAAAATAATCGGAGGCGTTTGTTTCGGGAACATCACTTTCTGGCAAACTAAAACCAATTCTTCCCGGAATCGAGCGTTCAAATACTAACGGCATTGTTTCTTCTAAATTCATTTTACACCCTCCAAGCTCGCCACAAAGGCATCAATTTCCTCTTTTGTACGCATTTCTGTTACTGCTATAAGCATATGTTGGTCGTATTTAGCATCATAAAATCCAAGATCATACCCGCCAATAATTCCTTCATCTAAAAGCGATTCATTCACTTCTTTGATTGATTTGGAAAGTTTCACAACAAACTCATTGAAAAATCCGTCAGAAAACAGCACTTCAAAACCATGGTCACGGAATTTTTGTTTCGCGTAATGAGATTTATCTAGATTTTGTTTCGCCATTTCTACTAGACCTGTTTTTCCGAGTGTCGCCATAGCAACAGAAGAAGCTAGCGCATTTAAGGCTTGGTTGGAACAGATATTAGAAGTCGCTTTGTCGCGGCGAATATGTTGTTCGCGCGCTTGCAGTGTTAGTACGTAACCACGCTTCCCGTTTTCATCTACCGTTTCCCCAACTAAACGCCCTGGAACTTTACGCATTAATTTAGTTGTTACAGCAAAGAAACCACAGTGCGGTCCGCCAAATGATTCTGGAATACCAAATACTTGTGAATCGCCAACAACGATATCCGCGCCAAATTCTCCCGGCGGCGTGAGTAAACCAAGAGATAGCGGATTACTAGAAACGAGTAGTAAAGAATCATTTTCATGAACTAATTTTTCTAATTCTGCTAAAGGTTCTACTTGACCATAAAAGTTCGGATATTGCACAACAAAACCTGCGATATCATCCGAAAGAGCTTTTTTCAAAGCTTCGATATCCGTTTTGCCATCCACTTCTGGGATAACTTCCACTTCAATATGTTGGCCAGTTGCATAGGTTTTTAACACATTCGTACTTTCTGGATGAACGGCACCTGAAATAAGAATTTTTTTGCGTTTGGTATGCCCACTTGCTAGCATCGCCGCTTCCGCAAGTGCTGTCCCGCCGTCATACATCGAAGAATTCGCTAAATCCATCCCCGTTAATTCCGCAATCATCGTTTGGAATTCAAAAATCGCTTGTAATTCCCCTTGCGAAATTTCCGGCTGATAAGGCGTATAAGCTGTATAAAATTCCGAACGTGAAATGACATGATCTACCACAGTCGGAATATAGTGACTATACACACCCGCTCCTAAAAAGGACGCATATTCTGTTGTATTGGCATTTTTAGAAGCAAGTTTAGACAATTCTCGTAAAAGAGCTGGTTCTGATTTCGCTGGTTTTAAATCATAATCCCGCTTAAATCTAATTTTTTCTGGAATATCTTGAAATAAGTCATCAATCGACTTAACCCCTATCACATCAAGCATTTCCTTTTCATCTTGTTCCGTCATTGGTAAATAACGATGTTTTGCCATATTATTTCCTCCTTTTTACTTTGCGCGTTTATAAAATGGTATTGGGACTACTTTTGCTTTTATTTTTTTATTTCGTATCCCTACTTCTAATTCTTGATCTAATTCTGTATATGCCGTATCAATTAAAGCTAAACCAATATTCGTTCCAAGCGTGGGTGATTGCGTACCTGAAGTAACGACACCAATCTCTTGCTCATTTAAAAATACTGGATAATCGTGACGTGGTATGCCTCGCTCGATTAATTCAATACCAACCAATTTCCTTGCTAATCCTGCTTCTTTTTGGTCGATAAGTGCTTCTTTACCAATAAAATCTGCTTCTTTTTTCAATTTCACAGCAAAATTCAACCCAGCTTCGAGCGGCGTAATATCTTTACTCAATTCTTGTCCATAAAGCGCAAGTACGGCTTCAAGACGAAGCGTATCACGAGCACCCAGACCAATCGGCGCTACACCTTCAGCTAAAATTGCTTCAAAAACTTTGCCAGCATCAGCACTTTGCATGTAAATTTCAAATCCATCTTCCCCGGTATAACCACTTCTCGAAATGATCGTTTTTACACCCGCTACATCCGCATCCTCCACAAAACCAAAGAAACTTATCGCACTCAAATCAACATCGGTTAACTTGGAAAGAATTTTTTCCGCATTTGGTCCTTGAAGAGCTAGTTGTCCAAATTCTGAAGATACGTTGGTAACAGTCACATCTCCGCGAACATTCTTTACCATCCATTCAAAATCTTTTTCCGTGTTTGCCGCATTAACGACAAGTATGTATTCCGTTTCTGCTTTCTTATAAACCACTAAATCGTCTACCGTTCCGCCTGTTTCATAGCACATGATATTATATTGCGCTTTACCTACTTTGATTTTCTCTATGTCATTCGATAACAAATACTGTAAATAAGAAGTACTGTCAGGGCCTTTCACCAAAATTTCTCCCATATGAGACACGTCAAATAACCCTGCATCCGTTCGCACGGCTTCATGTTCTGCTTTTATCCCAGCAAATTGCACTGGTAAATCCCATCCACCAAAATCAATGGTTTTCGCACCATATTTTGCATAAAGTGGATGAATTGGTGTTTTTAGTAATTCTGTCATTATTATATCCTCCTTTTTCACATAACAAAAAGGCTTATTTGATTCATAAGCCCTGTCGTGACATAAAAAATGACTCCAGAGTTGCGTCCCGTAAACATCCTTTTGCCTGAGAGTTTCACATAAAATATGCTTTCCCCGTCGGCGCTGCTTTTCGCAGTCTCTCTGTTTACATTCACCCGCTAATTCTTTTATGTATTTGCCTTTTCTATAGCTTATCATGAGTTGTATTGTTCGGCAAATAATTAGTTTTAAAGCTAATTATTTTGATATTTTTACTATTGGTTCGGAATGTAAGGGCTTTAATGAATAATTTATGCTCTATTATACGTTTGTTACTAATTGCACATAGATTGTGAAAAGTGGAGAATTCGAAAAAAAGATTTTTGGAGGCTTTAAATAGTTAGAAATCTTTTTTTGGTCCAAATTTAGGTTAGATTTACTCCTTTTTAGCTAGCAAAAACCTATTTTCATTTTTGTGAAATTCTACGGTTCAAAGGATTTTTGAGAGTTGTGTAGAATATGACTTGTAAGGAGGTTCATATGCCACAAAAAATGACAGATCATATTATAGCTCAAGCTCTCCGCGTTAATGCAAGTGATGTCCATATTCATCCATTACCCAACCGCTATTTGCTTCGTCTTAGAGTAAATGGAACGCTAATTCCCCTTCTATACCTTCCATTAGATGTAGGTGGGAAATTAATATCTTTCCTTAAATTCCAAGCAGCTTTGGATATAAGCGAAAAAAGAAGACCTCAATCTGGCAGTTTTGAAAAAACGACTGCTTCAGAAAAAATCGCTTTACGACTTTCTACGATGCCAAGCAAAGATTTCCATGAAAGTATGGTCATTCGGATCTTCCGTTATAAGTTTCCTATTCCATTTTTAAAATCTAGCGTATTCCCTACGTCTGTAAAGCAAATTGTGCAACAGTGTAAAAATCAAACTGGTTTATTTCTCTTTTCAGGCAGTACTGGTAGTGGTAAATCAAGCTCGATGTATAGTTTAGTTTCTTCTATAGAAAATAAGAACGACTTGCAAATCATTACCATTGAAGACCCCGTCGAACATTATTCGCCTGGTTTCCTTCAAATTGAAATCAACGAAAAAGCAAATATTACCTATGCACCGCTCATTCGTTCTGTGTTGCGCCATGATCCTGACATTCTAATCATCGGAGAAATCCGCGATTCAGAAACTGCCAAAATAGTTACACGTGCCGCTCTAACTGGCCATTTAGTATTGAGCACCGTTCACGCTGGAGATGCTTATGGTGTTTTATTAAGATTGCTTGAATTTGGTATTAGCTCGGAAGAATTAGCACAATGCTTGCTTGCAATCAGCTTTCAGCAACTAGTTCATCTTCATTGTACCTTTTGTGGCGCAAAATGCCATCCACTTTGCACACATTTAGAGCGAAAAAGAACGGCACTGTATGAAGTGTTGACTAAACAAGATATAACCAACTATTTTCGCACGAGTAAACAACCCATTCAACCAAAATCACCTGTAGCATCTATTTATCAGAAAGGAGTTGCATATGGCTTTTTTTCAACGCATTAATTGGAAAGACGATGGTGAATTTTTAATTAGAATTGCCAGTTTGCTCGGAAAGGGGTTCTCGTTAGATGCATCTATTAGCTATTTAAGTATTACGTCACCAAAATATAGCAAAAGATATGAACAAATTATCAGTTCTCTCGCGCTTGGCAATTCTTTTTCTTATGCACTTTCGCAAAGCGGATTTCCTGAATTTATTTGTACACAACTTCATTATGCTTCTAATCATGGTTACTTTACGCAAACAATTCATGAAACTGGTATCCATATGAAAAGAAGAGCCGAAGAAAAAAGTGCGTTACTGAAAACTTTTCAATATCCTTTAGTCTTATTCTCCACCGTTATCGTTGTATTTTTCTTGCTTCGAATTTTCCTCTTACCCAAATTCGAACTTTTATTTTCGCAACTCTCAACTAGCGGATCGCTGGGAACTAATTTCACTTATTTCTTACTTGAAAAAGTTCCGATTTTACTAGGTCTGTTTTTACTCAGCCTTTTTCTTATTATTAGTTTTATTATTAGAAAGCAAAATCAAAAAAATGCCTACGAGCGTGCTTATTTTTATTGTCGTATTCCATATATTCGACAATTTTTAAGAATTCATTATTCGCAATACTTTTCACGAGAACTAGGTTATCTACTAAAAAGTGGGCTATCGATAACGCATATTATGCAACTATTCGCGCAAGAGGAATCTCCCCCATTTTTTCAGGCGATTGCTCAGCGGATTCTCCCAATATTGGAGCAAGGCCTATCACTGACAAAAGCCCTTGAAAAAATGCCGATATTTGAAAAAGAGCTTTATTATATTGCAATTCATGGAGAGAAAAATGGTAATTTAGCAGAAGAATTCTTATTTTATTATAATTTATGTCATCAGAAATCACTTCAAAAGACAGAAAAATTATTCTCATTTATTCAACCGATTGTTTTTATCATTATCGGCATTTTAATTGTATCTATTTACCTGTCCATTTTATATCCGATGTTTTCAATGGTAAACCAAATTTAGAGGAGGAGTTTGAATGTTTAAACTAAAAATAGATTGGCGAGATGAAAGCGGCTTTACCTTAGTGGAAATGTTAATTGTGTTATTAGTTGTAAGTGTTTTACTACTTTTAACCATTCCAAATATCGTAACACAAAGCAAGTCCATCAATAACAAAGGCTGCGAAGCGTTTATTTCGATGGTACAAGGCCAAGTTCAGTCCTATCAATTAGATAAAAATGCGATTCCTTCTGTTGGCGATTTAGTAAGCGGTGGTTATTTAAAAGCAAATCAAAAGTCATGCCCTAATGGTAATAGCATTAAAATAGATAGTTCTGGAAACGTTTCTGAGAAAAAATGAAAACGAATGGCTTCACTTTACTAGAAATGTTACTCGTGTTATCTATTAGCTTCATGCTCATCACTTTAACCATCTTCCCTATCGCCAACACCCTTTCCACACTTGCGGAAAAACAACTTTTAGAAGAAGTCAAAGCTACCATCTACTTGGCGCAAATAAATGCTGTAACAACTAAACAGGTTACCATTATTTCATTTGATCCAGTGAAAAATCAGCTTACCGCTTCAACTAACTCACAACTACTAAACACTATTTCTTTTGCAGACACAATAAAATTAACGCATTCTAAAACAGAAAATTTCCGTTTTTCCAGTTCAGATGGATCCATTAATCGTTTTTCAACTATTCGTTTAGCAAGCTCAGCTAATAATTACAAATTAATCTTCCAAATTGGAAAGGGGCGTTTTAGAATTGAATAAAATTAATGGATTCTCTTTAGTTGAAAGTATGGTTTCATTGCTATTATTTTCCATGGTATGTAGTTTTTTATTGCCTACCGCTATGACTATTTTTGAAAAATTGGATCAGCAAAAAGAAACTAGTAAGCTCTATCAGCAAATCTTCGAGCATAGCGAACTACTTCGTCACAAAAGCATTCCTATAAACTATGAGGAAGATTACATTAAAAGTTTTCATTATCAAGGAGGTATTCAAATCTGTGCTAAAAATAAATCGGCAGAAAAATGTATCTTATAGAAATGGCTCCTCGGCGTTTACTCTTCTTGAAACAATATTATCCATCACAATTATTTTAAGTATTAGTTCGCTCATTCCTTTATTTTTTGAATGCTATAACAAAACCATTCAACTTAGTAATATTGATCAGACAACAGAATGGCAACTTTTTTTAATTCAAACTCGATTAGAATTAGAGAAAGCCAGCAATATTCAAGTGAATGATAATACACTTTCTTTCACTAATGGGAATGATTTAATCACCTACTCCAAATACAATGATTTGATTCGACGCCAAGTAAACGGAAGAGGCCACGAGCCGCTACTCACTAAAATAAAAGACTACCAACTGACGAAAAATGAACGTCAATTACATCTAAAAGTGCAAGATTTTCAGGCAAAGACATACACCTCTGTATTCCCATTACCGGAAGCGAAACAAATCCCATGAGGAGAAATGCTTTTACACTCCCATTTACAATTTTCATTGCGTTCATTACTATTTTAATCGTTACTGGTAGTGCCTCTATTTTCAAAACACAAATCCAATACGAAAAGATGATTCAAAATTATTATTTAGCTTCCACCAAGTTAAACCTAGCATTACTAGAAGCTAAGGAAACAGCGAAACTTTCCCAGCAACTGGAAATCAACTATAGCGATGCGGATATTAGTTGCCAGGCTACTAATAGCAATTTATCTGAGTTTAACTGCAAAATCATCTTACAAAACGGTTACACATTAACAAAAACAACGAATCCCTAAAATACAGGAATTCGTTGCTTTAAAAAGATTTAGTTGGGGTGTTAATTAAATTATACATTTTACCTGTTTTTGTATCGATAACTTTGTCAAATAAATAACCATAGAGAACTAAATCTCCTGTTTCGTACGATAAAATAGGTTGGTTATCCATTAAATCTAACACTGTCGATTCTTTTTTATTCGTTGGATCAATTTTTACTAATTTATATTCTTTTGGCCCACCGCTAATTTTGGCATTTTTATATGGAACAAAAGTCAAAAATGTATTCTTATCAAAATTCATGTCAAAATACGGGACAAATGTGCCTAATTCGTCATACTCACGCGCCGCATTATAAGAATAAAAATTCTGGAATCCAATCGTTCTAAAATCGTACAATAATTTTTCATCAGAGGATTTCTCAATCGTTAAGAGCACATTATCGTGTACAGCAAATTGCATAATATTAGCTACAATTAAATTTTTAGTTGCTTCATCTCTAATATCTTGTAAATAAAGGTTGCCTGTTTCATCGTCTCGCTTATCCTTGTTATTCGAGATTACCAAATTATCGCCATACCACGAAATAAAAGGAGATGCTAAATCGATTTTGTCTAGTTGATCTAGCGTATAGTCCCAATTCTCTATTTGAAAATCCCATTCCGGACTATAAGTTACAAACATTATTTTCTCAGGTGATTCGTCATTCCAATAGAACGTGGTCGTTAAGGGCTTTGTTGCTCGAGAAGCAACTGTTGACCCATCATCTAAAGCAATTATTCGCATTGTCGCTTTTTTATCTGATTCTGCGGAATAAAGCAAGACATTTCGATAATCCGGACTAATTTGGACTTCAGAAATAGACTCTTTTGTATTAAAGATAGCTCGTTTCTTTTTGTTATAAATATTCAATTCGTCAAAATAGGTAATTCCAGACTTTTTTGTTTGCAGCAAAACAGAATCTTTTGACAGCCAACCAACCACTCGCTGGAATTCTTTTGTTTTAATTTGAACACCTTGCACTTCTTTTGTAGTCTTTTTTGGTGTTTCTTTTTCCTCCGAGCAACCAAAAGAGATAAAAACCAATCCCATCAATAAGGTAATCAGCAAAAAAGCATTTGATTTTTTCATCTCTGGCCTCCAATCTCTCTATGCTAAAATTTTACCCTTTTCATAGGAAGCTAAAACAATGCTTTATAGAAAGATATCTTGATAAAACAAGCTACAATAATGGAGTGTTATTGTAGCTTATAAAAATGAATATTAATCTTCATTTGGTAATGCTAACCATGCAGCTCCAATTATCCCTGCGTCATTCCCTTTTGTCGCAATAGATAATTTAGTAGATTCCTTCACTGCCGGGAAAACCATTGTTTCAAAATAATCTTTAACCGGTGTTAATAATTGGTCGCCTGCCGCTGAAACCCCCCCGCCGATAATAATTTTCTCAGGGTTTAACATGTTTCCAATATGGCTAAGCGCTAAAGCTAAATAGAAAGAGATTTTATCAATTGTTTCATTTGCTAGAGCATCATCTTCTGCACCTAGCTCAAAAATCAATTTAGAAGTAATCGTTTCGTTTTTATCAATAGCCTCTTTAAGTGCAGATTTGCCAGTGAATTCTTTCGCTAAATCCTTCGCTACTCGAACAATACCAGTCGCAGAAGCCACTGTTTCTAGACAACCTGTTTTACCACATGTACAATCGTAACCATTTTCTGGAACTACAGTTACGTGGCCGATTTCACCAGCTGCTCCGCGGACACCGTGTAAAATTTTACCTTCTGCAAAAATTCCGCCGCCAACGCCTGTTCCAAGTGTTACGAAAACAACATTCGCACCACCTTCACCAGCGCCTTTCCAACGTTCGCCAAGTGCAGCAACATTCGCATCATTATCTAATACTATTTTTAAGCCAGTAATATTTTCTAAATCTTCACTAACGTTTTGTTCTTCTGCCCAGCCCAAGTTGTATGCACCTTTAACTGTGCCTGTTTCATAATTAACTGTTCCAGGTGTACCCATGCCAATACCATAAAAAGTATCATTATCCAGTTGTAAATCCGTTAATTTTTGATTGATAGAGTCCCCGATATTTTTTACGATATGGGCGCCTTTATCTGCAATGTCAGTATCAATAGTCCATTTTTCTTCAATGTCGCCTTCTTTTGTTAAAATAGCTAATTTTGCTGTTGTCCCGCCTAAATCTACACCAATTAATTTTTTGTTCATTCTGCTGTTCTCCTTATAATCAATTTAATTTAAACTACTATTTTTACGTTGTTCTTTGATTAATTCTTCCTTCAATATACTTCTAGCTCTAGCAAATACTTCTCTATCTAAAATATTATGTTTAAAAAGTTCTGTAATCTCATATTCCATCATTTCGATGTCGTATTGTCGCTTTCCTAAATAAACAATAATGCCATGCTTTCTTAGTAATTGGGCAACATCATAAACTGTTTTCACATTAAAAACCTCTTATTCTTTGATTTTTTCTAACTCATCGTAATAAGAATCAAAAAATGGATTGCTTGATAATTGTCTGGCGCTGTTTGCTTCTTTGATTGCATTAGGCATATCGCCTTTTATTCTATAACAGACAGATAAATAATAATGAGCCTCTGGGATGTCTTTATCCATACTAATTGCTTCTTTAGCCAGCACTTCCGCTTTATCTACTTGCTTATTCTGCAAAGCCATCGATGCAGCATACGTATAGGAATAGCCATCAGCGCTTCCGCTTGCAATTAATGTATCAGTGATTTTTGTTGCTTCTTTTTCATTTTGTTCTTGTAGATATTGTTGTACAGCTACGTTAGCTTGCATTGGATCGTATGGTTTCTCTCCTTTTTGATAGCCAAAATACAGAAATAAAATAGCTACCGCCAACAAGGAGATGCCATATGCAAGTCGGCGCCAATGGAAAAATTGCTTCGGCAGCGATAACGCTCCTGCGAGTAAGAAACCACCAACTAATCCACCAATGTGTCCAGCGATATCAATTTGCGTAGAAAACACATCAATAAGCAAATTGATTGCAACAAGTGATGCGATACTAACACCAATAGTTTTTGCATAAAGATTGGGTTTTAATACTACTAAATAAAGTAACGCACCCATTACTGCGAACACAGCAGTACTAGCACCAACAGATAAATTCATATTTAGCGCAAAACTGGCTATATTCCCGCAAATTCCACCTAGCAGTAGAATCAGGATATAACGCGATTTTCCATAAATACGCTCTGCCCATGCCCCAACAATGTATAACATAACCGCATTGGAGGCTAAGTGCATTAATCCACCGTGGAGAAAGATTGGCGAAATAAAGCGCCACCATTCGCCGGCATAAATAAGTGGATTGAACTTCCCGCCCCATTTAATTAAGTTAAATGAATTCGTTGTTCCGCCTTGAAAAGCAAGCCATAAATACGCTGCAATTAAAAGACCGATGAACGTATACGTAACAATTGGTTTGGAATTTCTGGCAACTTTTTGTTCTTCATTTACTTTCGTCGTAATGTACGTGATTACTTGCTCGCGCTCTTTTGCCACTAGCTCTTTTGTTATTTCATTTGGAAGAACAAAAGCTTCTTCGGGTAATTCTAAAGTTTCTATAAGTATATCTAGATGCTCTCTCATCTGTTCGTTCGCTAGTAAAATATTTTCTAGTTTCACTTTTTCATTTGGAGATGCAATGGCCTGTCCAAAAAAAGGCGAAATATCACCCATTGGTTCAAATGGTGCTATATAAATATTCACAAGGGGCAGTTTTAAGCGCCCCATTTGCTTACGAAGATTTTCAGTAACATGTAAAGTATGTGTCACATCGCGTTCCACTACATTAGCCCAACTTAGTTCTTTCATCTGGATACGGATGACTGGTCTTTTTTTCTGGCTTGTATTTTCCAACCAAAGTTCTTGTTTTTCCTCATGAAGATGGATTAAACGGTATTTTTCAACACCCAAGAAATAATTAGTTAGGCGCCAGAAGACATATTGTTCTTGGAAGCTCAAAAAATCCCTGCTTTCATTACAAATTATATTTACTACTATACGCAAAAAAAAGGGTGTTGTAAACAATCCACCCTATTTTCTATAGAATTATTTTTCCTTATCCTTCAATTAGAATAGAAACTGGTTTATCATGACTTTCAGGTACAAACTCCATTTTTTGTTCGTACAAGTATAAAGATACAGTTGGACCATGAAAATCCGCTAAGAACCGATCATAAAAACCGCCACCAAAGCCGATTCGATAATGCTCTTTATTAAATGCAACTCCAGGTACAATTAGTAAATCTATTGCTTCCTTATCGACCGTTTCTGCTAGTTCATTAGGTTCCAAAATTCCAAACTTAGATTTTGCAAGTGGATGTGCGGAATTCATCTTTTTAAATTCCATTTTTCTGCTTGGATAATATGTTTTTGGAATTAAGACAGTCTTTCCTTCTTTTTTAGCTTGGAGAATAATTGTTTCAGTTTCAATTTCAGGATGTCTCGCTAAAGTTATACCAATTATCTTTGCATTTTTCCATTCCGGTAATAAGAATAGTTTTTCTGCTAATTTAATAGAACGTTCGCGATGTTCTACTTTATCGATGCTATTTAGATTCCGTAAAATTTTCTCTCGAATTAGGCGTTTGTCTTCCATCTTGACTTCCCCCTTTCGGATAATAAAAAAAGCAACAGAATGGAGATCCTGCTGCTTACTTAGTTTCGCGGTGTAAAGTTACACGGCGCAATCTTGGACAATATTTTTTTAATTCAATACGTTCCGGATTTTCACGCTTATTTTTAGTAGTGATATAATTACGATCACCGCATTCAGTGCATTCTAAAGTAATATTAACGCGCATTATTTTTCCCTCCAACTCCGACTGACGAATTTATTTACTAAACCTGTATAATAATATCATTTTTAGAGAGTTGTTGCAAGGACTCTATGCATTTTCTTTTTATTTTCTTTACAAAACCTTATTTCGGATGGTGTTTTAAGGTAAATTATGCTATAACTAGTAGTAGAGTTTATGGAAGAGAGGTGTGTATAAAACCCATGACCACAGTCATAATTATCTTACTAATTGCTGCTATTGCGCTGTTTGTTATCTCATTTCTTCAAAAAGGCGACAATAAACAATTAGAAAAAGAACTGGAAGATGTTGCTGCTCAGTGGATGCAAGAAAACTTTGAACTAAAACAACGCGTCACTGAACTAGAAAAAGCAATGAAAATGGATACTCCAATCGTTGAGGCTGAACAAGTACCTGACAGCCCTAAAGTTCGCGAATTGATGAAAAAACAAGTGATTACACTTTATACTTCTGGAATCGTAACATCAGAGATTGCTGAACAGTCATCCTTGCCTAAAGAAGAAGTGGAACAAATCATTGAAGAATATTTAAAACATTGATTTAAATTTTAAAGGAGGAGCCTATCTGTGAAGAAAAACTTACGGATGTTGGCGCTAGGTTTCTTAATATCTGCCGTTGTCTTACTGGTTTATAATCAGTTTTTCTCAACTCAGACCAAAGCAGATGAAACAAAAGCCGCATCAACAAAAGCTGGTTCTGATGAAAATTCAAGCACATGGAAAACAAAATACGAAAAATTATTAGCTGAACAAGAAGTAGCGAAAGCAAAAGAAACTGAAGCGAAGAAAAAAGCGGACGAAGCTGCTAAAAAGAAAGCAGAAGAAGCTAAAAAAGTTAAAAGTTATACTTTAACAATTTCTAGTGGAGATCCGTCTTCTAAAGCTGGTGACGAACTTCAAGCAAATGGTATTGTTAAGAGTTCTTCAGATTTTGATAAATACTTACGAGATAATAATTACGAAAAATACATTCGTGATGGTAGCTATACTCTCAAAAGTGATATGAGCTACGAAACAATCGCTAAAATTTTAGCACATAAAAATTAATCAAAAAAAGGAAACAAGTATAGAGCTTGTTTCCTTTTTTATGTTATTATTTAAGAAAGAAAGGATGATGAACTATGGAGAATGTAAAAATGAATAACCTCATAATTAAAACGGGGGTATTTTACCTATAGAATGCTCCCAACAACAAAGGAGCGGAAAAATTGATATTAGAAAATTATGGTTTCACAAGTTTTTTTAACGAACAAGAAATAGCTACTACTTCTTCTTACGGCAGAGTTACTGCGGTTTTTAGAGATTATTACCGAGTGGTTACTGAAAATGGAGAATTTTTAACTTCCCTTAAACGTGGGAATTTTTATGAATTATCCACTACTGCCCTTCCTGCTGTTGGCGATTTTGTCGAAGTGAGCAGTGACGCGCAAATCTTATCCGTGTTAGAGCGGAAAACGGTCTTTTCTCGAATGAATAAAGATTCTGAGGAACAATTGATTGCGGCGAATTTCGACTATGCGCTTATTGTGATGAGTTTGAATCATGACTTTAATTTAAATCGCTTAGAACGCTATTTAACGGTTGCTTGGGATAGCGGCGCCACGCCGATTATTATTTTGACGAAAGCAGATTTAGCCGAGGATTTAACTTCCTATGCTCAGCAGCTCGAAACTGTCGCATACGGCGTCCCAGCGTATTATGTGGATAATTTATCACACAATGGTTTTGAAGCACTAGAACGCGATTTGAAGCCGAATAGCACCCTTGTCTTACTTGGATCTTCTGGTGTTGGTAAATCTTCTTTTATTAATTCACTTGCAGGCGCTGATTTAATGAAAACTGCTGGTATTCGCGAAGATGATAGTAAAGGAAAACATACGACTACACACAGAGAAATGCATTTGCTTGATAATGGTTGGATTGTGATTGATACGCCAGGAATGCGCGAATTTGGCATCGGTTTGAATCAAGCTGGATTAGAAACAACTTTTTCTGATGTGGAAGAACTGGCTGAAGGATGTCGTTTTCATGATTGCTCCCATACACAAGAACCCGGTTGTGCTGTACAAGCGGCTTTAGATGATGGTAGTTTATCTATGCAACACTACGAAAACTGGTTGAAATTACAGCGTGAAATGTCTTACCATGCGCGAAAAAACAGCCCTGCTCTTGCTAAACAAGAACTTGATCGTAGGAAAGTTATTCAAAAATCAATGCGAAAACATATTAAAACCCGTCCAAAAAAATAGTTTAAAAAAAGCAAGTAGCTTAGGCTACTTGCTTTTTGTATTATTTAGATTCTGGTTTTTTCGTTTTTGGATAGAATTTTTTCTCTGCTTGTGGTTTTTTGTCGCCTTCTGGTTGTTCTTTTTTCTCAAGCAAAGCTTTACGTGATAAGTTAACGCGACCTTGTTGGTCTACTTCGATAACTTTAACAGTAACTTCATCACCAAGTTTTAGGATATCTTCTACTTTTCCAACGCGTTCATGCGCTAATTCAGAAATATGAACTAGACCGTCTGTACCTTTGAATAATTCAACAAATGCGCCAAATTTTTCGATACGACGAACTTTACCAGTGTAAACTTCTCCCACTTCTACTTCACGAACAATGTCTTCAATGATAGCAATTGCTTTACGGTTCATCGCTTGATCTTGAGAAGCAATGTATACTGTGCCATCTTGTTCGATATCGATTTTCACGCCAGTTTCATCAATGATTGCATTGATTTGTTTCCCACCAGGTCCGATAACGTCTTTGATTTTCTCTGGTTTGATATTAAGCGTAATAATTTTTGGAGCATAAGCAGAAAGTTCTTCACGAGGTGCGCTAATCGTGCTAGTTAAGTGTTCTAGAATGTGTAAGCGTCCTTCTTTTGCTTGTGTTAATGCTTCGTCCAAAATTTGACGGCTTAAGCCATCGATTTTGATGTCCATTTGAAGTGCTGTAATACCGTCTTTCGTTCCAGCAACTTTAAAGTCCATATCGCCAAAGTGATCTTCCATACCTTGGATATCAGAAAGGATTGTGTAGTCATCGCCAAGTTTTACAAGGCCCATCGCGATACCTGCAACTGGCGCTTTAATTGGAACACCAGCGTCAAGCATTGCAAGTGTAGAACCACAAATACTGGCTTGAGAGCTAGATCCGTTAGATTCAAGAACTTCTGATACTAAACGGATTGTGTATGGGAATTCCTCTTCGGAAGGAATAACATATTGTAACGCACGTTCACCTAATGCACCGTGACCGATTTCACGACGACCTGGGGCACGACGAGGACCAGTTTCTCCAACACTGAATTGCGGGAAATTGTAATGGTGCATGAAGCGTTTGTATTCTTCCGTTCCTAGACCATCAATGATTTGGTGTTCACGAAGCGGTGCCAAAGTACATACGCTTAGAGCTTGTGTTTGGCCACGAGTGAATAAACCAGAACCATGGACACGTGGAAGCATGCCAACTTCAGAAGAAAGCGGGCGAATTTCGTTTACTTTACGGCCATCTGGACGGATTTTGTCTTGAGAAATGAGGCGACGCATTTCGTCTTTTTCAATCATTTCAAGAATATGAGCTACTTCGCTAAGAATTTCAGATTCATTTTCTAATTCTTTCGCTTTATAGCTTTCTAAAATTTCTTCTTTTACATCATCAATTGCAGCTTCACGCGCTTTTTTCTCTTCTGTTTTGATAGCTGTTTTCATTTTGCCTTCACTTGCTGCTTTTACTTCTGCTTCAAGTTCAGGATCACTTACAAAAAGTTCGATTTCGCGTTTTTCTTTACCAACTGCAGCGATGATTTGTTGTTGGAATTCACAAAGACGTTTAATTTCTTCGTGACCAAACATGATTGCTTCAAGCATTGCTTCTTCTGAAACTTCTTTCGCTCCAGCTTCTACCATGTTGATTGCATCATAAGTTCCTGCAACTGTTAAGCTAATATCACTTTTTTCGGCTTGTTCGATTGTTGGGTTAATAACGTATTTTCCATCGATACGGCCAACATCAACACCAGCGATTGGTCCTTCAAATGGAATATCAGAAATAACTAATGCTACAGAAGATCCAAGCATTGCTGCCATTTCTGGAGAACAATCTTGATCCACACTGAAAACAGTAGAAGTAATTTGTACTTCATTACGGAAACCTTCTGCAAATAATGGACGGATTGGACGGTCAATAAGACGCGCTGTTAATGTAGCACGGTCGCTTGGACGTCCTTCACGTTTTAAGAATCCACCGGGAACTTTACCAACGGAATACATTTTTTCTTCATAGTTAACTGTTAGTGGAAAAAAGTCGCCTGGACGTGGTTTTTTAGAACCTACTGCCGCTGTTAAAACGACTGTATCACCGTAACGAATTAATGCTGCCCCACTTGCTTGTTTTGCTAATTGACCTACTTCAACAGATAATGTTTTACCTGCCCATTCTGTTGAAAACACTTGTTTTTCAGACATATTTTAATCTCCTTTGATTAGGAAACACGAACCAGAAACTTTACCATGCATAAGAATGTTCACGCACACTTTAGATTTTCTAAAGCACACATGAATCCAAAAACCTACTACGAATAGCGATTTTCTGAAGCACGTTTTTGGATTCATGCGATAAAGTTTCATTTCTTCGTCGTGTTTTCCGAAATTTAGTATACTTAATACTCAAAAAAAAGCGGGAACTTTTGGTATCCCGCTTTCGTCTGGTTTTTATCGACGTAAACCTAAACGTTTGATAAGTTCGCGGTAACGTTGAACATCTTTTTTACGTAGGTAAGTTAATAGGTTACGACGGTGACCTACCATTTTCATTAATCCACGGTAAGAGTGATGATCTTTTTTGTGTACGCGAACGTGTTCATTTAAGCTATTGATTTCAGCAGTTAATACAGCGATTTGTACTTCTGGTGAACCAGTATCTGTATCATGGACACGGTACTCTGCAATAATTTCATTTTTGCGTTCTTGAGTTAAAGCCATTTCTTTCCACCTCCTTCTAAAATATCCCCAATTACTGAGCCAAGCGTCGGTGAGTCGCAAAAGCCAAGTAATGGTTCTGTTCGTACAGATTTAAAGATACACTATTTAGGCTCTAAAAGCAAGCAGAAATAGTCTTTTAATCTTCTAATTTAGCAAAAAAAGCTCTTGTATCTTGTTCGTCTTTTTCTAACTGAGCAATCAGACCTTCTACACCATTAAATTTAAGTTCTGGACGGAAAAATTGATACCATTCAATTTCTGCTTCTTCACCGTAAATTTCGCGGTGAAAATCTAGAATGTACACTTCAATGGATAATGCTTGGTCATCTTTAAACGTGATGTTGTAACCAATGCTTGCCATACCCAAATGAGTTTCTCCATTTACACGGAATTTCACTGCGTAGACACCAAGCTTCGGAATCAAATAATCTTCATTTACGCGGATGTTCGCTGTTGGAAACCCAATTGTTCTCCCGCGCTTATCGCCGTGAATGACAGTACCTTTTGTTGTGTACGGATAGCCTAGTAATTGATTCGCTACTTCTAGTTCGCCTTCTGTAATGGCGCGTCTAATGTTGGTCGAGCTTATTTTATCACTAGCAGCCGTTTGTTTATCAACAACAGTCACTTCAAAACGACCCTTGGCATAGTCGGCCAAATCGTTCATTTTGCCTTCACCTTTTTTGCCGTAAGAATAGTCGAAACCTGCTACGACGTGTTCTACATTTAAAGCGACTAAGTAATTATCGACAAAGTCTTGCGGGGATAGCTCGGAAAACTGTGTTGTAAAGCGAACTACATACATAATATCTACGCCAAGTTCCGCCATTTTTTCAGCTTTATCTTCCAGTGGTGTGAGATATTTTACTTGTTTGCGGATATTGCTTAAAACGACAGATGGATGCGGATCAAAAGTTAATACTGCGGTTTGCAATCCTTTTTGTTCAGCAAGTTGTTTCGCTTGTTTAATTACTGATTGATGCCCTAAATGAACACCATCGAAAAAGCCAAGCGCCATTACTTTTTTCACGTCTGTCCACTCGTCCGTTGTAATCGGATGATGTAAGTATATCGTCTTCATTTTTTTGCCACTTCTCCTCTAAATTCGAATTCCTCTCATATCATAATATAAGAACGTTGCAGTCGCAATAACTATGCTTGATGTAACTCGATGACCTTCTCTGGTTTCCAAAGGTCTTTTTTCTCTGGATGTGGTTTATATATTGCTGTTAATTTATCGTTAAAAATGAGCGCTGCACGCGGTTCATTTTCTACTGTTGTAAATAACGTGTTTGGTAATAACCCGCCATTCAGCACTTTTGCGTGAGTTTCTTCATCGATTACTAATTTTGCCATCGATTCGATGCCTTTTTCAAGTGGATATAAAAAGCCGCTGTCATTCGCTTGCATCATTTCGTCAATTTCTGCGAGTGTCAAGCAATCTTCTTTTTGGAAAAAGCCGCTACGAGTTCGTTCTAGTTTGGACATGTGCGCTGGGTAGCCTAGTAATTCGCCAATCATGACTGCAAGTGTGCGGATGTAAGTTCCTTTTCCGCAAGCGATTTCTAATTGGAACGTTGGATTCGTTGCATTTAGTGCTGTGTCGCCATCTAAACGGGTTAACGAATAAATATCCACTTGTCTGGATGGGCGTTCTACCTCTATTCCAGCTCTTGCATATTCATACAATTTCTTACCGTTGACTTTTACGGCAGAAAACATTGGTGGGATTTGGGTGATTTTCCCTGTGAGTTTTACAAGTGCAGCTTGAAGTTCTGCTGCGGAAATTTCGGCTAGTTCTTTAGTCATAACTGTTTCACCAGTCGCATCTTCTGTTGTAGTCGATTTGCCTAGCGTTATTTCCGCTACATAGACTTTGCCTTCGTCAGTTACATATTCCGCGAGTTTTGTGGCGCGGCCAATACAAATTGGGAGCACACCTTCTACTTCTGGATCAAGTGTACCAGTGTGTCCTACTTTTTTTGTATGTAAAATTTTTCTTAATTTAAAAACGCAATCATGACTTGTCATCCCGCGTTCTTTCCACAGTGGGATAATGCCGTTCATCAAGCTCCTCCTTCTAAGAAAAAAAGTTTAAGACAATGACCCACTTACATCCCGTTTGACTGAGAAGATAAAGGGATTGCCTTAAACTTTTATTTATTATTGATCGTTATTTAAGTCGCGAAGCAATTCATCGATTCGATTTCCGTAAGCGATGGAATTATCTATTTCAAAAGACATTTCTGGAACTTTACGAAGTCGAATACGGCGACCGATTTCAGAGCGGATAAAGCCATGCGCTTTCGCAAGTGCGAGTAACGTATTTTCTTTTTCCTTATCGGTACCAAGAATGGAAATGAACACCTTAGCTTCTTGTAAGTCACCAGTAACATCTACTCCAGTTACGGTTACAAAACCTAAGCGCGGGTCTTTAATTTTACGATTTAAAATATCGCCCAATTCTTTTTTCATTTGCTCACTGACACGATTTGCTCGTACGTTCAAGTGTATTCACCTCTTTTATAACTTCTCCGTAACCGTCTCGGCACGCTCCCACTCTGGAAAAGAGTCAAGAAAAGCAAGTACTTCTCTAGCTTCTTTTTCAGCTTGGATGTGCGAGGAAGATACGACAGCAAAGCTTATTTCAGCTCGCTGCCATAAATCCTGATAATCCGTTTCAGCAATGGAGATATTGAATTTTTGTTTTGCTCTCGTTAAAATTCGTTTCAGTATAGCGCGTTTTTCTTTGAGGTTTTGTGGCTCCTGCATGAAAAATTCACTAATGACTGATTGAATCATTTTCTTTCTATTTCTTCCATAACGTACGCTTCAATTACATCATCTTCTTTGATATCGTTGAAGTTTTGTACAGTGATACCACATTCGTAACCTTTTGCAACTTCTTTCGCATCATCTTTAAAGCGTTTAAGTGTAGCAATTTCGCCTTCAAAGACTACGATTCCGTCACGGATAATACGAACGCCGCTATCACGAGTAATTTTACCATCTGTTACGTAACAGCCGGCAATTGTACCCACTTTAGAAACATTGATTGTTTGACGAACTTGCGCTTGACCGATAATTTTTTCTTGGAATTCTGGATCAAGCATCCCTTTCATCGCTGCTTCAATTTCATCAATTGCTTTATAGATAACACGGTGTAAACGAATATCTACACTTTCGTTTTCTGCTGCTTCACGCGCTTGTGCTGTTGGACGAACGTTAAATCCAATAACAATTGCATTTGAAGCTGCTGCTAAAGTAATATCTGATTCATTGATTGCACCAACGGCAGTATGAATGATTTTTACGTTAACGCCTTCTACATCAATTTTACGAAGAGATGCGGCAAGAGCCTCTACAGAACCTTGAACGTCTGCTTTAATAATAACGTTAACTTCTTTCATTTCGCCAGCTTTCATATGTTCAAATAAGTTGTCTAAACTTACGCGGTTTGTTGCAGAACGTTGAGCTACTAGCGCACGACTTGCACGAGTTTCCCCGATATTTCTTGCTGTTTTTTCATCTTCAAAAACAACAAAGCGATCGCCGGCTTGTGGTACATCGTTTAGTCCAGTGATTTCAACTGGTGTACTAGGTCCCACTTTTTTCACACGACGGCCTAAATCATTGACCATTGCACGGACACGACCAAATGTGTTACCTACAACAATTGGGTCTCCGATATTAAGTGTTCCGTCTTGTACTAGTAAAGTCGCAACCGGGCCACGGCCTTTATCAAGTTCTGCTTCAATAACAGAACCGATAGCACGACGGTCTGGATTTGCTTTTAATTCTTCTACTTCAGAAACAAGTAAAATCATATCTAACAAGTTTTCAAGACCTTCACCGAATTTAGCTGAGATTGGTGCGAAAATTGTATCGCCGCCCCATGCTTCTGGAACTAATTCATACTCAGTTAATTCTTGCATTACGCGGTCTGGGTTGGCTTGTGGTTTATCAATTTTGTTGACAGCAACAATAATCGGCATTCCCGCAGCTTTCGCATGGTTGATTGCTTCAATTGTTTGTGGCATAACGCCATCATCTGCTGCAACAACTAAAATCGTAATATCCGTGATTTGCGCACCACGAGCACGCATCGCTGTAAAGGCAGCATGTCCCGGTGTATCAAGGAAAGTGATTTTTTTGTCATGAATTTCTAATTGGTAAGCACCGATATGTTGCGTGATACCACCAGCTTCTCCTAAAGTAACTTTTGTATTACGAAGGGAATCTAGTAATGTTGTTTTACCATGGTCAACGTGTCCCATGATAGTAACAACTGGTGGGCGTTCAACAAGTTTAGACTCGTCAACCGCTTCATTTAGTTCATTTTCAAAGTACACATCTAAGTCAGTTACATCGACTTTAATTTCTTCTTCTACTTGCACACCGTAGTCGTCACAAATTAGTTCGATTGCATCTTTATCTAATGATTGGTTGATTGTCGCAACAACGCCAAGCATAAATAATTTTTTGATAAGTTCAGATGGTTCTCTGTATAATTTTTTCGCTAATTCCGCTACTGTTAAAGATTCGCTGAAAACGATTTTTTCAGGAAGTTCTTTTGGTTTCGGCGGAGTTGGCGGAACCGTACTGTGGTTTAACTTACCTTTTTTCTTCGTGTTACGGCCTTTATTGTTAAAATTGCCGCCACGATTCGGACGATTGTTACCGCCTGGACGGTTTGAGTTGCCGCCACCTGGACGATTGCTGTTGTTATTGTTGTTACGTTTTTGTCCGCCAGCTTGTTGTTGGTTACCGCTCGATTGCGTTTGGTTTCCTGTGTTTGCTGGTTTGTTTGTTGCTGGTTTTGCACCTTGGCTTTTGTTTGCAGTGGCTGGTTTATTAGCTTGTCCTGCTGGTTTATTTGGTTTATTCGACTTTTCATTACTATTTGTCATATTCGGTTTGTTTGGCCCCTTACTATTTCCATTTTCGTTGCTAGTAGTTTCTTTCTTTGGTGCTTCGGCTTTTTTATTTGTGCCATCAACGGCATTATCTAATTGTCTTAATGCATTTTCATTAATAGTGGACATATGATTGGCCACTTCAATACCTAAGTCTTTTAATGCTTCAATGACTTTTTTGCTTGATACTTGATGTTCTTTTGCGTATTCATATACACGAACTTTACTCATGTCGTACACCTCCGTATAAGATTCAACCGAGTAATTCTGCTAATTTAACAGCAAATCCTTTATCAAGTATTGCAACGATTGCACGTGTATCTTTGCCGATTGCACCCCCTATCATTTCCCGGGTGCCGGCTTTTTTCACGACAACATTATAATATTCACACTTGTTGCGGATTGTTTTCTCGGTTTTTTCGGATATATCTTCTGAAATGAGAACCATTTTTGCTTTCCCATTTCTAACTGCTTTTAATACTAATTCTTCACCAGTAGTAATTTTACGTGCTCGGTTCGCGAGGCCTAATAAGGAAAGTGCTTTTTTATCCATTAGTTGGTTCCTCGAGAGACTTCACATAAGCGATTAACTCATCGTAAAAGGACTCTTGTTCTGGCATTTTTAGTTGATGAAAAATAGCGTTTTTCTTTTTCGCTTTTTCACATGCTTCCACACTTTTAACAATGTAGAAACCGCGTCCAGGTGCTTTACCTGTAGGATCTATCGTAAGCGCTCCGTCTTTCGAATACGCAATACGAAGAAGTTCGCCTTTTGGCAAGCGTTCGCCGGTAATAATACATTTTCGAAGGGGGATTTTTTTATTACGCATGATAATTCTCCTTTTTACTCTTCATCTTCTGTAAAAGTTTCGCTCTCTGCTTCTTCTACTTCGGGTGCTTCTACACCATTACGAGGATAGATGCCTAGTTCAGTTGCAACTGTTTCACTTTTAATATCAATTTTCCAACCAGTTAATTTCGCTGCTAAACGGGCATTTTGACCACGTTTACCAATTGCTAGTGATAACTGATAGTCTGGTACGATTACAGTGGTTGCTTGGTCTGCTTCGTTAACAATAACATCTAACACTTTAGAAGGGCTAAGTGCATTAGCAACGAATGTGAAAGGATCATCTGACCACTCAACGATATCGATTTTTTCACCTTTAAGTTCGTTAACGATAGTTTGTACACGTGCGCCTTTTGGTCCAACACATGCGCCAACTGGGTCAACTTCTTCGTTTGCTGTGTAAACAGAGATTTTCGAACGGTCTCCTGCTTCACGTGCAACGGATTTGATTTCTACAACACCGTCATAGATTTCAGGAACTTCCATTTCAAAAAGACGTTTAAGTAAGCCAGGATGTGTACGGGATACAAAAATTTGTGGCCCTTTTGTCGTCTTCTCTACTTTTGTTAAATATACCTTGATGCGGTCATGTGCATGGTATGTTTCGTTTGGCATTTGCTCGTTTTGAGACAAAATAGCTTCGATTTTACCTAAGTTTACATAGATAAATCGAGAATCTTGACGTTCAACGATACCTGTCATAATGTCATCTTCACGGTCAATAAACTCATCGTAAATGATGCCACGTTCTGCTTCACGAACACGTTGAGTTACAACTTGTTTCGCTGTTTGAGCAGCAATACGTCCGAAATCTTTTGGAGTTACTTCAAGCTCAACAACGTCACCAGGTTGATATACAGGGTTCAGTTTGTGTGCTTCTTCCATCGAAATTTCAAGGCGAGAGTCAAATACTTGTTCTACCGCTTCTTTTCTAGCTAAAACACGGATAGAACCGTTTTCCATATTTAAATCTACGCGTACGTTTTGTGCATCTTTGAAGTTTCTTTTATATGCAGATGTAAGAGCAGCTTCAATTGCTTCCACTAAAACCTCTCTTGAAATACCTTTATCATGTTCTAACACATGAAGAGCATCTAATAATTCTGTGCTCATTTTTTATTCAGCTCCTTATTCTTTGCTTTTTAAAATTGAATTGCGAGTCTTGCTTTTGCTACTTTGTCTTTAGGAATTTCACAAGTGATTTTGCGTGTTTTGTCCGTAATAGTAATGACAAGTGTCGTTCCGTCATAACTAACGAGCGTGCCTTCCCACATTTTACGACCATCAATTGGCTCATAAGAAGTAACGTGGACATATTTACTAACCGCATTTTCAAAATCTTGCTCTTTCTTCAGTGGACGTTCAGCCCCTGGTGATGAAACTTCTAAAAAGTAGTTTTGTGTAATCGGATCATTTTCATCCATTTTTTCACTAACTTTTTCGCTCACGGCTGCGCATTCATCAATATCTACGCCACCATCTTTATCAATAAAAATTCGTAAAAACCAATTTGGCCCTTCTTTTTCAAAGGCAATGTCTACGAGTTCCAATTGAAGTTCATCCGTGATTGGCGCAACAATTGCTTCTACTTGTTCTAGTACTTTACTCATTTCAGCCTCCTTAAGAGATACGCTTTTCCAGCTAATTCGTCCCCTACTTCTGCCACAGGTGACTCTTTGACAGATTTGCAAAACGAAAGCGTGGGCATTGGCCCACGCTTGGCTGAGTTATCGTAGTATTTCTTAAATAAGTTTATCACAAATTGTGACTACAAGCAAGTTTTGCCCATTTTTAGAACAGTGACAGTTGATTTTGATCAGGCAATCCTTCTAAGCATCCTTGATCATCCATGTACTGAATAATCGTTTTCGATACTTTTCCGCGTTGTTGTAAGTCTTCTTTGGATAAAAATTCCCCGTTTTCACGAGCGGCAACAATTTGTTTTGCTACGTTTGTCCCAAGACTCGGAATCGCATTAAATGGCGGAATAAGTGAATCACCATCAATTAAAAATTCATCCGCAGACGATTTATATAAATCGACTTTTTGGAAATGGTAGCCACGCGCAAGCATTTCGTTCGCAATTTCTAAAACGGTTAATAAGTTTTTCTCTTTTGTGGAGGCTTCTAAACCTTTATCATTCACTTCTTTCATAGTTGCTTTCACGGCTTCTTTTCCGTTTACCATGGACGTCAAATCGAAGTCATCGGCACGAACGGTGAAATAAGTCGCGTAGAAAAATAGTGGATGATGTACTTTGAAATAAGCAATCCGCACTGCCATTAAAACGTAAGCTGCAGCATGGGCTTTCGGGAACATGTACTTAATTTTTTTACAAGATTCAATGTACCAAAGTGGCACTTTATTCGCCATCATTGCTTCTTCCATTTCATCTGTTAAGCCTTTCCCTTTACGCACAGATTCCATAATTTTAAAGGCTAAGGAGCTTTCTAATCCTTGATAAATTAGAAATACCATAATATCATCACGACAACCAATTACGTCTGGTAGTTCGCATGTTTTATTTTTGATTAACTCTTCGGCATTACCAAGCCAAACGTCCGTCCCGTGGGAAAGACCAGAAATTTGCACTAGCTCAGAAAATGTTGTTGGTTTGGTTTGTTCTAACATTTGTCGTACGAAACGTGTCCCAAACTCTGGAATTCCAAGTGTTCCGGTTTTGGAGTCGATATCTGCTGGTTTTACACCAAGCGACTCTGTAGAACCGAATAGCTTCATTACATCTGGATCGTCGGTTGGGATTGTTTTTGGATCGATACCGCTTAAATCCTGTAACATCCGGATAGCGGTCGGATCATCGTGCCCAAGTATATCGAGTTTTAGCACGTTATCATGGATGGAGTGGAAGTCAAAATGGGTTGTTTTCCACTCTGAATCTGTCGCATCGGCCGGGAATTGCACGGGTGTGAAATCGTAAACGTCCATATAATCTGGAATAACGATAATACCACCTGGATGTTGCCCAGTAGTTCGCTTAACACCGGTACATCCAGCAACAAGCCGGTCAATTTCCGCCCCGCGAATAGTCATATTCATATCACGTTCATAATTCCGAACATAACCAAAGGCTGTTTTCTCGGCTACTGTACCAATCGTACCTGCCCGGAAAACGTAATCTTCACCAAAAATTTCTTTCGTGTACGCATGGGCTACTGGTTGATAATCACCTGAGAAGTTTAAATCGATATCGGGTACTTTATCCCCTTTAAATCCTAAGAAAGTTTCAAACGGAATATCTTGTCCTTCTTTTCGATAAGCTGTTCCGCAGTGTGGGCAATCTTTGTCTGGTAAGTCAAAACCAGAACCAATCGAACCATCATCAAAGAACTCAGAATCCTTACAATTCGGGCAAAGATAATGCGGTGGCAATGGATTCACTTCGGTAATTTCGGTCATTGTCGCAACAAAAGAAGAACCAACTGATCCCCGCGATCCTACTAGATAGCCGTCCACAAGTGATTTCTTAACGAGTTTATGCGAAATAAGATAAATAACCGCAAACCCGTGTCCAATAATACTTTTCAGTTCTTTTTCTAAGCGAGCTTCTACGATTTCAGGAAGATTTTCACCATATAATTGGTGAGCCATCGCATAACTCATATCGCGAACTTCATCTTCTGCCCCTTCAATTTTTGGTGTGTATAGCTCGTCTTTGATTGGTTTTAAATCTTCTATCCAATCAACAACAACATTAGGATTTGTCACAACAATTTCTTTCGCTTTTTCTTCACCAAGGAAAGCAAATTCTTTTAACATTTCATCTGTTGTGCGGAAATGGACATCTGGTAATTCAGCGCGGTTCAGCGGATTAGCGCCACCTTGCGAATGAATTAAGATTTTGCGATAAATTTTATCGACTGGGTCTTTGTAATGTACATTTCCGGTCGCTACGACTGGTTTGCCTGTTTTTTCACCGACGCGGACAATATTTTTCAAAATTTCTTCTAACGCTTTTTCATCACGAACGAGTTCACGCTCAATAAGCGGCGCGTATACTGGTTTTGGTTGTACTTCAATGAAATCATAGAATTCCGCTACTTTTTCCGCAGCTTGCATCCCTTTTTGCATCATTGCTTCAAACAATTCCCCTTGGCTACATGCTGTCCCGATAATTAAGCCTTCACGCAATTTCTTTAGTTGTGAGCGCGGAATACGCGGCACACGATAAAAGTAATTGATGTTAGACATCGTAATTAATTTAAATAGATTTTTTAACCCGACAGCTGTCTGAGCATAAATCGTTGCATGGAATGGTCGCGCACGTTTATATGCGTCGCCTTCTCCCATATAATCATTTAAAGAATCATGGAAATCGATGTCATGCATCTCTTTCGCATCTTTAATTAATTTCCAAGCTAAATACGCCGTTGCTTCGGCATCAAAAACAGCCCGGTGATGTTGCTCAAGAATAATATTGAATTTTTTCGTTAAAGTATTTAAGCGGTGATTTTTAAAATGCGGGTATAAAAAGCGCGCCAATTCTAACGTATCGACAACTGCATTTTCTGCTTTTTCCAGACCAACTTTTTCGTATGCAGTGTTAATAAAGCCCATATCAAAGGAAGCGTTGTGGGCTACAAGAATATCGTCGCCGCTCCATTCCTTGAATCGTTTTAAAACAACATCAATTGGATCGGACCCTTTGACCATATCATCTGTAATCCCTGTTAAATTGATGGTCGTTGCAGAAAGCGGATGGCCTGGATCGATAAATGCTTCAAATTTATCAATGATTTCCCCGTTTTTCATTTTTACGCCCGCAAGCTCGATAATCGTATCATAAACGGCCGATAAACCAGTGGTCTCAACGTCAAATACGCAATAGGTTGCATCTTGTAAGGCGATATGTTGGTCGTTATACGCAATTGGAACACCGTCATCTATTAGATTGGCTTCAATGCCAAAAATAACTTTTAAACCGTATTTTTGACCTGCTCCGTATGCTTCTGGGAAAGATTGGGCAACAGAGTGATCGGTAATAGCAATCGCTTTATGGCCCCAATCAGCTGCTTGTTTGAATAGCGCATCAACGGATGAAGTCGCATCCATTTGACTCATTGGAGAATGAAGGTGTAGTTCTGCCCGTTTTTCTTCGGCTGTATCAAGACGCTTCACTCCAGCAATCTCGTTAACATCTTGCGCCATCATAATTAAGTCACGCACGAAAGTATCATTTTGAACGCTTCCTCGTACTTTAACCCACATGCCTTTTTTCAAATTCTGGAACATCGCGGCATCTTCGTTATCGCGAGAAAACATTTTTATAATCATCGAACTTGTATAGTCGGTAATTTTAAATTGTAATAAGCTACGACCACTGCGAAGCTCTCTAATTTCCGTCGCGAAAATTAAACCTTGGACGGTAATACGACGTTCTTCATCATAAATATCGCCAAGACGTTTGACTTCTTCGTCGTCTTTAATTTTATAACCAATTTGGAATGGACCCGTAAGTGGAGCTGCCCCACCGCCGCTTTGCCCTTCTGCTTGGCGTTTTTGCATAACTTGAACAGCTTCTGCCGCTTTTTTCTGATCTTCTTCTTGTTTAGCCTGAGCAAAAGCTTTATATTCTTCTGTTTCCGATTGGTCGAGCATATGCATTTTCATTGCTAGACGTGGAAAACCAGCTTTTCCATAGCTTTCAATAATTTTCGCTTGAAAACGTTGTTGGATAGTTGCTTCTTCCATATCATTATGAACAGCTAATTCAATAAAATGTGGCGCTTTAAACGTAGGTTTTTGCTCCATTAGAAGTTTCCCAATCATCGGTGACTGCTTTCCAATTGGCTCTACGATTAAGTTCCAATAATCTTGAATGAGTGTTTCATTGATTGTTTGGTTTTCTGGAACTATTTGCATTTCGGTTTCCGCAATTTGACTAAATGCGCGCTTCATCCCTACATCCATCATATGGAAAAGTGCTGCTGGAAAAATTTGCGGAACATGTAAATGAAATTGCCATGTTTTATTTTTCTTATCGGCAACGAGTTTTTCGATTTTAGCTTCTTTCGTGAATTCTTCATATGTCGTTACATCTTGTAAACCGATTTGTGTCATTAACAGCTGAAATCGTTCTTGTTTTTCTTCCTCTTTTGCAGTCATTCCGAATAACACCCCTTCATTCAAATTTATAAAAGCCAGATGTCCCTCATGACCCGTTTTTTATAGGAACGAGTGGAGTTTCATCTGGCACGAATAGCTCAATAAATTATTTATCTCCAAAGAGAATAGGTAGCGTGTTTAGAAGTTCATCTTGACGAACTTCGATCATTTCGCCAGTTTTTCTAATTTTCACTTCAACGACACCTTCTGCTGCTTTTTTCCCAACTGTAATACGGATTGGTAAGCCAATTAAATCTGCGTCTGCAAATTTAACACCCGCACGCTCCGCACGATCATCAATTAACACACTAAAGCCAGCACCCTGTAATGATGTATACAGTGTTTCTGCAAAAGCAACTTGCTCTTCGCTCTTCATGTTAACAGGAATTAAATGTAAATCAAATGGGCTGATTTGCTTATCCCATACAAAACCATTTTCGTCATTCGATTGTTCCGCAATGGCAGATAGAATACGGGACACGCCGATTCCATAACAACCCATAATAATTGGTTGCGCACGACCGTTTTCATCCAAAATTGTCGCATTCATCGCTTGGCTATATTTCGTTCCAAGTTTGAAAATATGACCAACTTCGATACCTTCTGCAAATTTGATTACGCCTTGACCATCAGGAGATAAATCGCCTACTTGGATCATACGTAAATCAAAATAGCTAGTTACAGTGAAATCACGATCTGGATTTACATTGATATAATGGAAACCATCTTCGTTTGCGCCAGCTACCGCGTTGACGATATCTTTAACAGCATTATCCGCAAATACACGTGTATTTTCAGGAACGCCGATTGGCCCTAGTGAACCAAAGTTAGCTCCTAGTAGTTCGACTGCAACAGCTGGGTCTACTAATTCTACATTTGTTGCATCTAATGCATTTTTGATTTTAATATCATTTACTTCATGGTCACCGCGAACGAGTACCATAATGACTTCTTCATCTACTTGATAAAGCATCGACTTCATCGTTTTTTCAATTGGAACTTCTAAAAACTCAACAATATCTCCAATCGATTTTTGATCAGGAGTGGCAACTTTTTCTAAGTCTTTCTCTAACTCATGCGATTTTTTCTCCATATATAAAACTGGAGCCATTTCTGTGTTAGCTGCATAATCGGAAGCATCACTATAAGCAATCGTATCTTCACCAATATCAGATAACGCCATAAATTCTTTTGATTCATTTCCGCCGATAGAACCAGAATCCGCAATAACAGAACGGAATTCAAGACCACAACGAGTAAAGATATTCGAATAAGCTTGGTGCATCAGGTTATACACTTCATCCAAACTTTCACTTGTAGCATGGAAAGAATAAGCATCTTTCATAATGAATTCGCGACCACGTAATAGACCGAAGCGCGGACGTTTTTCATCACGGAATTTCGTTTGAATTTGGTATAGCGTAAGTGGCAAACGTTTATATGATTTTACTTCATCACGTAAAAGTGCCGTAATAACTTCCTCGTGGGTTGGTCCAAGCGCAAAGTCACGAGAAGCCCGGTCTTTTAGGCGCATCAATTCTGGGCCGTAATCATTCCAACGACCAGACTCTTGCCAAAGTTCCGCAGGTTGAAGCGCAGGCATTAATAATTCTGCCGCACCAATTGCTTCTAATTCTTCACGGATAATTGTTTCGATTTTGCGTAGCATCAATGTTGCAAGTGGTAAATAACTATAAATCCCACTAGCCGTTTGTCTTATAAAACCAGCGCGAAGAAGTAATTGGTGACTCTTTACTTCTGCATCCGCTGGAACTTCTTTTAATGTTGGTATAAATGTCATCGTTTGACGCATTTAAAACACCCCTTTTTCCCTTTATTAGTCTTTCTCTTTTTAGAAAAATGCTCGTTGAATATCGTTCCATGTCACAAGAATCATCAGAACCATTAAAAGTGCAAATCCAGCAAAATGGATAATGCCTTCTTTTTTAGGATCGATTGGTTTACCGCGAACGAGTTCATATAAGAAGAACATCAAACGTCCGCCATCAAGTGCTGGTAACGGCAGCAAATTAACAATTCCTAAGTTAATACTTAAAACAGCAGTCCAGTTCAGTACAGTCATAAAGCCATATTGAACGACTTGTTGTGTACTTGTGTAAATCCCCACTGGGCCATTTAGCATATCAAGTGAAAATCCGCCTGTAAACATATTTCCAAGAATCGTAAATATTTGAACGATCCAATTCCATGTTTGCGTAAATCCATTGGTTATTTTAGCAGTAAATGAAGTATCCATCGGCGTTTCTACCCCGATTTTCCCTACTTTTTTGCCATTTTCTTCTTGTGTTGCTGGTTTTACATCAATATCTTGCGTTTTTCCATCGCGGTCCACTTTGAAATCAAGTGTTTTTCCCGGATTTTCTGAAACACTTTGCACAATATCTGTCCAAGATTTCATGTCTTTTCCGTCGATAGAAAGAACCTCGTCCCCTTTTTTTAGACCAGCTTCTGCAGCAGCCCCGTCCGGCAGAACATTACCAAGCGTATTGTCCGAGCTCGGAACGCCTCCTTGAACAAAAGCTAATGCAGTAAAAATTAAAATAGCTAGAATAAAGTTAAAAAGTGGTCCAGCAAAAATAGTCATTGCCCGATTTCCTAATGATTTTGCATTAAAAGAACGGTCAAATGGCGTAATCATTGTTTCAATCTTGCCATCAATAACAAGCGCGTCACGCTCTACTTGATAACGGACTTTTTTCGTATCGTCGTAGTCTTCGTAACCTTCGATGAAAAGCTCTTTCTCTAAATCACAGAGCGATACTTCGATAGGTTGTGCGTTGACATATTGATCTTTACCATTAACGATAATTTTGCTAACCGTTTCTTCCGGGGTTAATTCAAGCCCCACTCGGTAACCAGGTTTCAGCTCAATTTCTTCGCCATCTTCCCCAGCCATCCGAACATAACCACCAATCGGCAGCAAGCGAATCGTATATTGTGTTTCTTTTTTACGATAAGCAAAAATTTTCGGTCCAAACCCAATTGAAAAATCTTTTACCATAATGCCAGCACGTTTTGCAAAAAGGAAATGTCCTAGTTCATGGAAAAACACAATCAGTCCGAATACGAAAATAAAAGCAATAATAGTTGTCAAAATAGCTTCACCTCTATAAAAGTGTCTTTACATACGCGCGTGTTTCTTGATCGACTTGTAAAATCGTATCCAAGTCAGGATTAGAAATGCTAGTATGACGATTCATTGCATTTTCAACAAGTGCTTCGATATTATAAAAAGCTACCTGTCCATTTAAAAAGCCAGCAACAGCAATTTCATTTGCCGCATTTAAAACTGTCGGCATTGTTCCACCTATTTTACCAGCATTATACGCGAGTTTCAATGCCGGAAATCTTTCATAATCCACTTTTTCAAAATGAAGTGCGGAAAAATCGGTAATCCGGAATTCTTTTTCATACGGTATAAAGAGTCTATCAGGATAGGTTAACGCGTATTGAATCGGCATCCGCATATCCGGCGTGCCGAGTTGCGCAATGAAACTTCCATCCACGAACTGCACCATCGAATGAATAATACTTTCGCGCTGAATAACTACTTCAATATCATCATAACTTACCCCAAACAGCCAGTGAGCTTCCATTACTTCTAAGCCTTTATTAAACATCGTTGCGGAATCAATCGTCAATTTATTTCCCATGTTCCAATTAGGATGTTTTAAAGCCTCTTTCACTGTAACTTCGCTTAGTTGTTCCCGCGTTTTATCTCGGAAACTCCCACCGCTCGCTGTTAAAACTAATTTCTCTATTCTTTCTGGATTTTCTCCGTTTAATGCTTGTAAAATAGCAGAATGTTCACTATCAACAGGTAATAGCGAAACGTTTTTTTCTTTCGCCGCACGCATGACTAAATGACCAGCTGTGACAAGTGTTTCCTTATTTGCAATCGCAATCGCTTTGCCCGCTTCAATCGCATCCAAAGTTGGAAGTAACCCAACACTCCCCATAACCGCGTTTAACAATACATCGCCATCTAAATAAGTCGCAACTTCTCTAAGTCCTTCTAAACCATTATAAAATTTCACATTTGGAAATTCTGCTTCTAGAGTAACACGATCTCTCGTGTGCCAAACTGCGACCACTTTTGGTTTGAACTCTTGAATAATCGCTCTACCCCGTTCCATATTACGCCCAAAACTAAGCGCAACCAGTTGAAACTTTTCCGGGTTTTCACGAATAATCGCAAGCGTCTGTGTTCCAATCGAACCAGTTGCACCTAGTAAAATAATTTTCTTCATTATCCCATCTCCAATTAAATAATTTGAAGTATATGTAGCAGAGGTAAAACGAATAACAAGCTATCAAAACGGTCTAAAATACCACCGTGTCCAGGTAAGATTTTCCCAGAATCTTTTACACCATAGAAGCGTTTCAAAGCTGATTCGACCAAATCTCCAAGCTGCCCAAAAATAGATAGAAATACTAAAAGTGCTAAAACGAGCGCAATATTCCCTGGTAGTTCCGCAAAATAATAAAAACCGCCTGCGAATACAAGCGCACAAATAATCCCGCCAACGAAGCCTTCAACTGTCTTATTAGGGCTAACATTTGGAGCTAATTTGTGCTTCCCAATCGCTCTTCCAATAAAATAAGCCCCCGTATCGGTTGACCAAACAATAAATAAAGCAAAAAGTACATACATTAATCCAGCTTCACGAGTAAGCGCCAAATAATGGAAACCAAACCCTGTATAAAAAGCCGCAACCATACAAATCCCTACTTGATCAAAATGGAATTTATTTCGCGAAAACACTGTATTAGCAAGCAATAGAGCCATTAAAATAAAAATAACTTCCATTTCTGTAATATGCAGTGTACCTAAAAAGTCCAAATATCTATCTGGCACGACAACTAACCACATCAATAGTAAAGTAATTATTCCATTCATCGAAAAAATTCGTTGTTTTGTCATTATAAGTACTTCATACAAAGCAATCGTCGCAAGTAAAATACTTAATAATTCAAATGGAATTCCCCCGTAGACAACGAATGGAATAAAAAATATAAGCGCAACAACTGCAGTAATAATTCTCGTTTTCAATCTTTTTTCCTCCCTAGAGCCCTCCGAAACGACGTGACCGGTTTTGATATTCAATAATCGCCTGTAAAAAATCTTCTTTTGAAAAATCAGGCCAATGTGTTTCTGTAAAATAAAACTCGCTATACGCAAGTTGCCAAAGCATAAAATTACTTAAGCGCAGCTCGCCGCTAGTCCGAATTAATAAATCGGGATCACCTAAACCGCTACTCATCAAATGATCATTCAACAATTCTTCTGTTAAATCCTCTGATGACTTGCCTTCTCTAGCTAACTCTTTCATTGCTTCTTTTGCCGCGGTGATGATTTCCGAACGTCCACCGTAGTTAAGCGCAAAATTAAGAGTAAGACCAGTACAGTGTGCTGTATCAGCAATAGCTTTCTCTACTGCACGCATGGTATGATCAGGTAAATTTTCCCGATACCCCATCACATTAACACGAACATTTTCTTCAATCAACTCTGGTACAAAAGAGTCAAAAAATTCTACAGGTAGCTTCATTAAAAAGTCCACTTCATCTGTAGGCCGTTTCCAGTTTTCAGTTGAAAAGGCATAGAGCGTTAATACATCAATACCAATTGCATTAGCATAACGCGTTACTCGCTTTACAACATCCATACCTTCTTTATGCCCAGCAATTCTAGGTAAGAAACGTTTTTTTGCCCATCTCCCATTTCCATCCATGATAATAGCTACATGGCGCGGGATTGGTAAATCTTCTGCAAGTTCACTATTTAATATATTTTCATCTTGTCGAAATAGCTTTTTAAACATCATAAATCCTCCAATTGATACACTTCTTAGAGCATGTCTATACCTATAATAACAAAAAAGAATCAATTAATGTACTAAAAATTCCATGTGAACAGATGAGATTTTCATGAGAGAAATGGAATTGCCCATTAAAAAACATTCCTAACCCAACGCGTATGGAAAGAATTAGGAATGTCATTTCAACTTAAAAGGTGTTTAGCCCTATTTGTTACTATTAGTAAAAGTATCAATTAAACTTCTAAGATTTCCGCTTCTTTGTCTTTCGTGATGCTATCGATATTCTTGATGCTTTCGTCCGTTAATTTTTGAACGTCTTCACCATAAGAACGCAAATCGTCTTCTGTTATATCGCCGCTTTTTTCTAATTTTTTCAGTTCTTCATTAGCTTCACGACGAATGTTACGAACGGCAACTTTCGCTTCTTCAGCTTCTTTTTTCACTTCTTTTACTAACTCTTTACGACGTTCTTCTGTTAGTTGTGGAATCGATAAACGTAATACAGAGCCATCGTTATTTGGCGTCAAACCTAAGTCTGATTTCAAAATAGCTTTTTCGATTTCGCCTAAAATAGTTTTATCGTAAGGTGTAATAAGTAGCATTCTAGCTTCTGGAACACTGATAGAAGCCATTTGGTTAACTGGTGTAGCAGCACCGTAATAATCTACAGATAAACGGTCAAGTAGGGATGCATTCGCACGACCAGCGCGGATTGTACCTAATTGTCTTGTTAACGCTTGTTCTGCTTTTTCCATTTTTTCTTTGGATTTAGATAATACTTCTTTACTCATTATTTTTTCCCCCTAACAGTAGTTCCGATTTTTTCACCTAAAATAACGCGTTTAATATTGTTGCCTTGTTCTGTAAATGAGAAGACGATTAATGGGATATCATTGTCCATGCTTAGAGACGATGCAGTTGTATCCATTACTTCTAAACCTTCTTTAATTACATCAAGGTAAGATAGCTCTTCGTATTTTTTCGCATTTTCATCTAGTTTTGGATCGGCATTGTAGACACCATCTACATTATTTTTCGCCATTAAGATTACATCTGCTTCGATTTCAGCTGCTCTAAGTGCTGCCGCTGTATCTGTGGAGAAGTATGGGTTACCTGTTCCACCTGCAAAAATAACGACGCGACCTTTTTCAAGATGGCGAATTGCTTTACGACGAATGTACGGCTCCGCAATTTGACGCATATCGATGGATGTTTGCACACGTGTTGCAACTCCGATATTTTCAAGGGAATCTTGTAAAGACAAGGAATTCATGATTGTTGCAAGCATACCCATTTGGTCAGCTGCTGCACGGTCCATTCCCATTTCACTACCAAGTTTACCGCGCCAGATATTTCCGCCGCCAACAACGATAGCTACCTCTACTCCTAATTCTACTACTTCTTTGATTTGAGCAGAAATCAAATTGACCACGCTCGGGTTAATTCCAAAGCCATCATTTCCGGCAAGTGCTTCACCGCTTAATTTTAATACAACTCGTTTATAATCTGGGGTATCCATAATAGCCTCCAATTTCATATTCTATTCATAGATAGAAGAGTTTTCCATCCACCATTATCTATTCTACTAAAAAGCTGGCTATTACAAAAGTGTTTTCTACCAAAAAATAAAAAAACATTTATAAATATAGATAAAACTACCCGTATTTCATTCTTTTCTCCCCTTGTTTAAAGGTTTTTACCTTATACAGCAACACAATTTGTGATAAAATAAACGCATAAATAGATAAAAATGAACGAAAATGACAAAATACATAGGAGCATTCGATTTAAATGGCAAAATGGCACAAAATTTATATATATAGTGAACGCGTAGAACAATGGGATAAACAAACAATTATTGAGATGCCATCAGAAAGTGAATATCAAGGTTATTTCTTCTTACTTCCTAAAAAAATGGTATTTTCGATTTCAGCCGAGTACAGTTATTTTTATTTTCCAGACACGTGGAACTTCTTTCTAAAAAAACATACAGAAAAGAAAGAAATGAGCGCCACGAAAATGATCCTCCTTTTCAAACAAGAAAGTGAAGAAATAATGCAGTTTTTTCATACAAAAAAAGTAAATGACAGCATTGTTCAGGTTCGTACACATATCCCTAAAAAAATAGAAAAAGATGTGATAATTCAACATGACCTTATTAGATAATCAAAAACAAGCTTTATCGAAACTTAAAAAATATAACGTTGGCGCATTATTTATGAGACCCGGAAGCGGAAAAACGCGCGTAGCTTGCGAATTAATTAGTGATGTAAAGCCAGATTATGTTTTATGGATTACCCCTTTTCAAACAAAAGAGAATCTCGCGGCTGAAATAAGTAAATGGGGTTATGATTTCCCGCAAGAAATTATCGGCATCGAATCCCTTTCTAACTCAGATCGTTTATATCTCTACTGCCGAGAAAAACTCAAAAATTCAACCAATAGCTACATTATAATGGATGAAAGCTTAAAAATTAAAAACATCCATGCGCTTCGAACACAACGAGCAATCAAACTTTCGCGTTTTGCGAAATACAAATTAATTATGAATGGCACTCCTCTTAGCCGAAATATTTTAGATTTATGGTCCCAATTAGAATTTTTGTCCCCTAAAATATTGAACCTTAGCTTTCCACAGTTTAAGAAAACATTTTGTGAATATGTCACCATTACGCAACTAACCCAAACAAAGCAACAATCTATGGATATTATTAAAAAATATCATAATTTAGACTATCTATATGAATTAATCTCCCCTTTTATTTTTAGTTCTTCACATGAATTAGCAATCAAATGGCATTATATTCGCCATGATTTTTCGATCGATGAAAAGTTTTTAAAGCTATATTATGAAATAAAAGACGATTATCTCCAAAAAGCGGCCGCATACACGATAAATATAAATTTTTTAGAAATGTCTCAAGTAATGCAACATTGTTATTGCCTCTCCTCTGAAAAATTCACTATCACAGAATCTTTAGTAGCCGGCAAAGAAGCAACCACGATTATTTTTTGTAAATATAAAAGGTCAGAAGAAGCATTACAAAAAGCATTTCCAAATGTTAAAATCACTACTTTCGCCAAATCTTCTTACGGGCTCAATTTACAATTTTATAATCAAATTATTTATTTTGATAAAACATTTGATTATTCACAGCGCGACCAATCCGAAAGACGTATTTACCGAACAGGCCAAACGCAAGACTGCTACTATCATGATTTAAGTGGTAACGTCGGTCTAGACTCACTTATCGACACAAATATTTCTAAAAAAACGAATCTTTTGCAAGAATTCAAAAAAGAGCTCTCACAAAAAAATTCTTTTGAGGTGATAATGGATGCTTTCTAGAACAGTCTTTGATGCTTCCCAAGAAAGAATGGAAGTGATTTTTTCCGAATTTGATAATATAATCGTCTCCTTTTCAGGTGGTAAAGATAGCGGGGTCATGCTCCACCTACTGATTGATTATATGCGAAAAAATAATATTCGCCGAAAAATTTATGTCTATCATTTAGATTACGAAGGCCAATACACCGCTACGACAGATTTCGTTACCGAAATGTTAACTTCTAATTTAGATATCATCGAACCGCTTTGGTGTTGCCTCCCGATCGCAGCTCAATCCGCCGTATCGATGTTTAATGATCACTGGAAACCGTGGGAAAAGTCCAAGCAAGATATTTGGGTAAGAGAAATGCCTACTTTTCCGCACGTTATTAATGAAGATAACGCTCCATTCGATTTTGATTTCAAACATCTTTGGGACTACGAATTTAATAAAAAAATAATTCAATGGTTACATACTAAAAATAACGCCAAAAAAACAATCGCTTTAATTGGAATTCGCCAACAAGAATCGCTGAATCGTTATAATGCTATCCATAAAAAAGAGCGCATGTATCAGGCATATAATTGGACCACCGAAATCTCCAAAAACATTTTTAATGCCTATCCCATCCACGATTGGCGCGTAGAAGATGTTTGGATTGCGAACGCCAAATTCAATTGGTCCTATAATAAAATTTATGATTTATTTTATCAAGCAGGTCTAACCGTACACGATATGCGCGTTGCCAGTCCTTTTAACGATTCTGCAAAAGAAAGTCTTAAACTTTACCGCGTCATCGAACCGGATCTTTGGTCCAAACTAGTTGGCAGAGTAAACGGTGCTAATTTTACTGCGATATATGGCGGCACTTCTGCAATGGCTTGGAAAGAAATTAAGCTTCCCAAAAACCACACTTGGAAATCGTATTTAGAATTCCTACTCACCACTTTACCAAGCTACACAAGAGAACGTTACTTAAAAAAATTTAAAACGAGCATCACCTACTGGACTGAAAAAGGTGGCGCTTTAAAAGTAGAAACCGTCCAAGAATTGAAAAATTTGGATGTCCAAGCAGATTTCCTCGGCAAACCAACAAACAATCGCGTATATACGAACCCTATGGAAATTGTTCGTTTTAAAGAATATCCTGATGACCTAAAAATCAAAGAATTCGCCAGTGTCCCTACTTATAAACGGATGTGCATCGCCATTTTAAAAAATGATTATACGTGTAAATATATGGGATTCGGCCAAACAAAGCTAGAATTAGAGAAAAGAAAAAACGCATTAGAAAAATATAATAATATTTTATGAGGTGATATAATGAATTACAAAAGCCCGGTATACAGCGTCACCCCCGTCCACTACACGAAACTCCAAGCAAATAACTATAATCCAAATACCGTCCCTGTAGTCGAACTTAAATTACTTGAAAAATCAATTTGGGAAGATGGATTTACACAACCAATTGTCTGCTATCCCTTGGAAAATACAGATAAATATGAAATAATAGACGGGTTTCATCGTTACACTATTATGACGACTTCCAAACGGATTCGAGAACGAGAAAATGAGTTCCTACCAGTAGTCATTTTAGAAAAAGATACCGTGAACCGAATGGCATCAACTATCCGTCATAATCGTGCGCGTGGGTTTCATAACGTAGAACTAATGTCGAATATCGTTAGCGAACTAACAGATAGCGGCATGTCCGATAGTTGGATTATGAAAAATATCGGAATGGATGCCAATGAAATCTTACGCTTAAAACAAGTGAGCGGACTTGCTCACCTCTTCCTAGATAAAGAATTCAGCCAAGCACCTGATTAATTTAAGAAAAGAGGAACAAACATGAAAGAAAATAAATATGATGACAAACATTTTTTTGAACAATATAGCCAAATGCCCCGCTCCAAAGAAGGTTTAAAAGCCGCTGGAGAATGGCATGAATTTAAAAAACTACTCCCTGATTTCCATCAAAAAGTAGTCCTTGATTTAGGCTGCGGATTTGGCTGGCACTGTATTTACGCAGCTGAGCATGGCGCAAAAAAAGTCCTCGGCATCGATTTATCCGAACGAATGCTAGCCGAAGCAAAACAAAAGACAACCTCACCCGTGGTCCATTATGCGCAAAAAGCAATGGAAGATATCGACATCGAACCAGAAACTTACGATATCGTCCTAAGCTCCCTTGCCCTTCACTACGTAGCTTCCTTTAACGACATCTGTCAAAAGGTGTACACTAACTTAAAAACGGGTGGCTCCTTTATTTTCTCTGTAGAGCATCCCGTATTTACAGCGGATGGTCGCCAAGATTGGTATACAGATGACGCTGGTAACAAACTGCACTGGCCAGTTGATCGCTATTTTAACGAATCGATTCGCACAAGTCATTTCCTTGGTGAAGATGTCCAAAAATACCATCGCACCCTCACCACCTATATCCAAACACTGCTACAAAATGGCTTCCAACTTAATAGCGTCATCGAACCAGAACCAGCTCCTGAGTTAAAAG
The DNA here is from genome assembly GCF_014227425.1 of Listeria marthii. NCBI lineage: Bacteria > Bacillati > Bacillota > Bacilli > Caryophanales > Listeriaceae > Listeria > Listeria marthii. Next base: position 401,951 of record NZ_JAASWB010000003.1, read on the forward strand.
ATTTACCAGAAATGCAGGATGAATACCGCCGCCCAATGATGTTGATTATATCTGCGACTAAAAACTAATAAAAAACCCCTTCTATCTAATTAGAAGGGGCTTTACTTTGTTAAAAAAATTATTTCTTAGCTTTTTTTGGTTTTTCTTTTTCTTGCTGTTTGTTCATTGCGCTCATCATTTGATTGATTTTCTTTTGTGATGGTTTTTGACCCATTTGCGCCATCATCATTTGTAACATTTGTTCGTTAATTGGCGGATTGTTTTTTAAATAGCTCATCATGTAACGTCTTGCAATAAAGAATCCTCCCGCAAGACCAGCTAGTAAACAAATAATGCCGACAAGAATGTAAATCCACATAGTCTCTTTTCTCCTCCTTGAAACAAAATCCTCTTTTATTGTACTTGATTTATATTAAACAGACAATACTTTTCAAGAAAACATATCATCTAGATCAATTTATCAATAAAAGCTGCAAACAACCTCGTAATTATAACATTAATGGCATCACTGCGCAATCTATAAAAGCATAAAAAAACAGACCGCTCTAGAAAAACTAGCAACGGTCTGATTGTTTAATTAAAGTGATTTTACTGTATTAACGACGTTTTCTACAGTAAAGCCGTAATTCTTAATTACTGTTTCGCCTGGAGCAGAAGCACCAAATTTGTCGATTCCAATAACTTTTCCATCTAAACCAACATAGCGTTCCCATCCAAAGCTAGCTCCCATTTCAACTGCTACACGTTTTCTAACAGCATTTGGTAGAACACTTTCTTTGTATTCTGCAGATTGTTGTTCAAATAGATCAAATGATGGCACACTTACAACCGATACATCTGTTCCTTGTGCTTGAAGTTCTTTTTGCGCTTCCACAGCTAGGTTAACTTCAGAACCACTTGCAAGAATAATCGCAGCTGGAACGTCACCTTTCGCCGGTGAGATAACATAAGCACCTTTTTTAACGCCTTCTGCAGTTAATTTAGCAGAATTTGGTAACGTTGGTAAGCCTTGACGAGTAAGCACAAGTACGTGCGGAGTAGATGTAGATGTGATTGCTAGTTTCCAAGCCTCAACTACTTCATTTCCATCAGCCGGACGGATAACAGAAAGTCCTGGCATTGCACGTAAGCTTGCAAGTTGTTCGACTGGCTCATGTGTCGGGCCATCTTCCCCAACTGCAATACTATCATGTGTCATAACGTACGTTACAGGTAAATGTTGGATAGCGGATAAACGAATCGCCGCACGAACGTAATCAGAGAATACGAAGAATGTTCCGCCGTATACTTGTAATCCGCCGTGAAGTGCCATACCGTTTAATGCAGCACCCATTGCAAATTCACGCACACCAAACCAAATGTTTCTTTCAGCTGGAGTTGCTTTTGTAAATTCGCCATCTGTTTTAATCGTTGTATTATTAGAACCAGCAAGGTCAGCTGATCCACCAAAAATAGTTGGAACTCTCCCCGCTAATGCATTGATAACTTCCCCACTTGAAGCACGACTAGCAAGCGCTTTGGAATCATCATAAACTGGTAAATCTGCATCCCAATCAGCTGGTAACTTATGATTTAAGCTATCTTCTAATTGTTGCGCAAGTTCTGGGTATTTAGCTTTATAAGAAGCAAATAATTCATTCCATGCAGCTTCTTCTTTTTCACCACGTTCGCCAATTGTTTCTTTAAAGCGAGCTGTAACTTCTTCAGGAACAAAGAATTTTTCTTCGTAGTTCCAACCGTAAGCTTTTTTCGCAGCTAAAATGCCTTCATCACCAAGAGGAGCACCGTGCACTTTGCTAGTACCTTCATTAGGAGCACCAAAACCAATGACAGTTTTCACTTCAATCATAGTTGGTTGTGAAGTATTTTGTTTCGCTTTTTCAATTGCAGCTAAAATTTCAGTTGTATCGTTACCATCTTTTACTAATAAATGTTCCCAACCATAAGCTTCAAAGCGTTGTTTTACATTTTCAGAGAAAGATTTGTCTAAATCACCATCTAGAGAAATATCATTGGAATCATATAAAACGACTAATCTTCCTAATTGTTGGTGACCTGCGTAAGAAGCCGCTTCTGAAGCAACACCTTCCATTAAGTCGCCATCTCCACATAATGCATAAGTATAATGGTCTACCACAGGGAAACCATCTTTATTATATTTTGCTTCCAAATGTCTTTCTGCCATAGCCATACCAACTGCCATCGCGATACCTTGACCAAGCGGGCCAGTAGTTGCATCTACGCCATCAGTATAACGATATTCCGGGTGACCTGGAGTTTTACTTTCCCATTGACGGAAGTTTTTAAGATCTTCTAATTCTAATTTAAATCCACTTAAATGTAATAAACTATATAAAAGCATCGAACCATGTCCTGCAGAAAGTACAAAACGGTCTCGATTGAACCAATGTGAATTCTTAGGATTTGTTTTTAAAACACGCGACCAGAGCGCATAAGCCATTGGTGCGGCTCCCATTGGTAATCCTGGATGACCAGAATTTGCTTTTTGAATTGCGTCCATTGATAAAGTACGAATTGTATTGACTGCTAAACTATCTGTGTTATCGAACAAATGAAACATCCTCTCTTCAATATAATTTTAACTACTTTTAATAATAAGCCTAAAAAACAATTTACACAACTAATAATTGCTTTAAATTGCTTAATTGATTGGTATTTTTGTTCATTTGCTCGAAAATGTTTATTTGGTATTAATTATTGGTTCTTATTTTTTCTGAGTTGTTTTACTTTGTGCGGTGTTACATCTTTTCCATTCGGGTCAATAATTGTCGTATTCTCAATCGTACCTTTCATATGGGTACGAAATGATTTTATATACTCTTTGCGTAATTTATCTTGCTCTACTTTTTCTGCGGCAGTTAAAGTTCCCGCTTTTTTCTTTTTAGAAAGTTCATTGATACGATCTATTTTAGCTTTTTCTAGCATAATACTTCATCCTTTTCTTCAAAATTATAAAAAATAAGAAAGCAGCAAAAAACGCTACTTTCTACTATTATATCATAAATGGCCACTAAATCGACCTTACTGGTTTGCTAATTGAATCGTGCTGTCACTCTTTAACAACTTTGTTTTGTGGACTGGAATTACAACAGAATCCCCAGCTTCTACATGACCATCCGAAAGATTATTTTCTTTTTCTACCCAGGAAACGAAGTCCGCTTTAGCCATATCACTCTTACCTGCGTATTTGTCTGCTATCGCCCATAATGAGTCACCTTCATTTACATTTACTTCTGAATAGTCTTTTCCCCCGCCAACTACTGTACACATTAAAATAATCCCCAGAACGATGCAAGTAAGTACAAATATAATAGAAACATAAAATTTATCCCAAATTAATTTCAAAGTCATTAATAATCCCTCCAAAAAGAATGTATGTTCGCTTTTCTATATTATAGAACAACTGTTCGCACTTGTCAATAAAAAAACGAACCTTTGTTTGCATATTGGGTTTTCTTTTGCTATACTTGAATTATAAAATAACCATTAATTCAATGAGGTGAAACCATGAAAATATCTAAACGCCAACAAGATATATATGAATTTATTAAATCAGAAGTAAAAGAAAAAGGTTATCCACCTTCCGTACGGGAAATTGGTGAAGCTGTTGGTCTCGCTTCCAGCTCAACTGTTCATGGACATTTAGCTCGCCTTGAAGGTAAAGGCCTAATTAGACGTGACCCAACAAAGCCTCGTGCGATTGAAATATTATCTTTAGAAGATGAAGCGGAAACGCCTAATGTAGTAAATATTCCTATTATCGGTAAGGTTACAGCCGGAATGCCTATTACCGCGGTTGAAAACATTGACGAATACTTCCCACTACCAGAATACATGGCAGCTGGTGAAACCAATGTCTTTATGTTAGAAATCGACGGTGAAAGTATGATTAACGCCGGAATTCTCGATGGCGACAAAGTAATCGTTAGACAACAAAGTTCTGCAATAAACGGCGAAATCGTGGTTGCAATGACCGACGAAAACGAAGCAACCTGTAAACGTTTCTATAAAGAAGCGAATCATTTTAGATTACAACCTGAGAATGATGCGCTAGAACCTATCCTTTTAAATAACGTAACTATTCTTGGTAAAGTAATCGGGCTTTATAGAGATATTCGCTAATTTCATTGATTAGAACAGGTGGGTGTTAGCTTGATTTATTTTGAAACCGAACGACTTATTGCAAGAGATTATATCGCAAGTGATTACCTTCCTTTTAGTCAACTGAACGCAGATAAAGAAGTGATGAAATACTTCCCAGCTCTATTAACTACAAAAGAAAGCGACGCACTGCTAGATAGAAATCAAAAAGAACTAACTTCACTCGGATACGGCCTTTTTGCAATCGAAGAAAAATCTACTGGAGAATTCATTGGATTTACTGGATTTCATGAGGCTACTTTCGAAGCAGATTTTACACCTTGTATCGAAATTGGTTGGCGTTTAAAAAAGACAGTGTGGAATCAAGGCTATGCTACAGAAGCTGCACTAGGCGCAATTGCATATGCTAACGAGCACACCTCGATTGAGGAAATATATAGTTTCACAGCAACATTAAATAAGCCTTCAGAACAAGTAATGAAAAAAATCGCCTTAACTAAAATAGCTACTTTCAATCATCCAGCCTTAGTAAATGGAGATCCACTTTGACCACATGTTCTTTATAAGGCATAAAAAATCCCTGTACAATTGGTGTACAGGGATTTTTTAGTTCCAAATTAACAAGGAAATATAGAGACCCACAAGCGTAATAAATAATACTGGTATCGTTATTACAATGCCAATTTTAAAGTAGGAACCCCAGCTTATCTTTATACCTTTCTGAGCCAACACATGTAACCAAAGTAAAGTTGCAAGTGACCCAATTGGTGTTATTTTCGGCCCCAAGTCAGATCCGATAACATTGGCGTATACCAATGCTTCTTTCATCACTCCAGTAAACGAAGTATGATCAATCGCTAGCGCATTTATCATCACAGTAGGCAAGTTATTCATGACAGAAGATAGTATCGCAGCAATAAAGCCCATTCCAATCGTACCAGCAAATAGGCCGAAATTAGCGACATAAGAAATAACTTCTGCTAATAATTTGGTGATTCCTGCATTTTGCAGACCATACACCACCACATACATCCCCACGGAGAAAAATACAATATTCCAAGGCGCCCCTTTTATAATAGAACGAGTTGATACTGAATGACTCTTAGCTCCAACTAACAAAAAGATTAAAGCGACTAATAAAGCAATAAACGATACAGGAATAGCTAAAAAACTGCTCAAAAAATAGCCGGCTACGAGGATAACAAGTATCCCCCACGAAATACGGAACATTTTCTTATCTTTAAGCGCAGAGGCTGGCTCTCGAATCTCGCTTGCATCATATTTTCTAGGCAATGCTTTGCGAAAATATAGGTATAAAACACCAATGCTCGCCACCAAGGAAAACACTGTTGGAATCCACATAATGAGCGCATACTGCGAAAAACTAATTCCAAAGAAATCAGCCGAAACAATGTTAACTAAATTACTGACTACAAGTGGCAATGACGTGGTATCCGCAATAAATCCACCAGCAATAATAAACGGAAACACCTTTCTCTCATCAAAGTTTAGCGCCCGTACCATCGCTAAAACAATCGGCGTCAAAATCAATGCCGCCCCGTCATTAGCAAAAAGCGCCGCAACCAAAGCACCCAAAATCGAAATCAGCACAAACATCAACAAACCGTTTCCTTTTGCCAATCTTGCCATGTGCAGGGCCGCCCACTCGAAAAATCCAATTTCATCTAAAATAAGCGAAATAATAATAATGGCAATAAACGCGAGTGTGGCATTCCAAACTATCCCTGTGACCGTTGCTACATCTGACAAAGTAACCACGCCAAATAACAAAGCAAGTAACGCCCCACCACAAGCTGACCAGCCAATTGACAAGTTTTTCGGCTGCCAAATAACAAATAAAAGTGTTACTGCAAAAACTAAAATAGCTAAAGTAATTTGCATTTCTTCCTCTTTCCCTTCTTTTACTTAGACATTTTTAAATATATGCCTCTATCAACTAAACATCAACTATTTGATTTCCGATTCCGCACAAAAAAACTCGTTTCCCCCGATGAGGAAACGAGCTTTTGACTATTAATAGATTTCAAGATATTGTTCGCGTTCCCATGGATGAACCGCCGTACGGAACATATCGCACTCGATTGTTTTTGCTTCAATAAAGTGTTCGAAAATGTGTTCACCTAAACCTTCTTTAATAATATCGTCTTTTTCAAGTTCGATTAAAGCATGGCCTAAGCTTTCTGGAAGATCATAAATGCCAGTTGCTTCACGTTCTTCTTCGTTCATGCCGTAAATGTTACGGTCAACTGGTGCTGGAGGAGTTAATTCATCTTTAATTCCAGATAAACCAGCTTTTAGTAGTACAGCCATTGCTAAATATGGATTAGCGGATGGATCCACACTACGTAATTCCAGACGAGTGCTTAGTCCGCGGGAGCTTGGAACACGTACAAGCGGGCTACGGTTTTTACCTGACCACGCGATGTAACATGGTGCTTCATATCCAGGAACTAAACGTTTGAACGAATTGATTGTTGGGTTTGTAACAGCTGTATATCCACGAGCATGTTTTAACATTCCCGCTAAGAAATGGTATGCTGTTTGACTTAATTCAAGTTCACCATTTTCATCGTAGAAAGCATTGCCTTCTTCATTAAATAGAGACATATTGAAATGCATTCCAGAACCATTAACACCAAATAGTGGTTTTGGCATAAATGTCGCATGCAGACCATGTTTACGAGCGATTGTTTTAACAACTAACTTAAATGTTTGAATGCTATCACACGCTGTAACGGCATCTTCGTATTTAAAGTCAATTTCGTGTTGACCTGGTGCTACTTCATGGTGAGATGCTTCAATTTCAAAGCCCATTTCTTCTAGTTCAAGCACGATATCACGGCGACAGTTTTCGCCTAAGTCAGTTGGTGCTAAATCGAAGTAACCACCACTATCATTTAATTCTAATGTCGGACGACGATTTTCATCTAATTTGAATAGGAAGAATTCTGGTTCAGGTCCTAAGTTGAACTCTGTAAATCCTAGCTCTTCCATTTCTTTAAGTACACGTTTTAAATTAGCGCGTGGGTCACCTGCAAATGGTGTCATATCAGGATTAAAAATGTCACAAATCATTCTTGCAACTTTTCCTTTTTCAGCTGTCCAAGGGAATACCACCCAAGTGTCTAAGTCTGGGAATAAATACATATCCGACTCTTCAATACGTACAAAGCCTTCAATGGAGGAACCATCAAACATGATTTTGTTATCTAGTGCTTTCTTTAGTTGGCTAACAGGAATTTCCACATTCTTAATTATTCCTAAAATATCCGTGAACTGTAAACGAATAAATTTTACATTTTGTTCATCTGCAAAGCGGAAAATGTCTTCTTTTGTATATTTTGCCATAATCTAAATTCCTCCTAAATAATCTAATTATATTAACTTCTAAATAAAGTAAATACCTCTTCTTGTCTTTTTAAAACCTTGGTAATTGTTGTTTCCCTGTCGCATCTTGCTTCACAAAGCGACCTGCTTGCTGCATTTCTTTTCTAAGTATTTTGCGTACATCATCATCTGTTAAAGGTTCTTTTGATTCTTTTTGTTGCATTTGGTACATTTTCTTAATTCCCGCAATATTCAGACCATCATTCAAATAATCTTTTATCTCTAGCAGAACATCAATGTCTTGAAGTGAGTACAAACGGTGATTTCCTTGATTACGTGCTGGATGGATTAATCCTTGGTCTTCATAGTAGCGAATTTGTCTAGCGGTGAGATCAGTTAGCTTCATTACAGGCCCAATTGGAAACAGCGGCATTGATCTCCGGATTTCCTTTTCACTCACGACAACTCCTCCTCAAAACATAATTATTTTTTTGATGATAGTAGCATTATAATGTACGTCAGATGTTTTGTCAAATTTATGTAAGATAATCTAACATCAATAACAATCCCTTCTATACCAGGCTTTTCGACATAAAAAAACCGTGACTAATGAAAGCACGGTAAAAAATTTAAAATTATTTTTTGAATATTAATGTTACTTGTTTATAATGTTTTTTCGATTGCCCGAGTGACTGCGATTTTGATATGTTCGTACGTCAAACCACCTTGTACATAGAGTTGATAAGGCTCTCTAATCGGACCATCTGCTGTTAGTTCTAAGCTTGCACCTTGAATAAATGTCCCAGCTGCCATTATCACGTCATCTTCGTAGCCTGGCATATAAGCCCCAATTGGTAAAACGTGGGCATTTACCGGGGAAGCTGCTTGGATAGCTTGAGCAAAAGCGACCATTTTCTCTTTATCATGGAAGGAAACGCTTTGGATTAAATCTGTCCGTGGTGCGTCCCAAACTGGATCAGCTTCTACACCAAATTCAGCTAACATCGCAGCCGTGAAACGTGCCCCCTTGATTGCTTGAGCAGTTACATGCGGCGCCAAAAAGAAACCTTGGTACATTTCTAATAAACTGTAGAGCGATGCGCCTGCTTCCCTGCCTATTCCAGGAGTAGTCAGGCGGTAACCGCATAAATCAACTAGCGCTTCTGTCCCTGCAATGTAGCCACCTGTTTTCGCTAAACCGCCACCAGGATTTTTGATCAAAGAGCCCGCGATGATATCAGCCCCAAATTCTGTAGGCTCCAAATATTCCGCGAATTCTCCGTAACAATTGTCGACAAAAACGATTACTTTTGGATTGATATTTTTTACAAAAGCAATCATTTCTTTTATTTTTTCGATTGTGAAGGAAGGTCTGTCGGCATAACCACGCGAACGCTGAATGCCGATCATTTTTGTCTTCGGTGTCATTTTTTCAGCAACAGCCGGAAAATCCACGTCTCCATTTACTTGTAAAGGCACAGAATTATAGCCAATATGAAAATCTTTCAAAGAACCTTGGCCTTGGCTCCGCATTCCAACAATTTCTTCTAATGTATCGTAAGGTTGCCCTGTAATATAAAGTAATTCATCTTCAGGGCGCAGAATCCCAAATAACACCGTAGAAATAGCATGCGTTCCCGAAATGATTTGCGGACGTACAAGAGCTGCTTCTGTTTTAAACACACTCGCATAAACACGCTCTAATGTATCTCTTCCTTCATCATCATAACCGTATCCTGTCGACGGGTGAAAATGAAAATCACTTACTTTGTTTTCTTGAAAAGCGTCTAATACTTTCGCTTGATTAAATTCCGCAATTTCGTCTGTTTCCTTTTGCAAGTCGGCAATTTGTGCTTCTACTTTTTTTCTTAATGCTTGAATATCAGTCATTGCTGGACTCCTTCCTCGGCTTATATCCTTCAATATAGTAACTTTGCTTACTCTCGATGTATTCTAATTTCGTTACCCAAGCCTGTTGTTTGATTTGCGCTAACTCTTTTCCTTTTTCTTCTGAAAGTTCCATCGTAAAGAACATCCAATTTTTTTCGATTAATTCTATCATTCGCTGTTTGATTATTTCTGGAGCCACTGAATCTAAGGCCGTAATGAGTAAATGTTCTGGTTGATCTGGCACAAAAGAAGCTGGCGCCTGATCCATTTTATTGTATATCACCAAGGTTGGCAGATGATTCATTTCCAGCTCTTCCAGTAAAGAAACGACGGTTGTTTCGTGCTGCAAGTAGTCAGGATTCGAGGCATCAACAACGTGAATCAATACATCGACATTCGCGGTTTCTTCTAGTGTAGAACGAAATGCAGCAATGAGCGTTGTTGGTAAATCTTGGATAAAACCTACTGTATCGGTTAAAAGTGCTTGGAATCCGCCAGAAAATCGGATTTTTCGCGTTGTTGGATCTAGGGTGGCAAATAGCTTATCTTCTTGTAACGTTGTTTCGTTAGTTAGGCAGTTGAAAATAGTTGATTTTCCCGCATTCGTATAACCAATTAACCCAAAACGAAAGACCGATTGCGTGTTTCTGCGTTCAATGATTCGTTTACGATGCTGTTCCACATGCGTTAATTGTGCTTTAATATCATGCATTTTTTCACGGATATGCCGTTTGTCCATTTCTAATTTTGATTCACCAGGACCTCTTGACCCGATACCTCCACCAAGTTTTGAGAGTGAAGCGCCTTGCCCGCTAAGCCGTGGTAAAAGATATTTATACTGCGCGTATGCGACTTGTAATTTTCCTTCTTTGGATTTTGCTCGCATCGCAAATATATCCAAAATTAATTGTGTTCGGTCAATAATTCGCGCTTCGACTGCCGCTGAAATATTACGCACTTGTGTGGCGCTGAGCTCGCTGTTGAAAATAACGACATCCGCCTCATGCATTTCTACTAGTGCAGCAAGTTCTTCCAGTTTCCCAGAGCCAATGAACGACGCTTGGTTTACGCGTTCTAACTTTTGAATTAATTCATCGGCCACTTCGCCGTTTGCAGTTTTCGCTAAGCTATGCAATTCATTCATTGAATTCCAAAACGCTTCTTCTGTTTTATTTGGTAAAATGACACCTACAAGTATTATTTTTTCACGTTCCACAAGCATTTCTCCCTTTTTCAGACAAGACTAATCGTAGCATATTTTACGCATAAAAAAAAGACATGAAACATCGCAAAAAAGCGAGTTCCTTGTCTTTTAAGTAAGTTACTTATTCCGCATCAGGATTTAAAGCGACATTCTTTTGCGGGGAGAAAGTTGAAATTGCGTGTTTAAATACAAGTTGTTGTTTTCCTTCGACATCTAGTAGTACGGTAAAATTGTCAAAACTTACAACACGTCCTCTTAACTGAAAACCGTTTGTTAAAAATACAGTTGCAAGAATTTTCTCCTTACGCAATTGATTTAAGTAATAGTCCTGTAATCCTTGTCCACCTTGTTTCATAATTTCCCTCTCCAATCTCTATCTTATACTAAAAAATTTCCCAAACCCCAATGAAGTTCCATTGTGCAATTGGTTGGCTAATTTCAAATACCCTTTATTTCTTACTACCAAACAGAAAAGCGCTATTTAGCTGATAAAAAGGTCGTGACTTTGTTCATCGCTTCGGCTTCAGTGGTGCTAGTACCTGCTTGAATCCAGTCAATGTCCATTCTATTTCTAAACCACGTTAACTGCCTTTTCGCGAAATGCCGCGAGTTTTTTTGAATCAATTCTTTCGCTTCTTCTAGTGTACTATTTCCTTCAAAATAGGGAAATAACTCTTTGTAGCCGATGCCGCGAACTGCTGGAACATCAACTAAATTTTGATCAAAAAGTTTTTTTGCTTCTGTTACTAATCCTTGTTCAAACATAAGCTCCACACGTTGATTAATGCGCTCATAGAGTAGTTCTCTATCTAAATCGAGTCCTAGGAAAAGTGGTTTATAGGTAGCATTTAGTTCGTTATGAACTTGATATTCCGAGAAAGGTTTTCCTGTTAGATGCATTACTTCTAATGCTCTAATCACTCGACGCTTATTATTTTCATGAATCTGCGCCGCACTTTCTGGATCTTGTTGTTCGAGCATTTGCCATAAAACTGTTTTGTCTAATCGTTCTAATTCTGCTCTGTAAGTCTTATCTTCGCTTGAGTTCCCAAAACCATAATCATAAAAAACAGATTGAATATAAAGGCCGGTTCCACCAACAATAATTGGCATTTTGCCAGCACGGTGTATTTCTTCTATCCACTTTCTCGTTTCTGATTGGAATTTTGCTGCGGTGAAAGGCACAGAGGGATTCGTCACATCAATAAGATAATGTTTGATACCATCCATCTCTTCTGGTGTGATTTTCGCCGTACCGATATCTAAGCCCTGGTAAACTTGCATAGAGTCACCACTAATGATTTCTCCATTCAATTTTTTCGCTAGTTCAATACTTAAACTTGTCTTGCCGACAGCTGTTGGGCCAACGATGACGATGACAGGAATCTTGCTCAAAAAAAAACCTCCTTTTCGCCTGTAATCAATGTACCATGAAAAAGGTTTCTTGAAAATAGCGAAAATGACTTTTTTCATAAAAAAGCGCAAATCCTTGGAAGATGTGCGCTCTTTTTCGATTACTGTTATCTATCGTGCCAATCAGCCGGTTTTCTAGCATCGTTAATTTGGATATTTAATTCTTCTATATAAGTTTGTTTTACGTCGTCGCTCCAGTGGAATTGTTTCGCCATTTCGTCGACCACCGCATCTTTCCATTCAAGCAAGTACGGCATGTCGAACAGCAGATATCCGGTGCGGCGCAACAAGAAATCGATTGGTGTTGTCACTGCTTCGTGTTGGATGGAGTAGCGTAGTTCTGCATACAAACTGTTTGGTAAAGTGGTTTCGTTTTGGTCTTTATGTTCTTGCGCGTAAGTAAATAATTGATCGATATTGCTACCGAAACGTTTCGCCATTTCGCGACCTTCTTCTAGTGTCCAACCAAAGCGATTGTTTCCTTCTTTTGCTTTTTTGGAAAGGAAAGCTTCTAAATGTTCCGAGCCGCCGATATCCCCACCAGAAATTGGTAAATGTTTGGTTTGGACTGGTTTGTATTTTTTGCCAGTTTCTTTAGCAAGCGATTTGGAAACATCGTCTAATAATTTCTCTGCCATTTTTCTGTAACCAGTTAGTTTACCGCCAGCCATTGTAATTAAGCCACTTTCGGAAAACCATACTTCATCTTTACGAGAAATCTCGGAAGGGTCTTTTCCTTCTTCATAGATAAGTGGACGAACTCCAGCCCAGCTTGATTCAATATCTTTTTCAGTGATATGCACGTCTGGGAACATATAATTGATCGCTTTGATGACGTAATTATGATCTGATTCTAGCGCTTTTGGATTGATTACCGCTTCATCATATACGGTATCCGTTGTACCAACATAGACTTTTTTATCGCGTGGAATTGCAAAGACCATGCGGCCATCAGGTGTATCAAAGTATACAGCTTGCTCCATCGGGAATTTTTGTTTATCAATAACTAAATGGATTCCTTTTGTTAAGCGTAAATGTTTATTATTTGTGGCATAATCTAATTTTCTCACTTTATCTACCCATGGGCCAGCAGCATTGATAACACGATGACCTTTGATATCATATGCTTTGCCAGATAGACGGTCAGTTACAGTTACACCAACTACTTGTTTGTTATCGTCATATAAAAAGTGTTCTGCTTTCGTATAGTTAATCGCATTTGCGCCAAGCTCTACGGCTTTTTTCATTACTTCGATTGTTAGGCGCGCATCATCCGTCCGGTACTCAACATAGTAACCTGAACCTTTTAAGCCATCTTTTTTGACGAAAGGATTTTTCGCTAACGTTTCTTTAGCACTTAAAATTTTGCGGCGTTCATTTTTCTTCACACCAGCTAAGTAATCATATAAACGAATACCAAATGAAGCGGTCGTTTTACCCATATTTCCACCTTTGTGAAACGGGAGCATCATCCATTCAGGAGTCGTCACGTGCGGTCCATTTTCATAGACGATGGCACGTTCTTTTCCTAAATCTGCCACTTCTTTAATTTCAAATTGTTGCAAGTATCTCAAACCACCGTGGACTAGTTTTGTAGAACGACTTGATGTCCCGCTAGCAAAGTCACCCATTTCAACAAGTGCAACGCTCATACCTCTGGAAGTTGCATCTAAAGCGATTCCTGCTCCTGTAATCCCGCCACCGACGATAACTAAATCAAATTTTTCTTCTTGTAGATTTCTCTCGATTGTTTCTCTGTCAAATGCTGAAAATAATTGTACCATTTTGTTTGCCCCCTTCAAATTGTTTACCATCTGAATTATGCCTTCTTGATTACTTTTCCACTTTTCAATCTAACTGAAACGCTTTAAGTTCTAAAAACAAAAAAAGAGACTGCAAAGCAAGACGATTGCGCTCGCCTTTTGCAGTCTCTCCGAATCTCAGACAATAATATTTATTAACTTACTATGATTATAGCTTTTAACGTTTTATAATGAAAGCGTTTTGCTCACGAGAATTGTTTCTTATTTCTTAGCGCTACTGCTTTTTCAGGGAAATCTGTCATCATACCTTTAGCACCTAGCTCTAAAAAGTGAGTTATATCCTCTTCTTTGTTAACTGTCCAATAACGTGCAGCGATTTCTCCAAGAACTGGATTGTTCGCTGCCTTGAGTGGTGGATGTACCGCATCTAGTTGAATTTTTTCGTGTAATGATAATACCTGATCCAAATTCTCATGTGTTATTAGCGCTAATTTAACCGTGCTTGATAATTCTCTTAAACGAATGAGCGTATCCGGATTAAAAGAAGAATACATACATTTAACCGCGGGAAATCGACTAGCTAGCTTCAATACCTTTTGTTCAATTCCTTCATATTCAAAGACATCTGTTTTCAGTTCAATATTAAGCGTGACTCCAGAACCATTGACCAACTTAAACACTTCTTCCAATATAGGCACGCGAATCTTCCGGAAAAATCGTTTACCAATGACTAATTTTTTCACTTCATAATGTGTATAATCTTTTAGTAAACCTGTCCCATTTGTCGTTCTGTCAACACGTTCGTCGTGCATCACGATTAATTCTCCACTTTTTAGTACATGGACGTCTAGTTCAATCCCGTCTGCACCCGATAAAATGGCAGCTTTCATAGCTGGCAACGTATTTTCTGGATGCGTTCCACTACTGCCTCGATGGGCAAATATTTCAGTCAAAATGCTTCCCCCCAAACTATTTACTTATGTTAACTATAACAAAAATAAGTAAATATACTCAAATTTAAAAAAACTATCAATTAATTCAGCATTTTAAATTACTTCTTGATTTATGTATGGTATTATAGTATGTAGCTAAAAACAGATCTCTTTACTATCTCTGTCTAGGTTTACACACATATTTATTTATCACAAATAGGAGATGTTATTTTGAAAAGGACTACTCGCTACAGTAGAAAATATGTTCCGAGTATTGATGGACTTCGAGCACTCGCAGTTATTGCTGTAATCGCCTACCATTTGAATTTCAGCTGGGCAAAAGGTGGATTCATCGGCGTAGACATATTTTTCGTCTTATCTGGTTATTTAATTACGAACATTTTATTAACACAATGGGAAAAAACACAATCACTTCAATTAAAACAATTTTGGATTAGACGTTTCCGGCGACTCATTCCTGCTGTCTATGTAATGATTGTCGTTGTTGTCATCTACGCAGTCTTCTTCCATCCGGAAATCTTAAAAAACTTGCGCGGCGATGCAATTGCTTCTTTCTTTTATGTTAGTAACTGGTGGTTTATTTTCCACGATGTATCTTACTTTGATTCATTTGGACTTCCATCACCACTTAAAAACTTATGGTCACTTGCCATTGAAGAACAATTTTACATGATTTGGCCCGCTTTTTTACTCGTTTTTCTAAAATGGGTGAAAAATCCAAAATTACTTTTAAAAATCGTTATTGGTCTTGGTCTACTTTCTGCAATCTGGATGACCATTTTGTATGTTCCAGGAACGGATCCAAGCCGCGTCTATTATGGTACTGACACTCGAGCGTTTGATTTGCTTGCGGGTTGCGCACTTGCATTTGTTTGGCCTTTCACTCGTCTTAGCCCTGTCGTTCCAAAGAAAAGTAAAGCTGTCTTAAATATCGCTGGAACAATCAGTGTCCTCGGTTTCATATTATTTACAGCATTTGTCAGTGAATATCAAACGTTCTTATATCGCGGTGGCTTGTTATTAGTTGCAATTCTAGGTGTTATCATGATTGCGACCATTTCTCACCCCGCTTCCTATCTAAGCAAAATTTTCAGTTTCAAACCGCTTCGATGGATTGGGACGCGTTCTTACGGTATTTACTTATGGCACTATCCAATCATCACATTAACGACACCTGTTGTCGAACTTACACAACCTAATATTTGGCGAGCTATCCTACAAGTTGCTGCCACATTTATTATTGCTGAATTATCATTTCGTTTTATCGAAACACCAATCCGAAAAAATGGTTTCATCAGCTATTTCAAAGGATTCAAAGACAAAAACTACTTCGTCTGGAAAAGTAAACCTGTTGGTAAATGGTTAAGCCTTGCTGGTCTCGTTGCTGTTTTAGCCGTATTCGCGCTTGGCATGAGCAATGTCGTTTCTGTGAATACAAACGCTGAAAAACAACAGACTTCCGTTAAAACAACTACTTCTACTACAGATACGAAGAAAGACACAGAAAAAGAGACAGAAGATAAAGCAGCAAAAGAAAAAGAAGCATCCAAAGATACAGAAACAAGTACAGAAAAAGCAAGTGGACAAGACGAAGCGCAGGAACCGGATAATAAAGATAAGTCCGTCGCTCCGACACCAACAATTACCCAAACAGTGGCAATTGGCGATTCGGTAATGCTTGATATTGAACCATACTTAAAAGAAGCTGTTCCAAACGTAACAATTGATGGACTTGTTGGCCGACAATTACGAGATGCCATTACAACCGCTACTGGCTATAAGAAATTTAATACCGAAAGCAGCTCGGTTATTCTCGAACTCGGTACAAATGGTCCTTTCACAGCAGATCAATTAGATAGCTTATTAGAGCAATTTGATAAAGCAACCATTTATTTAGTGAATACGCGCGTTCCTCGTGGTTGGCAATCCGATGTTAACAAGAGCATCGCCAACGCCGCCTCTAGACCGAATGTAACCGTTGTTGATTGGTACTCACGATCAAGTGGCCAAACACAATACTTCGCTCCTGATGGCGTCCATTTAACTAAAACGGGTGCTCAAGCATATGTCGCTATGTTAACAAGTGTAATGAACAAATAACTATCCGCCCTTTATAGGGGCGGATAGCTTTTTTTATTTTCTTCTCGAAACTATCCAGCTTAATCCAATCAATAATGCTCCAACAGTCACTCCTGCTACAGGTAAGGAATCACCTGTTTTTGGTAATGCATTTGTACTTGCTGCCGTTTTTACGCTTGTTGTTGTCTCTTTCTTCTCATCTACTGTTAGCGACGGGATGCTTGGAATTGGCGTCACTGGTTTATCGACGCTTGGTGTAACATCCACTGGATTTGGTGTAGGATTTGGTGTTGGGCTTGGTGTTGGGCTTGGTGTTGGGTCTGGTGTTGGATCAGGTGTAGGCGTTGGATCCGGCACCGGTGTGTCGTCTTCCACAATAACCGTCACTTGTACGGGCGCTCCTTTTTGCAAATCATTTTCAGCGTTTAGCGTAACGATGTATTTTCCTGGTTTAGAAAAATCTACCACCGTTGCAAAATCGCTTGTAACCACTGTACCATCATTCGTTTTCGCTTGAATATCTTTTAAAAATTCGGCTTCTGTTTTCGATGTATTGGTTTTATAAGTAATGCTATTATCTGCCGTAATAGTTGTTGTTGCTTTAATTGTTACATTTACTTGTACTGGATCCGCTTTTAATCCGGCATTATTTTCTGATTGTAAAGTAACTGTGTATGTCCCAGGTGTTGTGAAATCTACTTTATCAGCAAAATCACTTGTAACTGCCGAACCATCATCTGATTGCGCATGAATGTCTGCTAAAAACGCTGCTTCTGTAACTGCTTTATTTTCTACATAAGTTTTTTCGCTGTCAGCTGTAATAGTCAAAGAATGATCTACAGTAAAATAATGATCATAGACTGGACCTGAAATAGTGTAACTCCCGCCATTTTTAAATTGGTCTGGTGAATTATATGTGTCGTATGGTAAATCAATTCGCGCGTTAAATTCCATTTTTTCAAGATTATCGAAATCTGTTTTGCTAACATTACTTACTGTTAAGCCGTCGCTAGTAATCGTTAGTCGGCTACCATTAATTTCTTGTTCATTCATCGAAAAGAAGGTATTGCTGCTAGAGGTAGACTTCAGAAAATCTGGCGTGTAACCATCATAGTTAACAGTTCGTTCTGTCATGATTGTAAATGGAACGTACATTGTTTGATTATCAGCATTATACGTTAAAGCACTACTTTTGATTTCGGAGTTAATTAATTTTTTCCCGCCAATATTTTGTCCATATGCGTATAATTGAGTTAATTTCGGAAAATTTTCTATACCATGATAATCATGTATACCACAAAATTGAACGTATAATGTTTTAAGCTCGGGCATACTTTTTAGTGGCATAATATCAGTTATTGCCCCATTACTATCTAGATTAATATATGAAACTTTAGGCAATACATTTAATTTAGTTAAAATCGAGTCGTCATGTGCACTATGTGAGAAATCAACATTTGTTAAATTAGTGAGTTGACTTAAATCTGGAATTTTATCTGAAGTGACGTCTGTTCCCATTATGGTTAATTTCTCTAGTTTATTTAATCCAGCTATTTGATTGTAATTCGCTGCATGAATTGAGTCTATTCTTAAATCTTTTACGTTATGAGCATATTCAAGGCCTGTTAAGTCGGTAATATTTAATTTACTTAATGAAATAGTTGTTAACGAATCCATCTGCGCTTCTGTAATGTTCGCTGTACTTGCTTGTCCAAGAAGACTATTTAAATACTGTTTAAAGACAGCATCTGGAATATTCACATTATCTTGACTTGCTTTTAAACCTGTCTGTTCTGCTGCAAAAACCGGCAAAGTAGTTTGCGAAACTGGGACGATCACTATTGCACAACATACTCCAATTTTTACTAGTTTTGTTTTCATTGACATAAGTCATTACCCTCTCCACTCTATTAATTTAGATTAGATAAGATTACTAAGCTTTCAAAAGGAACTTTATGGATGTAATTATAGTTCCCTTCCCGTCTAATACCAATAGATAAATTGTGTACAAAAACAGCTGAAAATATGAATTTTAGTACCTAGCTAGGACTTTTAATTTCGTGAGCCTAGTTTCTGCGCAGGATTTTACTAGTAGTTTACATAAGAAAAAAGCTTGGATAATTTGTCGGAAATTTGTCGAAACAGAATCAAATAGAGATAAATGCAAAGAAACTATCCGCCTATTCATCAAGCGGATAGTTTCTTTGCATTTAGTATTGCTATCGAAAAGAACGCAAATAAAAAAACTACCCGCCCCTTATGGGATCGGATAGTTTTTGTTCACTTATTTTTTACGGGAAATCATAACGCCTAATCCTAAGACTAAGAATCCTACGACAACGCCTGTTACTGGTAGTGAATCACCTGTTTTTGGCAATAATTTCACTGTGGTTACAGGTGTGTTAGCTGAAATTTCAACTACAGGATCGACCGAATTAGCCGGTTCAGCTGGATCTTCTGGATCAACTGGGTCTGGATCAGGTGTTGGATCCGGGTCTGGTGTTGGGTCTGGATCCGGTATTGTTTCACTTATTGTTACCGTTACAGTAAGCGGCGCAGCTTTTTGGAGCGCTGATTCCGCACTAAGTGTTACTTTGTATTTACCTGGTTTTGTAAAGTCTACAACCGTTGCAAAATCACTGGTAATTGGTGTTTCGTTATTTGTGATAGCTTTAATTTCTGTTAAAAATTCTTCTTCTGTTTTTGCTTCGTTTAGACTATAAGTGATTTCTGGATCAGCTGTGATAACTGTTTTCGCTTCAACTGTTACCGTCACTTGGAATGGTTCACTTTTCACGCCAAGAGTATTTTGGGCATTTAGTGTAACAGTATAGACACCTGGAGTTGCAAAATCTACTTTTTCTGCCACATCACTAGTAATTGTTGAACCATTAGCATCTGCTTTAATATCAGTTAAGAATTTCGCTGGTGTCACTGTTCCGCCAGCAACATAAGTTATGTTCTCTTCAGCAGTAATATCTACAGAGTGATCAACCGTGAATTCTTGCATACCCGCAGCACCTATAGTATATGTTTTTCCTACTAAATTGGCTGGTGTGCCTGCTTTCGAAAAATCAAACATGGTATAAAAAGTGAGATTTGCAATCTGATCAAACTCAGTTGGCGTCACATCACTTATGGTAATCCCCTCAACTGATCCAGTCATTCTACTACCATCAATAACTCCGTCGTTCGTTGCTATCATATACATGTCAGGTTTGTATGACGGTGTAATTTTTG
The DNA here is from genome assembly GCF_014227425.1 of Listeria marthii. NCBI lineage: Bacteria > Bacillati > Bacillota > Bacilli > Caryophanales > Listeriaceae > Listeria > Listeria marthii. The sequence goes on from NZ_JAASWB010000003.1 coordinate 421,963, forward strand.
CTCCATTAAAGTTGGTGATAGAAGCTGGTGTCATTATGTCAAATGGGACAAACATGGTTTGTGCTGTCACGTTGTAATTAAGCGACTTACTTTTAATTGCTGTCGCTTCCATAGGAGCGAACTGTTGGCCCCCTCCATTGTAATTAGTTAATTTTGGAAAAGCATCCAATCCGCTTAAATCATCTATCTGACAGTTGGTAACATTTAAGCTAGTAAGGTTGACCAAACTTTGTAACTCACTAAAATTGGTGATTGCTTTATTTCCAGACAAATCAAGACTAGCTAAGTTGGGTAGATTTTTAATCTTAGGATAAACCGAATTATCTAGCTTATTATTAGATAATGACATAGTAGTCAAATTGGTTAAACCATTTAAATCAGGTAGCAAACTTGAAGTCAGATCACTATTTTGAATCCATAGACTATCCAAATTAGGTAGTTTCGCTATCGCTTCATAATTAGTTATAGTTTTAGTATTTATCGTTAACGTCTTTAGGTTAGTTGCAGCTTCAAGACCTGTTAAGTCTGTAATAGAACCAGACAAACTGATACTCTCCAAACCTAATATTTGAGCTTTTGTAAAATCTGCTGTGGCAGCATTACCCATCGCTTGGTTTAGTTGTGCTTTTAATTCAGCATCTGGTACATTCACTATATCCTGACTTGCATCATCCGCTACTTCTTCTGCGGCAAAACTTGGTAAAGAAATTTGTGATAGTGGCATTAATACCATAACACTACAAATTCCGATTTTCATAATTTTAGATTTTATTGACATCTTTGTTGTTCCTCTCTCTTATCAAATTAATTGTCTTAAAACAGCTAAATACTAGTCTAACCTAGTAAATTATATACCCATTGATTATAAATACCAATAGCCATTTTGTGAACAATTATTGATAATTTCATCCATAATCAAATCACAAAACCGGTTTAAAGAATCATATATCATGAGAAACCAGCTATTTATCTAGTATTTCACGCACTACTAAAGGATTCATAAACTGTGACTAAATTGTGACTTTTCCAAGTAAGGTGCTTTTGTTTTTCCTTCTTCAAGGTATACATAGATACTCATTATCCGTCTAAAACCATATCTAGATTCAAAGAAAAACTATTCGCTCCATGTAGAGCGAATAGTTTTTTATTTACTTATTTTTTACGTGCAATCATAACACCTAATCCTAAGACTAAGAATCCTACGACTACGCCTGTCGCTGGTAGCGAATCACCTGTTTTTGGTAAACTCACTGTGTTTGTAGTTGCTTGAGCGGAAATAGATACTACAGGGTCTGCTGGGTTCACTGAGTCCGCTGCTTGTTCTGCTTCATTATTGCTTGGGTCATCTACTGAATCAGAAGACTGAACCGGTTCATCAGATGGTGTTTCTGGGTCTGGCGTTGGTTCTGGATCTGGTGCTTTTTCGCTTACTTTTATTTTCACTGTAAGCGGATCTGCTTTTTGTACATCTGATTCTGCATGAAGTGTTACTGTGTATTCGCCTGCTTTGGTGAAATCTACTGCAGTCGCGAAATCACTTGTGATCGGTGTTTCATCATTTGTCGCGGCTTTGATTTCGTCTAAGAATTCTTCTTCTGTTTTTGCTTCATTTAGATTGTAAGTGATTTCTGGGTCAGCTGTGATAACTGTTTTTTCGATAATTGTCACTGTCACTTGAACTGGATCAGCTTGCACGCCTAATGAATTGGCTGCATTTAACGTTACTGTATAGGTACCAGCTTTTGTAAAGTCGACTTTGTCCGCCACGTCACTTGTAATTGTAGCGCCGTTCGCATCGGCTTTAATATCTGCTAAGAATTTTTCTGGTGCGACTGTTTCACCCGCTACGTAGGAGATATTCTCTTCTGCTGTAATAGTGGCTGAATGGTCGACAGTAAAGTCTTGCATACCTGCTCCGCTAACATTAAATGTTCCTCCAGCTAAATTAGGTGGTGTTTTCACGTCTTTCGAATCGAATATAGTCCATAAAGTTAATGTTTCAATTTGGTCAAACTCTGCTGGATTAACACCTGTGATTGATAAACCATCCGGCATACCTGTTATTCTATCGTAATCAACGTCCTCATCATTTAAAATAAGTCTATAGGCCATATTTTTGTATGCAGGATTAACTGCCGAACCGTCATAATTGGTTATATGGCTCGGTGTCATGATATTAAATGGAACAAACATGGTTTGTTGTTTTGCGTCATACTTAAGCGTGCTACTCTTAATTTGCAGCACTTCCGATGGTATAAACTGTGCCCCTGTTGAGGTTAAACTCGTAAGATGCGGGAGATTTTCTATACCTCTAAAATCAGACACTTGACAATTATTTAGATTTAACCTTGCTAGATTAGACAAACTTTGAAGCTCACTTACACTGGTAAGTCCTTTATTATCGGATAAATTAAGGTCCGTTAAGCTGGATAGTTGATTAAATTTAACATAAACTGAATTATCTATCTTGGTATTGCTTAGGTTTAAGCTTTCTAATTTAGTTAAACCATTTAAATCCGGTATTAAACTAGAAGTTACATTAGAATTTTGAATCCATAAAGTTTTTAATGCTTTTAACTGCCCTATAGCTGTATAGTTAGTTGCGTTAACGCTGTTCAATGTTAAGGTTTCCAGATTAGTTGCATATTCAAGTCCTGTGAAGTCTGTAATACCAGCGCTTAAGCTTAGTGTTCTAAAACCTGCTAGTTGCGTTTTGGTAATATCCGTTGTGGCTGGCTGGCCGATGTATTGATTAATTTGTGCTTTTAATTCGGCGTCAGGAATATTCACGATATCTTGTTGATCTTCTACGGCTACTTCTTCTGCGGCAAAACTTGGTAAGGAAGTTTGAGAAAGTGGTACGAGTACCATCACACTACAAACACCGATTTTTATAATTTTAGATTTGATTGACATCTTGGTTGTTCCTTTCTATTTTCAAGTTACTTATTATTGAAAGTCTTTGGAATGGCTAGTCCCAATCAAATAAGCAGATTATATCGTCGGAAGCCTTAAATACAACAACTATATTGTGTCAATTTAATGGATTTCCCGAATCAATAAAGCCTTATAAATCTGAAAAAACTGTTTAAAAATACGAAGAACTTTGCACTACAGGAAAAAATACTTGGATTACTAGCTCCCCTTTTTCCCTAAAAGTACAAAATTCTTCGCTAAAACAAATTTTGAATATGAAATCTTTATCTCTTTATATTGTTTATTTATTTTTTACGAGCAATCATAACGCCTAATCCTAAGACTAAGAATCCCACGACTACGCCTGTTGCTGGTAATGAATCCCCTGTTTTTGGTAATTTTACTGTTTTGATTGTTGATTGAGCAGAATAAGATGCTCCAGACTTTGTAGATTTTCTTGTTAAACTACCAGATTGACTAGCTTTACCTTTTGTTGGTGTTGGTTCTGGGTTATCCGGGTCCGTCGTTGGATCGTCTGGATCTGGTGTTGGATCTGGTGTTGGTTTCACTGGATCGACAGCTTTTTCATTGATTTTTACTTTTACAGTAAGTGGATTTGCTTTTTGAACATCTGATTCTGCATTTAATGTTACTGTGTATTCGCCGGCTTTAGTAAAGTCTACTACAGTGGCGAAATCACTTGTAATTGGTGTTTCATCATTTGTTGCAGCTTTGATGTCAGCCAAAAATTCAGCTTCTGTTTTTGCTTCATCAAGCTCATATGTTACTTCTGGATCAGCTGTAATGGCTGTTTTTTCAATGATTGTAACTGTTACTTGCATTGGTTCACTTTTAACGCCTGTTGAATTTTCTGCGTTAAGTGTAACAGTGTACGTTCCAGCTTTTGTAAAATCGACTTTTTCTGCAACATCACTTGTTACTGTCGGACCATTAGCATTTGCGTTAATATCTGTTAAGAATTTTTCTGGTGTGACTGTTTCGCCAGCTATATAAGAGATGTTATCTTCGGCTGTAATACTTACAGAGTGGTCAACTGTGAATTTCCCTTTAACAGAAGAGTTACTGATACCATAGCCAGTTGCTAAATTAGCAGGTTTTGTTGCTTTTCTAACATCAAATAATGTATAGACAGAAAAATCTTCAATTTGATCAAAGTCAGCCGGAGTCACGCCGTTAATAGTTATCCCCTCAGCTGTAGCAGTCATTTTACTATCAGCAACAGCTCCAGTGCTCAACTCCACTTCATATTCATAGAGTTTAAAGGAAGGATTGATTTTAGAACCATCAAAATTGGTTAAAGAACTTGGTGTCAATAAGCTATAAGGAATAAACATGGTTTGCGCTTTCGCATCATAATTAAGGGTATTGCTCTTAATTTCTGTCACTGCTTGCGATTCAAATGCTTGTTTTCCACCTTGAAAGTTTGTTAGGCGCGGGAAATCTTCTACACCTTTATAATCAGCAATCTGACAATCTTCTACTACTAAAGTCGATAGATTAGGCAAACTTTTAAGATTTGTCACATTAGTGATATTTTTATTACCCTTCAAATTAAGGCTAGCTAAACTCGAAATATTATTAATTTTAGAGTATACGGAATTATCTATGCTAGCATTAGTTATGCTCAAACTTTTTAAAGCTGTTAAACTCGTTAAATCTGGTATCGCATTTGAAGTTACATTAGAACCTGTAATAGTTAAGTGTTCTAAATTAGTTAATTGCGCTATCGGTGCATAACTACCTGCACTTATATCCGAGATAGTTAACATGTTAAGGTTTTTCGCATATTCAAGTCCTGTTAAGTCAGTAATATTACCGCTTAGATTAAGACCATTAAGACTCGACATCTGAGCTTCTGTAATATCTGCCGTGCTTGCTTGACCTAAGTTACTATTCAAAGTAGCTTTTAATACTGAATCAGGAATATTAATAGCTCCCTGACCTGTGTCTGTTCCTATTTCCTCAGCAGCAAAACCTGGAAAAGAAGTTTGGGATAGAGGTACAAGTACCATTACACTACAAACTCCGATTTTCATAATTTTGGATTTGATTGACATCTTGTGTTGTTCCTCTCTTAATTAGAATGCTTGTCATTGAAAACCTTTAAGACAGCTAATCGCTTGCCTTAATGATTTAAATTATATACCCGATTTCGGTATATACCAATGGACAAATTGTGAACATTTTAAGGCAAATTACTCGCACACTCAATTAATAATGATTATAAATAAGACAAACCGCTGTAGAAGTGCTGTTTCCCCAGTATTTCATACACTACTAAAAAATCAATAAATATGTCGAAAATGTGTCATTTATTGAGAATGCGCTTTCATTATTGACTATACAAAAAAGCATCTAGCCTATTTAAAGACTAGATACTTTACTTTTATACGCCAAATACATTTTTCCATTCGCTTCTTTTAGCTAGAAATTCCGCCGCCAAAGCTTGGGCCCCTTCTAAATTATGGCTCGCTGCCCAGCCGCATTGAACTTCATTGCACGCTGGAACTTCAGTTGCCTGGATAACATCGTTTAATGTTGTCGCAATGATTTCTAGCACATCATCGTAGTCACTATGATTTATCAATGATACGTAGAACCCTGTTTGGCATCCCATTGGACTAATGTCTACTAATTTATCGGTATGATTTCTTGCAAGTTCTGCCATCAAATGTTCTAAAGAGTGTAGCGCCGGCATTTCCATATGTTCTTTATTAGGTTGTTTAAAGCGAACATCATATTTGTAAATTTCATCTCCGTGTATGCCAACTTTCGTTCCCGCTAGTCTCACAAAAGGTGCTTTTACTTTCGTATGGTCTAAATTAAAACTTTCTACATTCATTTTTTCTGCCATGCGTTTCCCTCCTCTTATTCTTTGTCATTATATCAAAAAAAAGAATCCTTGCATATTTCTATACAAGAACTCTTTTATGATTATTCGTCTTTTGCATCTGTTGTATCTTTGATTTCAGGAATCGCCAACCAAATAGATGTTGGCTCCCCTTCCATTGTTTCATCTAATACAAACGAGCCGTTAGAATAGCGATCTGTTATCCGTAGATTATTGACGTCTATTTCGACTACTTGATCTGTATTTGTTTCGATAAATAAATGGTCGTTATTATCAGCGAGTGTTAATCCTATGAAGCGATGCGGGTTACTTTTCAGTTCGCGTAGCATCAGTAAGCCACGTTTTGCTCTAGAAATTGGTTCGAATTCACTTGCTTTCATTTGTTTAAGTGAACCGCGCTGTGTTGCGAGAAGGATATGCTTTTGTTCGTTTGGCGTAATTACTACACCGCCAACAACGATATCATCTTGTTTTAAATTAATAGCTTTCACGCCGGCTGTTCTTGCGCCGGACTCTGGAATTTCCGTAGTGGAATAACGAAGACCATAACCATTTTTAGTGGCTAGGAAAATATCTTCTGTACCATCAATCAAATGAACACTTAACAGCTCATCATCATCTTTTAGCTTAATTGCCATCATTGATTTAGAATAGCGCTGTGGTTTGTAATTCGTGATTGCCGATTGCTTGGTCATGCCGTTTTTGGTAACGAATAAAAATCGTTTTTCTTCCGTAAAGGCTTGAATTGCAATCGCAGAACGAATTTCTTCGCCGGCTGATAAATCGCTGGCCAAGTGACTAACGTGATCCCCGAGATTTTTCCAACGAATATCTGGTAACTCATGCACTGGTCGATAAATGAAATTCCCTTTGCTCGTGAATAACAAGAGCGAATCGAGTGAATTCATTTTTTGGATAAAGATGGCATGGTCGGCTTCTTTCATCGCTAGTTCTGCACCATTTGAAGCGGCGTAAGAACGTTGGCTTGTCCGTTTCACATAGCCTTCCTTCGTTACAGAAACAATCACGTCTTCGTTAGCAACAAGTACTTCCGTATCGATTTTGATTTCGGTGATTTCCGCTTGCACTTCTGTACGGCGGGCAGTTTTGTATTTTTTCTTAATTTCAGCTAGTTCTTCTTTTAGCACAGCAATAAGTTCTGCTTCATCGCCAAGGATTTTTTCCAGAACACTAATTTGCTCTGCTAGAGATGCGGCTTCACTTTGAAGTTCATGAATATCTGTATTTGTTAAACGATACAGTTGTAAAGATACAATCGCTTCTGCTTGTTTTTCGCTGAAATCATAGTTTGTTTGTAAGTTTAATTTCGCATCACGTTTATCTTTCGAGCCACGGATTAATTTAATGACTTCATCTAAAATAGAAAGTGCTTTAATTAATCCTTCTAAAATATGTTGGCGCGCGCGTGCTTTGCGAATGTCATACTCGGAGCGCTTAGTAATGATTTCTTTTTGGTGATCAATATACGCGTCAAGCATCGGGATAATTCCCATTAGCTCAGGACGTTTTCTATTGATAGCGACCATATTGAAATTATAGCTCACTTGTAAATCTGTATTTTTAAATAAGTAATTCAGTACGCCTTCTGCATTGGCATCTTTTTTTAGTTCCACTGCGATACGAAGTCCAGTACGGTCAGTTTCATCGCGTACTTCTGAAATACCTTCAATTTTTTTCTCAATACGAAGTTCGTCCATGCGTTTAACTAAATTAGCTTTATTCACTTCATAAGGAATTTCATGAATCGTAATTTGTTTTCTGCCGCCACGGATATCTTCAATTTCTGTTTTGGAACGAACGACAACGCGGCCTTTTCCGGTTTGATACGCTTTACGAATACCGTCAATCCCTTGAATAATCCCACCTGTTGGGAAATCTGGGCCTTTGACAATTTTCATAATATCATCGGTTGTGCAAAGCGGGTTATCTAATCGTTTGATGACAGCTTCAATGATTTCGGTTAAATTATGCGGCGGAATATCTGTCGCATAACCCGCGGAAATCCCAGTAGAACCATTGACTAAAAGGTTCGGGAAACGCGCTGGTAAAACAGTTGGCTCACTAGAAGTATCATCAAAGTTAGGAATGAAATCGACTGTTTCTTTTTCGATATCGCGAAGTAATTCAGCTGAAATTGGTGAAAGACGAGCTTCGGTATAACGCATCGCAGCGGGTGGATCCCCGTCTACACTACCATTATTCCCGTGCATTTCAATCAGCATATTACGTACTTTCCAGTCTTGACTCATCCGCACCATTGCTTCATAAACGGAAGAGTCACCATGTGGATGGTAATTACCGATAACATTTCCGACTGTTTTGGCAGATTTACGGAAACCTTTCTCAGATGTATTTCCTTCGACATTCATTGCGAATAAAATCCGACGTTGTACTGGTTTCAGTCCGTCACGAACATCTGGAAGCGCACGTTCTTGAATAATATATTTACTATATCTACCAAAACGGTCGCCCATAACTTCTTCTAGCGCTAAGTCTTGGATATGTTGTTCTGGATTAGTCAAATGTCTTTCGCCTCCTCAACCATCATGTTTTCATTTTCTAAAATGTTTTGGCTATCTTCCATAGAAAACTCAACATGCTTTTCAATCCACTGACGTCTTGGTTCTACTTTATCACCCATCAGTGTTGCCACACGGCGTTCAGCACGCGCAGAATCGTCCACTCGCACACGAATTAACGTACGTGTGTCCGGATTCATCGTTGTTTCCCAAAGTTGGTCGGCATTCATCTCACCAAGACCTTTGTAACGTTGGATCATGTAGCCTTTACCGATTTTTTGGATGGCAGAATCTAATTCTTCATCTGTCCAGGCATATTCGATTACTTCTTTTTTACCGGAACCGCGGCTGACTTTGTAAAGTGGTGGCAAGGCAATGAATACTTTACCAGCTTCAACAAGTGGACGCATATAACGATAGAAGAATGTTAGCAGCAATACTTGAATGTGAGCGCCATCGGTATCAGCATCGGTCATGATAACTACTTTGTCATAGTTACAATCCTCGACATCAAACTCGGTACCAACACCCGCACCAACTGTATGGATAATCGTACTAATTTCTTCATTTTTTAAGATATCTTGTAGTTTTGCTTTTTCGGTATTAATTACTTTTCCTCGAAGTGGCAAAATAGCTTGGAAACGACGGTCACGGCCTTGTTTGGCTGACCCTCCCGCCGAGTCTCCTTCGACTAGGTAAAGTTCATTTTTGTTAGGGTTTCGTGATTGCGCTGGCGTTAACTTTCCAGAAAGCAGTGTTTCGGAACGTTTCTTTTTCTTACCATTACGCGTTTCTTCACGAGCTTTTCTGGCTGCTTCTCTTGCTTCGCGGGCTTTAACAGCCTTTTTAACGAGAAGTGAGCTTGTTTCTGGGTTTTCAGCAAGGAAGTAAGCTAAATGTTCCGCCACTACAGCATCGACCGCCTGGCGAGCTTCCTGCGTCCCTAGTTTCTCTTTCGTTTGACCTTCGAATTGGAGGATTTTTTCTGGAACACGGATAGAAAGCACCGCGGATAGCCCTTCACGAATATCGCTACCTTCGAGGTTTTTATCTTTTTCTTTTAAAAGATTCACCCGACGAGCATAATCATTGAAAATCCGTGTCATCGCAGCTTTCATACCTGATTCATGGGAACCTGCTCCGCGAGTTCGAACGTTATTAACGAAACTCAAGATATTTTCAGAGTAACCATCATTGAATTGGAACGCCATTTCTACTTCAATGGTCGCATTTTCTCCTTCAAAACTGGCTACTGGATGAAGTACATCTTTGCCTTCATTAATATATTCAACAAAGTTTTTCACACCTTCTTCAAAGTGGAAAGCCTCTGCCATACCTACACGTTCATCAATTAATTCGATTAACATCCCTTTTAAAAGGAACGCTGATTCTCTTAGACGTTCCGATAATGTTTCATAGTTAAATGAAGTGGTTGGAAAAATCGCTGGATCTGGTTTAAAGCGAATTGTTGTCCCAGTGGCTTTTGATTTTCCGATTTTTTTCAGTGTTCCATCAGGCTTTCCGCCGTCTTTAAATTTTTGTTGGTAGGTTGCACCGTCACGATTAATTGTTACAATTAACCATTCTGAAAGTGCATTTACAACGGATGAACCAACACCGTGGAGTCCACCACTTGTTTTATATCCGCCTTCTTGGCCGAATTTACCACCAGCATGAAGTACGGTTAAAATAACTTCTACTGTGGGTTTGCCAGTTTTGTGCATCCCAACAGGCATCCCACGACCTTCATCACTAACACTAACACTGTTGTCTTCATGAAGTGTCACAACAATTTTCTTACCAAAACCTGCAAGGGTCTCATCGACCGAGTTGTCCACTATTTCATATACTAAATGGTGCAGCCCGCGGACATCGGTTGAACCAATATACATCGCTGGACGTTTCCGGACCGCTTCCAGTCCTTCAAGCACCTGAATAGAATCATCATTATAATCATTCCGATTCATATTTCAAAACTCCCTTCATTCCGTCAATCTACAACTATTACGTTGCTATTCGCTTAAAAACCACCTTATCAGAATAGCATTAACTAGCTAATTAATAAAGTGATAGTTTGGTGACAAATTCGTTTTCATAAAAAAACAGGCTCTGCTATAAGAACCTGCTTCGGTCAAAAATGGTCATTATTTAATCCATTTCTTGATAAGCAACCTTAATGCAATAATCCATGACAGTAGGATATCCTTTTTCTGTCAAAAAATCAAATGCTTCCTGATTAACAATGCCAAGTTGTGCCCAAAATACATCTGCATCAATTTGGTCAAACGCCTTAGCTATATCAGGTAAAAACTCTGAGCGACGAAAGACATTAACAATATCGACATGTTCCTCGATATCCGTTAAGCTCTTAACAGCTTTTTCGCCAAGAATTTCGTCTGCATTAGGGTTCACTGGAATAATTTTGTATCCAGCTTGTTGCATTATCTGACTCACTCGGTAGCTTGTGCGGTCTGGCTTATCACTCAAACCAACGACTGCGATTACTTTTGCCTGCTTTAAAATATGTCGGATTTCTTCTTTTGTTGGATTTTGCATTCGTCTAATCGCCCCCTACTATACTTTCTAATCATAAGCTATTTTTGCGGTTTTTTCAACTTTTCATCGTGATTTGTCCTAACTATTTAGCCAATTTGCTTCATTTTGTGCTATAATTCTTTATGGAAAACAACATTTCTTCTTGAGGGGTTTAAAAATGACAATTAACTTAATTCTGCTTTCTTTATTAGCCTATGTGATTGGTTCTATACCATCTGGTTTATGGATTGGCAAAATTTTCTACAAAAAAGATATTCGCGAGTTCGGTAGCGGTAACTTAGGCGCGACGAATTCATTCCGAGTGCTTGGGATCAAAGCTGGTAGTATCGTTACAGTGATGGACATTTTAAAAGGGACAGTCGCAACATTACTTCCATATTTCTTCCAATTAAACGTAGACCATCATTTCTGGCTACTTACTGGAGCATTTGCGATTATCGGCCATAGTTTCCCGCTTTTTGCCGGGTTCCGTGGCGGGAAAGCAGTTGCTACTTCGGCGGGTGTTATCCTTGCGTACGCGCCATTACTATTTGTAGCTGCACTTGTAGTCTTCTTAGTTACCCTAAAACTTAGCAAATATGTATCGCTTAGCTCAATGATTGGAGCACTTGCAGCCTTAATTATTTCTTTTTTCATGGGAGATTGGATTTTAATTATTCTTGTTGCTTGTATCGCGACATTTGTTATTTGGCGCCACCGAGCAAATATTACTCGTATTCGTAACGGCGAAGAACCAAAAATAAAATGGATGTAAGAAAACCCAGAAGATGCTTTTCGCTCTTCTGGGTTTTTACTTTATCCTACTGTAATCGTATATTCTGATGCGAAAACGGCTTCTGGTTCTAGATGCTCTATCCCCGCTTTATCTCGCAGTTCAACTGATTTTCCAGCACCGTCCGCAATACCATACCACGGTTCAATACATAAGAAAGGTGTTCCAGCTTTTGCCGTCCAAATCCCTACAAATGGAAACTCCGGGAAGCTTACTTTTACAAAATACGGCGTTTTATCTGACTTAATCGTCACTTCTTTTTGTTTCAACGCTTCAAAAATAAGCGCATCATTTTTAAATAAGTCATAGCTTAGCGGTAAATATCTTGCTGGCTCACTCGTCACTTTTTCAATTACTCCACTACGATAAGGCCCTTCTAAACAAAGTGTTTCCAAGTTCTCTTCTGTTCCAAAGTCCAAATAATAGTCTTCAAACGCAGTACCTTCAGTTAGTGGCAAATTAAACGCCGGGTGCGCACCGATAGAGAAGTAAATGCGTTTATCATCTCTGTTTTCCACTTCATAAGAAACAGCGACAGAATCTTTCTCGATTGTATAAATAATTGATAATTTGAATTTGTAAGGATAAATGGCTAATGAATCTTCGTCAGAATCCAGTTCAAATCGTACCGAATTTTCCGTTTGCTCCATTACTTTAAAATCACGGTCACGAGCAAAACCGTGTTGTCCTAAGTGATAAGGCTTGCCATCTACTAAGTAAGTATCCTCAACTAGTCTTCCAACCGTTGGAAATAACACCGGCGAATGACGTCCCCAAAATTTACTATCCGCATTCCATAAATATTCAAGTCCAGTATCTTTACGGAAAATACGTGTTAATTCAGCGCCTGCTGTTTTCATTTCTACAAGCAATAATTCATTTTCTAGTTTAATCATCGTTATTTCTCCTCCAAATGAAACCGCTCGATTTGTTCAAAGGCTTTTTCTTTTTTTAGTACGACTAATTGCATCTCGCCAAACAAATCATAATGCGGAAAGTTTTTTCGACGGTTATCAATCCAATCTGGCGCTAAACCATATTGTTTTCCCCATTGTTGCAGTTTTTTCAAATCTACACAAGCAACTTTGGTTACAGTTTTTGAATCTGGGAAACGATCATCTAGCCAATAATGCGTGATAATTGCAATTTCCCCACGAGCTGCTTTTTCTTTCCATAATTCCATTTCATCGCGTTTTACACCAAAAGCCATTTTTTATCACTACCAGTCTTTTTTATTCTAAAGCTTTTAGATAGGCTTCATGCCAATTCGGAAATGTTCTTCTTAACGATACAGGGCGAAAATCTTCTTTCGTCACACATACGTGCTCCGTTTCACCTGTAATTGCAACTTCATTCGTATCTTCATAGCAAATTTCATAACCATAAGTAACACGAAGTCCATCATACCCTTTTATCCATGTTTTTACAACTGCCTTTTGTCCGTAGCGCAGCGGTTTTCCATAATGAATGTGCACATCTAATACCGGAGAAAGATAACCTGCTTCTTCCATATCAAAATAGCGAAAACCTAATTTTTCAATTAATCTTGTTCGGCCAATTTCCATCCATACAAGGTAATTGTTATGATAAACAACGCCCATTTGGTCCGTTTCTGCATAGCGTACTTCAATGGTTGTTTCAGCAATTTCCATTCCAAATTCCTCCAGTCACAACTAGTCCTTCTTTTTTATTTTACCAAAGCAAGCCAAAAAAAGCTCTCCCCGAATATTTTCAGAGAGAGCTTTTTGATTTTTTTTAGTTATTTTTCAATTTTTCTAGTTCTACAAGGAATTTATCATTCAATACGCGGATAAACGTACCTTTCATTCCTAATGAGCGAGAATCAATAACGCCAGCACTTTCTAATTTACGAAGCGCATTAACGATGACAGAACGTGTAATGCCGACACGGTCCGCGATTTTAGAGGCAACAAGAAGGCCTTCTTTACCATTTAATTCGTCAAAAATATGCTCAATTGCTTCTAATTCACTGTAAGAAAGCGAACTAATTGCCATTTGTACTACCGCACGGCTACGAGCTTCTTCTTCAATTTCTTCTGCTTTTTCATGCAAGATTTCCATTCCAACAACTGTTCCACCGTATTCAGCTAAAAGTAAATCATCATCAGTGAAATTGCTTTCTAAACGAGATAGGATAAGAGTTCCAAGACGCTCACCGCCACCAACGATTGGTACGATAGTTGTTAAACCTTTAGTGAATAATTCGCTGTTTTCGATTGGGAAAGCAGTGTATTGGCTTGATACTTCTAAGTTAGAAGAAGTTTCGCCTACATTGAAAAGGCTTTGTGTATATTCTTCTGGAAATTGGCGTTCTGTTAGCATTTGTTTCATACGATCGTTTTCGATTGGTAATGCTTCAGAATAACCAAGTAATTTACCTTTACGGCTTACAATATACGTATTTGCTTCAATTACATCAGTAAGTGTATCTGCCATTTCTTTGAAGTTTACCGTTTTTCCTGCAGCGTTTTGTAACATAGCATTAATTTTTCTTGTTTTTTCTAATAAAGTCATTATTAGATCCTCCTAGTATTTTATAAAATAAATTGTGTTAAATCTTTATTCTGCATAATTGGTGCAAGTTTTTCATTAACATAGTTTTCAGTTACTTTTATAGATTCCATATTGATTTCTGGTGCCTCGAATAGTAAATCTTCTAGTAATTTTTCTAAAATGGTATGAAGTCTTCTTGCTCCGATATTATCTGAATCTTGATTAACTTGGAATGCAATCTCAGCAATTCTTTCTACAGCTTCTTTGGTGAAAATCAAGTCAATTCCTTCTGTTTTCAGTAAAGCTTTGTATTGTTTAATTAGGGCATTGTCTGGTTCTGTTAAGATTTTGTAGAAATCTTCTTGTGTTAATTTGTCCAGCTCAATTCTAATTGGAAAACGACCTTGAAGTTCTGGAATCAAGTCACTTGGTTTAGACATATGAAATGCTCCAGCCGCGATGAATAAAATGTACTCCGTGTTGACTGTACCATATTTAGTGGAAATTTGCGACCCCTCCACGATTGGAAGAATATCTCTTTGGACACCTTCACGCGAAACTTGCGCATTTCCGCCGCCTTCTTTGCTAGCGATTTTGTCAATTTCGTCAATGAAAATTATACCCATTTGTTCCGCACGGTGAATACCTTCAGCGGCAAGTTCATCGGCATCAATCAATTTAGATGCTTCATCTTCAAAGAGAATTTTCTTCGCTTCACGAACGGTTACTTTGCGTTTTTTCTTTTTCGCTGGGAACATGCCAGAAAGCGCATCTTGCATGCCATTCATTTGGTCCATCCCAGTGCCACGCATCATATCGAACATTGGATTTTGCTGTTCTTTCACTTCAACTGTTACTATTTCATCATCAAGCTCACCGTTTTGAAGTCGCCATTCGATTTGGCTTCGTTTATTTTTTAATTCTTGATCTACTTCTTCCTCAGCAGGTTCATCCGGTTGATTCATACCGCCAAAAAGGGCTTCTAATGGATTTTGCGATGTTGTTTGCTTTTTCTTTTGGCTTGGTGCTAGAAGTTTAATTAGGCGTTTTTCGGCATTTTTTTCTGCTTTCACGCGAACTAATTGCATTTTTTCTTCTTTAACTAAGCGGACGGATACTTCTACTAAATCGCGAACCATAGATTCCACGTCGCGACCTACGTAACCAACTTCTGTAAATTTAGTAGCCTCTACTTTAGAAAACGGAGCACGAACTATTTTTGCAATTCGGCGTGCTATTTCTGTTTTACCGACACCAGTTGGGCCAATCATCAGGATATTTTTCGGAATAATTTCATCCCGAATCGATTCATCCATCAGTTGTCTGCGATAGCGATTTCTTAGTGCTACTGCAACGGATTTTTTCGCTCCGGTTTGTCCAATAATATATTGATCCAGTTTTTCGACAATTTGCTTTGGTGTCAACTGGTTCATTAACGTTAAATTTGTCAAATTAACCACTCCTTCAAAGCTCTTCTACTGTAATATGATCATTCGTGAATACACAAATTTCAGAAGCGATTTCTAGTGCATGGCGAGCAATATCTTTTGCTTCCATTTGGCCACCGTTGTGTCTTTTAAGTGCTCGTCCGGCTGCCAGCGCATAATTCCCACCAGACCCGATTGCTAAAATGCCATCATCTGGCTCAATTACTTCGCCTGTTCCCGAAACTAAAAGCAGTGTGTCTTTATCCATTACGATTAACATAGCTTCTAACTTGCGTAAAACACTGTCACTACGCCATTGTTGTGCGAGTTCCACAGATGCTCGTTCTAAGTTACCATTATATTCATTCAATTTTGCTTCAAATTTTTCAAATAATGTAAATGCGTCTGCAACAGAACCTGCAAATCCGGCAATTACTTTATCGTGAAAAAGACGACGAACCTTTTTGGCAGTGTGTTTCATTACAACCGATTCCCCAAGCGTCACCTGACCGTCACCAGCCATGGCCGCTTTTCCGTCATGTTGAACTGCAAATATCGTTGTAGCATGTAATTCCATTTCCTTAACCTCCTCCAAATTTAAGCCCTCGGATGATGTTTCATATAAGTAGACTTTAAATGCTCTTTTGTCACGTGCGTATATATCTGAGTGGATGATAAGCTAGCGTGTCCAAGTAACTCCTGTACCGTCCGCATATCCGCCCCATTATTAAGCAAATCCGTTGCAAACGTGTGGCGTAACATATGGGGATGGATTTTTCGAGTTAATGAAGCTTTGCTAATTATTTTCGTTAAACAATATCTAATGCCTCTAGTCGTCAGCGGGTCACCGTAATGGTTTACAAGTAATGCATCGTGCGACTTTTTGTAGCGAGTCATTAGCTCGGTGCGACTCGGTAAATAATCCGTTATCGCATCTTCCGCATACACACCAAACGGCACATAGCGTTCTTTATTCCCTTTTCCGCGAATCAAAATTGCTTGATAAGATGTATCTAAGTCAGGCATAAGTATCCCGGCACACTCACTCACCCGGATTCCAGTCCCGTACAACACTTCTAACAGCACCCGATCCCGCAGTGTAAGCGTTTCATTATCTTCATAAACCACTTGAAACAAAGCTTCCATTTCTTCTGAATAGAAAAATTTGGGAAGCCTTAACTGATTTTTTGCATGTGAGACATAAGTAAACGGATTTTCAGTAATAACATTCTCTCTTAAAAGAAAAGTGTAAAAACTCCGTAAACTTGAAATTTTCCTAGCTACAGTTGTTCGTGAAAAAGACTTTTGCTTTAATTCTGTCAAATAAATCCGAACATCTAGAAAAGTAACTTGCTGATAGGCCGTAATAGCTTGCTCATTTAAGAAGCGGCGAAAATCAAGTAAATCATTTTCATAAGCTGTACTTGTATTTACTGAATAATTTCGTTCTGAGTGAAGATAGTCAAGAAATTGTTGCTCTAACTTTCCCTCTTGTGTCATGCGTATACACCTCTCAAACACTATCATGTTAACATAACAATATCCACGTTGCAATGATTTTATCCATTTTTCGCAACTTTTTGAATTAATCTGGATTTACAATCAATTTGCATGAATTTGGTTGTTTTTGTGAAAAAAGCCACATTTATCGTCATGAGTTGTCTAGACCATTCCTCTGAAAGAAAAACTGCCTTTCCATCACTTTCAACTCCCCTAAAAAATACTAAAAGCAGCGATCGTGATGAAAAGAACAGCAAAGATTAGTCCTCAATTATTATAGTGTTTTTACAGTTGTTCTGCAACCTTTTTTATTGCATCTAGTGCTCTTTCCGCTAATTTTTCGTTACGTTCTTGTTTTGCACGAATTTTAGTTTCTAGTTCGGGGAAAAGACCAAAGTTAACATTCATTGGTTGGAACGATTTTTTACTCGCGCTTGTAATGTAATGCGCTAAACTACCAATAGCTGTTTCTGCTGGGAAAACCACTAATTCCTTCTCTTCCACAAAGTTAGCCGCATTAATTCCCGCAGCCAGACCACTAGCAGCTGACTCAACATATCCTTCTACGCCTGTCATTTGACCAGCGAAAAACAGATCATTACGTGTTTTTAATTGGTATGTTGGCTCAAGTACAGTTGGTGAGTTGATAAATGTATTACGGTGCATCACGCCATAACGAACGATTTCTGCATTTTCTAAACCTGGAATCATACCGAAAACGCGTTTTTGCTCGCCCCATTTAAGATGTGTTTGGAATCCTACCATATTATAAAGCGTTCCAGCAGCATCGTCTTGGCGAAGTTGCAAGACTGCATATGGTCTTTTTCCTGTTTTCGGATCTTCTAATCCAACTGGCTTCAACGGTCCAAACAACATCGTTTTAATTCCGCGTTTCGCCATTACTTCAATCGGCATACAACCTTCGAAAAATACTTCTTTTTCAAATTCTTTTAAAGCAGCCGTTTCAGCTGTAACCAAAGCTTCATAGAATGCGTTGAATTCTTCTTCTGACATCGGGCAATTTAAGTATGCAGCTTCCCCTTTATCATAACGAGATTTCAAATATACCTTATCCATATCAATGCTATCTTTTTCAATGATTGGTGCCGCTGCATCATAAAAGTAAAGATACTCTTCGCCAGTCAATTGTTTGATTTCTTCTGCAAGCGCAGGACTTGTAAGAGGACCTGTAGCAATAACTGTTGGGCCTTCAGGAATAGTCGTAACTTCCTCTGTATGCACGGTAACAAGTGGATGGTTTTTCACTTTGTCTGTTATGTAGCCAGAAAATTCATGGCGGTCAACAGCAAGTGCGCCTCCAGCTGGTACAGATGCTTTATCAGCTGCTTCAATAATAATAGATTCAAGTATCCGCATTTCTTCTTTAATAACTCCTACAGCATTCGTTAAGCCGTTAGCACGTAAGGAATTCGTACATACTAGTTCTGCAAATTTGTCTGTATGATGTGCTGGGGTTTGTTTGACCGGTCTCATTTCATATAAATCAACTTTTACTCCACGTTTTACCAATTGCCATGTTGCTTCACTTCCAGCTAAACCTGCTCCAATTACATTAACACTCTTTTCCATTTGTCCGCCTCCTCGCGCAATAATGGCAACACAGGAACTTTCCAAGTGTTGCCATTTTCCAATTATTGTTGGGTTGATTCTTTGTAATCACAATTTGTACATTGTACTTGTACGCCTTTTTTCAATTTCTTCTCGACCAATGCTCGTTTACTACATTTCGGACAAGGTCGCTCTACTGGTTTATCCCATGAAACGTAATCACAATCCGGATAACGATCACAGCCATAGAAAATTCGTTTTTTCTTGCTCTTTCTTTCTATTACATGCCCTTTCTCACATTTCGGACAAGTAACACCGATTTCTTTGACGATTGCTTTTGTATTACGGCAATCTGGGAATCTACTGCAAGCAAGGAACTTACCGTATTTACCCATTTTATATACCATCGGCGCGCCACAAAGATCGCAATCAATGCCGGCAGGTTCGTCTTTAATCTCGATTTTTTCCATTTCCGCGTCTGCTTTAATAACATTCGGCTCAAAACGTTTATAAAATTCATCGATTACTTTTACCCATTCGACTTCACCATGCTCTACTTCATCTAGCTCACTTTCCATGTTGGCAGTGAACTTCACATCTAAAATCTCTGGGAAATAATCTTCAATCATTTCATTTACAATTTCGCCTAGCTCCGTTGGGATAAATCGTTTATTCGTTAAAGAAACATAATTTCTGCGCTGAATTGTATCAAGCGTTGGTGAATAAGTCGATGGACGACCGATACCGATTTCTTCTAATGTTTTTACTAATCTAGCTTCCGTGTAACGTGGAGGTGGCTGCGTGAAGTGTTGACGCTGTTCGAGTGATTCGGACTGTACCTTATCTCCTTTTTTCAAATCTGGCAGAATATTTTCTTTTTCTTCCGTATTATCATCGTTACTTTCTACGTATACTTTCATGAAACCATGGAATTTAATTTTGGAACCATTTGCTCTAAAGTTAACGCCATTATTATCTAAGTCAACACGCATTGTATCAAGCACTGCTGGTGTCATCTGACTCGCGATAAATCGTTCCCAAATCAAACGGTATAGCCGAAGTTGGTCCCGCGTTAAATATTCTTTTACTTCTTGCGGACTTCTCATCGCACTTGTCGGTCTAATTGCTTCATGGGCATCTTGAGCGCCTTTTGCATTTTTATCTGAACGTTTATGATTACGAGAAAATTCAGATCCATAAGTTGCTTTAATATAATTGCCAGCTTCCAAAATAGCAGAATCGGCAATACGAGTGGAGTCAGTACGCATATACGTAATTAAACCGACTGTTCCTTGTTTACCAAGCGTGATTCCTTCATATAATTGTTGTGCGAGCATCATTGTTTTTCTTGTACGATAATTTAATTTACGAGCTGCTTCTTGTTGTAAACTGGAAGTAGTGAATGGTGCAGCTGGGTTTCTAAGTCGTTCTTTCTTCGTTACATCCGTTACATCAAATGATTTTCCTTTAATTGCAGACATAACTTCCTTGACATCATCTGCTGTGGAAAGTTTTTTCTTCTTGCCATTTACACCATAAAAATTGGCTTGGAATTTTTTCTTACCTTTAAGGAAGTTACCATCAATCGTCCAATATTCTTCTGGTTTGAAATTATTGATTTCTTTTTCTCTATCAATAATGATTCGTAGCGCAATGGATTGAACACGCCCAGCACTCAAGCCTTTTTTAACTTTTTTCCATAAAATTGGGCTGATGTTATAACCAACTAAACGGTCCAAAATTCTACGTGCTTGTTGTGCATTAACTAAATCCATGTCAATTTTGCGTGGTGTTTTAAAAGATTCTTTTACTGCTTCTTTTGTTATTTCATTAAACACTACCCGTAATTTATCTGATTGGTCTAATTCTAAACTGTTGGCAAGATGCCATGCAATAGCTTCCCCTTCGCGATCGGGATCGGCTGCGAGATAAACTTTTTTCGCTTTTTTAGCCGCTTGTTTTAATTCTTTTAAAACAGGACCTTTTCCGCGAATCGTAATGTAACGAGGTTCATAGTCATGTTCTGTGTCTACGCCCATTTGACTTTTAGGTAAATCACGCACATGTCCCATGGAAGCTTTAACTTTAAATTTCTTTCCTAAATACTTTTCAATTGTTTTTGCTTTTGCAGGTGACTCTACAATCACTAAATAATCTGCCATATCTATATATTCCTCCCTGATTTGGGTCAATACACGGGCTTTACTCGTTGTCCTAATCCTATTACAGTCTTAGCCTCGCGTTCAATAAGTTTTCAATGCTGATTTTTCACATAATTCAGTAGTAAATATTAGCCCTTCCTACTGGGTTTGTCAATGGCTTTTATGAAAAAGTCCATTTTTTGATGTTTTATAACAGCTTTCTTTAGCAAACTTATCTCAAAAAATCAGGAATTGCAAGTCAAATCACTTAAAAATGATAATTTCAGTATAATTATGGCTTAATTTGAAAAAATTCTTCTATTATATTGTTTGCATTCATAACTAACTTGGCACCTTCTTGAATTAAATAGTTCGTCCCTTTCCATGTGTCGATAAAAATGTTTCCTGGAACTGCGAATACTTGCCTATTTTGTTCTAGCGCCATGTCAGCTGTAATCAAGGAACCACTTCGTTCTGCGGCTTCTATTATTACCGTCCCGATCGACAATCCGCTAATGATGCGATTTCTTTCTGGGAATTTCCATCTTCTTGCTTCTTCATCTGGCAAATATTCACTTAAAAGCAAACCATCTCGCGCAATATCATTGGCAAGTAATTGATTTTTTAGTGGATAAATATTATTGACTCCTGAACCAAGCACGGCGATTGTTGCGCCGTCTTTTTGTAAAGCGGCTTTATGTGCGGTAGTATCAATTCCTATGGCCATTCCGCTAACAATTGTTAGCTGGTGCTCTGAAAGTTCGCTAGCAATTTTCCTGCATGCTTTCCTCCCGTATTCACTCATCTGTCTAGTCCCAACAATAGCAATTGCTTGTTTCTGTAGTAAGTCTATGTTCCCTTTACAAAATAAAATTGGCGGTGCTTCATAAATCTCTCTAAGGAGTGCAGGGTAGTGATCGTCTAAAATCCAAACTGGTGTAATATCTTCATAAAAAAACATTTCCGCAGTCTCAATTTCAGTTAAAACTTGTGCTTTCTTATCCGCCTTAAAGAAAGCATCAGCAAAAGTTTCGCTTGGCATCTCCCACTGCTCTAATTCTGTTAATTTTTGCCAAATGACTGCTCTTTTTTTGGCAGAGATAGACTTACAGGAAGCGATTTTCAGCCATGTATTTCGTTGTTTTAAATCCATATGTTGTCCCTCCCGTAGTAGTTAATGCTAGTGTACAAACATTACGCTTTTTTGTAAAATGACTAAAATCTAAAAAGCAGCACAAAAAAACGTATTTTCGCAAGTGAAAATACGTTTTTGACTATAGGATTTTACTGTTTTAAACTATCAAAATTCAACTTTGCTTCTTTTACTGGTGAAAAACTCAGGCGATGAATCGGACAAATACCAATTGAATCTAATCCAGTCAAATGGTTCTTTGTTCCGTAGCCCATATTGTTTGCAAAATCGTAACCAGGATACTTCTCATCGTACATCTGCATTAATCTGTCTCTTGTAACTTTCGCAATGATAGACGCAGCGGCGATGGAAATGCTTTTAGTATCCCCTTTTATGAGTGATAATTCGGCTTCCATGTATTTGAGCGGCATCGCATCGATTAAAACAAAATCTGGCTTCGGTACTAGTTGGTCTAAAGATTCACGCATCGCTAATTTTGTCGCTTCATAGATATTTACTTGATCAATTACATCGTGTTCAATAATTCCTACACCGATCGCTATTGCTTCTGCTTTGATCGTTTCGAATAAAGCGTCGCGTTTTGCTTCACTTAATTGTTTCGAATCATTAATGCCCACAATAGAAAAATCAGCTGGTAAAATAACTGCAGCTGCAACAACGGGACCAGCGAGCGGGCCACGACCAACCTCATCCACTCCAGCGATATATTGGTAGCCTTGTTGGAATAAGTCTGCTTCATATTGTTTCATTTCTTCTAGTTTGGCAATTAGTTTTGCTTCTTTTTCCCATTTTCTTCTTGTTGATTGTAGTAGTTTTTCTACACCTTTCCGTTCATCTTGAAGGCATAATTGAAAAAAGGGATCATTTTCTGATGTGATTTCATTCAGTCGCTCCCGAATCGTTGCAATGGAATTACTCATCGCTATCATCTTCCCAGTTTGGGAAATCAAACGACATTCTACCTAGTTTTTGTTGACGAATTTCTCGGACAACCGTTTCTGCGGCGCGGGAATAATCAGGATCATTATATCGATCTAAAAGGCCTCTTTTTTCGGCAATGAAAGCTAGTGTTTCAATCGGATCTTCGGAAACAGTTTCTACTTTTAACCAATTTTGAAGACGATCTGGGTAATGATTTTCTAAGAAACGCAAACCATAGCCAGCAATCTCTTCCATTTGTAAAATATCATCTTTAATTGCGCCTGTCAGTGCTAATTTGTAACCAATTTCTTGATCCTCAAATTTAGGCCAAAGAATCCCTGGTGTGTCTAGAAGTTCTAACGTTTTCCCAACTTTTATCCATTGTTGTGCTTTCGTTACGCCTGGTTTGTTACCTGTGCGCGCAATATTTTTTTTCGCTAAACGGTTGATTAATGTTGATTTCCCAACATTCGGGATACCTAAAATCATTGCGCGAATCGCTCTTGGTTTCATACCTTTACTTCTTAAACGATCGAATTTTTCAGCCATTAATTTCTCAGCTGCTTGTTCTATTTTGAATAGACCTTTCCCTTCTTGGGCATTTACCGCTACTGCGGGCAAGCCTTTTTCAGCAAAATAGTCAATCCATTCTTTGGTCGTTTTTTCATCTGCTGTATCTGCTTTATTTAAAATAATTACTCGTCTCTTTTGGTGGATAATTTCTTCTAGCATCGGATTGGAGGAAGAAAGTGGGATACGTGCGTCCACTAATTCAAAAATCACGTCTACTAATTTTAATTTCTCCGTTACCTCACGGCGAGCTTTGGCCATATGACCTGGAAACCATTGAATTGTCATCATATACTCCTAATCTATAAGTTTGGCGTCTTCAATCGGCCAGTAACAAATTGGTGTTGTTCCTAACACCTTACTTAGTGGAATCGGCCCGATTATGCGACTATCTTTACTTGCCCGACGATTATCCCCTAACACAAAATAGGTATCTTTTGGGATAGTACCACCATCTAGTTGATCTTTAGAACTGTAATCATCTGTTAAATAGCCATCTTTCAGCTTTTGTTTGTAAGTATCTAAATACGGTTCATCATATTTTTTCCCATTGATGTAAAGTTGGTCTTCTTTATATTCCACCGTGTCGCCAGGTAAACCAATCACTCGTTTAATATATTCTTTTCCGTCTGCTTCTCGGAATACAATCACATCAAAACGATCGACCTTCCCAAAGCGATTTATAATGACACGGTCATCATTGTGAAGTGTTGGCATCATCGATATCCCGTCTACGAGAATAGGGACAAACAAATAAAAACGGATTATTATAGCAATTAATACCGCTAAAACAGCCGCCCAAATCCAAGACCATAACCGTTTTAAATTCTTCTCCTTCAAAAAACTGCACCGCCCTATTTTATACTAACAGTCTTATTATAAACGAAAAAACTTTCATTTAATAGAGAAATCCGCGAAAAAGTATCTTTCACGGACTTCTCATTATTTTCCAAATTGTATTACTGTCCCATTTACCATGGAATCATCAATAAAACCAAAAACGCGACTATCTGAACTACCGCCACGATTATCACCAAGCACAAACAGTTTTCCTTTTGGAACCGTACTTTCCCCGGTCATATCCTCTAATGTATAATCTGCTATGTATGGTTTTTGTGTCGGATCCGGATTCCAAAGCGTCAAAGTTCCTTCTGGTAAGTAACTTTCTACTTTTCGTTCTCCATTTAAATATAATTCGCCGTTTTTAAAAGCGATTTGATCACCTGGCATACCGATTACTCGTTTAATAAAATGTTCTCCTGAGCCAATCATAGGTGGTTCATCAAATACGATTATATCAAAACGATCTGGATTAGTAATTTTTTCAATAAAAATCCGATCTCCATCTTGATATGTTGGAACCATAGACGTTCCTTCTACCTTCACTGGTGCAATAACAAAGTTACGAACAACAAGTGCAATTGCAAGTGCTGCAACGATAACTAATACCCAGCTTAATAATTGGTGAGCCCCGCTTTTTTTCTTGGGCCTTTTTTCATACTGATCTGTCATCTATGTCTCCTCCTAGACTCCCCGCAGGTTCACACTAGCGTTGTAAGGATTTTCCAAATGAAATTACTTTTCCAAGCACACTATTTTGCGATATAAAGCCAATGTAGCGACTATCTTTACTAACTTGACGATTATCCCCTAATACAAAAAGTTTTCCTTTAGGGACTGTTAGAGAGCCATCAGAGTACGGGACGTCCGCCATCGTGAAATTAGGATCACCCTCTGCATCTGTTGTTAAATAGCCATTCCCCAAAGCAGCTTTCTCTGAGTCTAAATATGGTTCGTCGTATTTCTTGTCATTAATATAAAGCTGATCTTCTTTATATTCCACTTTATCTCCTGGAAGGCCAATGACGCGTTTAATATATTCTGCGTTTTCCTCGTCAGGCGCTGGAAATACAATGATATCAAAGCGTTTCGGAGTGGATACTTTGTTAATAAATAAATGCTCCCCATCATGAAGGGTCGGGTCCATTGATTTCCCATTAACAGTAACTGGAGAAATTAAAAAATAGCGAATACCAAAAGCGAGTATTAGCGCGATGAGAATTATTTTTATCCATCCAAATGCCCCAGAAAAAAATTTATTTTCACTTTTCATGTCTTTTTATCCTCTCCAATTAATATTAATAAAGTATAGCACGAAACAAGTGCGTTATTACAGTAAAACAAGCTGAGTTGATAGAAAAAATGCGCGCCAATTACGACGCGCATTTTAATCATGCAGATGTTTTAATTGGAATAATCGAACCGTCTTCTAGTTGCAGTTGCGGCTCTTCTTCTCCGCGAGCTGCTTTTTCAGTAATAATACATTTCGTAATATCATCACGGGAAGGGATTTCAAACATAACTTCTAACATAATCTGTTCGATAATCGAACGAAGACCACGTGCTCCAGTTTTACGTTCAATCGCTTCTTTCGCAATTTCAATTAAAGCAGTTGGCTCGAATTCAAGTTCAACGTCATCAAGCTCCAACATGCGTTTGTATTGTTTTACTAAAGCGTTTTTAGGTTCCGTTAAAATCGAAACAAGAGCTGCTTCATCTAATTGTTCAAGTGTTGCGATAACCGGTAAACGACCGATAAATTCAGGAATTAAACCGAATTTCAGTAAATCTTCCGGAACAACACGAGATAGATACGTTTCATCTTCTTTTAGTTTCGCGTTATCTGTACCAAATCCAATGACTTTTTCGCCCATTCGATTTTTAACGATTTGTTCGATTCCGTCAAATGCTCCACCAACGATAAATAGAATGTTTCCTGTATCAATTTGAATAAGTTCTTGATGAGGATGTTTTCTACCACCTTGAGGAGGAACGCTTGCGACAGTACCTTCCAAAATTTTCAGTAATGCTTGTTGTACGCCTTCCCCGGAAACATCTCTTGTAATAGATGGGTTTTCGGATTTGCGCGCAACTTTATCGATTTCATCAATGTAGATAATACCTTTTTCGGCTTTTTCTACATCATAGTCCGCTGATTGGATTAGTTTAAGAAGAATATTTTCTACATCTTCCCCAACGTAACCAGCTTCTGTAAGTGAAGTCGCATCTGCAATTGCAAATGGAACATTAAGAATTCGCGCTAATGTTTGAGCAAGAAGTGTTTTACCACTACCAGTAGGACCAATTAAACAAATATTACTTTTTGAAAGTTCTACTTCATCTTCTTTAGTTTCATTGGAATTAATGCGTTTGTAGTGATTATAAACAGCTACAGCAAGTGCTTTTTTGGCACGTTCTTGACCAATGACATAGTCACTTAATATATGACGGATTTCTTGAGGTTTTGGTACTTCACCAAAATCAACAAATTCAGAAATACCTAGCTCTTCTTCAATAATTTCATTACAAAGCTCGATACATTCATCACAAATATAAACACCTGGACCGGCCACTAATTTACGTACTTGATCTTGAGTCTTTCCGCAAAAGGAGCATTTAAGTTGGCCTTTTTCGTCGTTAAATTTAAACACAATATTTCACCCCTTCGCATAGGTATGTTGCATATAGGCGACTTTTTCATCTCCTATGTGTGTTAATAATATCATTTGTTTATTAGAAATGCCAATCATCTGTATTCATATTTCTACATTCAGAAGGACACGAGTATAACTCATGTCCCCCATTTTTTAATGAAATTATTAAATCAATCGAAGCTTATTTTTCCACAGCGCTATCTAATAACACGTCGATAGCTTTACGGATTTTAAGGTCAGATTTAAGTTCGCTCATATCGCCAAGTGCAGCACGAACAGCGTCTTTTTCCATGCCATATTTTTCAGCTAGTGTGGAAATTTCTTCGTCAATAGCTTCTTCAGTTGGCTCAATGTTTTCAGCTTCAGCAATTGCTTCAAGCACTAGGTTCATTTTCACGCGTTTTTCAGCGTCTTTTTCCATTTGTGCGTGCATAGCTTCTTCTGTTTGGCCAGTGAATTGGTAATATAATTCAGGAGTTAGACCTTGTGCTTGTAAATCTTGTGCAAAGTGGTTCATTAAATGATCCGCTTCATGGTGAACCATTGCGTGTGGAATGTCCACTTCTGCATTTTCAACAGCTTTCGCAATTACTTCTTCTTGTTTAGCTTGAGCAACTGATTCTTCTTTTGCTTCTTGTAAACGTTTAGAGATTTTTTCTTTTAATTCATCTAAAGTTTCTACTTCTTCGTCGATGTCTTTTGCAAGTTCATCGTCAAGCGTAGGAACTTCTTTTGTTTTTATTTCGTGTAATTTCACTTTGAAAACTACAGCTTGTCCAGCTAAATCTTCCGCATGATATTCTTCTGGGAAAGTTAACTCGATATCCGCTTCGTCGCCAGCTTTTAAGCCAACTAATTTTTCTTCAAAACCAGGAATGAATTGTCCGCTTCCAAGTTCTAGAGAATGATTTTCAGCTTGTCCGCCTTCGAAAGCTACGCCGTCTTTGAATCCTTCAAAATCAAGGATTACAGTGTCGCCGTTTTCAGCTGGAGCATCTTCTTTAACAACTAACTCAGCTTGACGCTCTTGTAATTGTTTTAGTTCAGCTTCTAATTCTTCTGTTGTAAGTGTTGTTTCGCGTTTTTCAACTTCAAGACCTTTGTAGTCTCCAAGTTTTACTTCAGGTTTTACAGTAACTTCTGCAGTTAGAACCCAAGTTTCGCCTTTTTCCATAGACTCGATGTTTACTTGAGGAGTGTCAACTGGATCAATTCCAGCTTCGTCAATTGCTGCAGAATAAACTTCTGGAAGCAAGATATCAAGTGCATCTTGGAAAAGAGCTTCTTCGCCAAAACGTTGGTTGAAAATTTGACGCGGAACTTTCCCTTTACGGAAGCCTGGTACGTTAAGAGTTTTACGTACTTTTACGAAAGCTCTATCTAGACCTTCTTTTACTTTTTCTTGTTCAATTTCAAAAGTAAGTTTTCCAACATTACCTTCTTGTTTTTCCCATTTTACTGACATGGTATAATTCCCTCCATCATCTATTTAGTTCAATTTAATTACTCTCATGACAAGTTTCAGCCATACTCACTAATAATAACACAGATATCCCTGACTTGAAAACAACAAATATCATTATATAAAATAATTTTGCTGCCTGATTTCTAACTCTTCAATAATAGAAATAGCTTCTTCTACTGCCAAGTGGTTCACATCGTCCGAAATAACGCTATTATCACCATACATTGCATTCGCCCATTTGTAATAAGCATTGACCCAAACATCCACTTCTTTTGGTTCTAATTCAAAAGGATAAAGCATAAATAAATGTTGTTGGATGATTCCCAGTACCTGCTCTAATAGGCTTGGATTGCTATGTTCAAGCAATTCCGCAAGTCCCGCAAAAAGCGCTTCCGCAAACTTGTTATCTGCGAGCATCGGCACAAGGCTCGGATTAAAAGTACCTTCCTTATCTACTTTTCGGACTTTCAATTCTTCGTTTATTTCTTTTTCCTGCATTAATTCAAAAATCATCGACTGCACAAACGGCGAAAAACTATCATCCGCTAGAAAATCTCTAAACGCTGGCAAAAAAGCATCAATTTCTAAAAATCGTGCTTCTTGTAAAAACTCCAATTGCTCCGCTGTTTGCCAAGTTGCAAATTCACGAATATCTTTTCTCGGGATAAATTGTTTCGGAAATGGAATAACGTTATCAGCAACTTCTTCTGTCGCTTCCTTTTTTTCTTCTTCCATATAATGCCGAACTAACGTGAAGTATGTATCCATATTATCTTCTTTCATAAAAGTTACAGATAGTTCGCCAAGTATATCCTTATGGTAGCCATTCATCGTCAAAAAGTTTTGACCCATTTCTTGCGCTTTCTTCGTCTTATCCGTCTGATTATAAAATTGAATTAACTTATGTACAATTTCCTCGTTGCAAGGTTCTTGATGATACGCATTTTCCAAATAATGTAGCGTACTCATTTTTTCTTCTTCAGACAACGAGGTAATCCCTTTTTCCAGAAATTTTTTAACGCTCATTGGAAAAAAAGCACCACTATCACTCATCGTTTTATCTCCTTTTATTTGAAAAAGCTTTATTTATACTAACTGGGTTTACCCATATTGTTAAAATTCTAACCATTTCCAGTGTGAAAATGATGATTTGGTTCATTCTACTTGTTATCGTCTAGTTCTGTCAAGTGGCTATAATGGTACTTTTTTGCGAAAAATCGGTTGGAATAAGCTTGGTTTCGCTCCAACTTTTTTATTTAAAGACAAAAAGAAAGACCTCGATTTTATACCGAAGTCTTTCACTATTCGAGTGGCTTTAGTTATTCACTGTATTCTGTTAAAACTTCTTGGTATACATCTTGATATATTTCTTCGATTTCGCCGCCTTCTTCTGCTTTCGTCCCGTCATCTAAGAATAATTCATTTTCAGCTAATTCCTCCACCGGGAATTTACTTATAACTGCATTTGATAGAATATAATTGTCTCCATCTGGATTTTTTTCTAAAAATAACGTGTATTCTCCGCCTTTTTCCATATTTTTATATCCGTCGATTGTTAAGTCATATTCTTTGCCATCCACAGTAACGTTTTCTACGCTATATTCCATTACTTTAATTACCATGTTCTCTTTTAATTTGCCTGTTTCGTCTTTTTCGATACTCTTGATTTGCACTTCGCTCATTGTGTAAAAATCTGTTGGAAAAATATTTTCTTTAGTTTCTTTTGTAACCGTAGCTTTTTCAGATTTTTTAGTTACCTTGACGATAATTGGTGCATCTTTTTCTAGATCATCGATGTTTTCCGCAAGTTCAAGATACTTCCCATGATAGGAAACGACTCCGTTATTTGGTTTTACTTGTTCGGATTCCGTTTGTACTGTTGCTGGTTCTTCTTTTACAGTTTCGTTATTGGAACAGGCAGTTAAGACACTTAGACTTACTAAGCCGGTAATAATGATAAGTTTTGTTTTCATTTTTTAATCCTCCTTTTTATTTATACATTGCTTTAATCCCGTTGTAATCATCTGTTTGTGGCTTCGTTTTATTGATAAAGCCTTTATCCAGCATAATCGCATTTCTAGTTTTTACATGTCCTAAGCCAAAGCCGTGGCCAAATTCATGGATAACCGTTTCAATTTTTTGATTGTTCGATAGTGAGCGAAAACCTTTATAAAGAGTAATTTCATTCTTTACGACTAATTTATTGGATTTATAGTAGGTTGTATTGCAGACAGCAAGCACATCCCCTTTGTTCGTTGCTGAACTACTGACGGTAAAATTAGGTTTCACATCGTTTCCCATACTAACTGTGTTTAAATACGGTGAAGGATTCCACGCTTTTGCTCCATTAATAATAACACTCTTAAAACCTTTCGCGGATCCATTAATATAAATCTTAAAGTTTTTCGCGCTCGCTTTTGTCATGACATAGCCTTTCTTCGTATATGCGTTTGCATTAGTTGGTATGAATAACGCAACTAATACCATACAAATAAGAAACCCTACTAACGTTTTTTTCCTCATGTTGTTCTCTCCTTTTTTATATTTTTCACACGTTTTGTGTGCATTAACCCTAAATGTTTCCCTTAAAATTAATTTTGTTTAGCTAGCTAACTTTATCCCGTGTCAACTTATTCATAAAAGAAATTCAATTCGCACATTAAAATCTCACTCAAGATAACTGCATTTTTGTGAGAAAGCCTAACAGTACCTTTTTCTATGTTGCTGTAGCCAGATGTGTACTTATATCCCATCCGCCTCGCAATGAAGGCTTGGGTAATTCCCCGTTCCAATCGTAAGTCTCGAATTTTGGCCGTATTGATTTTTCTGCTGTCTACTGTTTTCATGTCATCTTCTCCTTATCTACACATTTTGAGTTGTTAATACAATATTAACAACTCAAAAAGAGTATGTCAATCGTAAAATAATACGTTCTGTGTTAAAATATAGCTAAATTGAGTAAGATGTTGTATAATCAAACAAAAAGGAGTGAAATCATGCCAAAATTAAGTAATAGACTCACGCTACTTCGAGAAAAACAAGGATGGTCAAAAGCTGAAACTGCTAGAAGACTCGGTTTAGCTGCACCTTCTACATATGGCAACTGGGAATATGGTATTCGTGAACCAGATTTAGAAATGGTGACACAAATAGCTACTCTTTACGATGTTAGTGTTGATTATTTACTTGGACAACAAAGTGTTCCGATGTATGTCCCTAGTGAACTCCAAAATGAAAAAGATATCGGGAAAAGAATGACAAAAATTAGCGAAGATTTAAAATATGAAGATGATTTAAATTTAGATGGACAGCCGCTAAATGAGTCCGCGGCAAATTTCTTAGCAGATTCTATTGATTTTCTTTATGAACAAGCCAAGAAATTAAATGATTAATCCAGCTCGCTCGTTTAACTTTTAGCATTTTTGGGAATAATTAATGGAGTCAAACTAAAAAGCTAAAGGGGGAGTTTCATTTGTCAGAATGGTACTTCAAAAAGAACGAACAAAAAGTTGGGCCTTTTACGAATGTTGAGATGATTGCTTTTTATAGAAAGCAGGAAATTAACGATCATACATTGGTTCAAAAATCCCCTCATCCAGAGTGGGTTGCATTTAAGCAAACAGAATTGCATCAACATACTGGGAATCACGGGAACTCAGACCTCAAGATTGGCAACCTCTTCTCTGCTGTTTTTAAAAAGCATTCCAAAGAAGAAGGCGAAAAAGTCTTTATTGCTGGGACCAAGTATACAACGCCAGCAACGAGCGATATTCCGCACACTTGGCCACATCCTTGGGTATTCTCCAGAGTTTTCTTAGTATTAATCGTCACGTATTTTTTACTTCTAGCTTGTACATATTTGTTTGAAAATAGTAATACAATACCTGGACTTATGGTTATTGGTTCCTTCGCAGTTCCGTTTTCTGTCTTATTATTCTTTTTCGAAACGAATGCTCCTCGGAACATCAGCGTTTTCGATGTTGTGAAGATGTTCTTCATCGGTGGAGTCGCGGCGCTTGTTGCAACACTCGTTATTTACTCCATTATTCCAGTTGGGAAATTAAATTACTTTAATGCCCTTTTGGTTGGTTTTATTGAAGAAACTGGGAAAATGATTATTGTTGCTCTGTTTATTCGTTCGTTAAACTCGAAGTATATTTTAAACGGTTTACTTATCGGTGCAGCTGTTGGCGCTGGATTTGCTGCTTTTGAATCACTTGGTTATGCGTTTAACTATAGTGTCGATGCAGCATTCTTATTCAAAGATATTCATATTGCTGGTGAAACAATGATGAATGTTATCTTTAGCCGTGGTTGGCAGTCTATCGGTGGCCATGTTGTCTGGGCCGCAATTACTGGTGCTGCTCTTGTTATCGCTAAAGGAGATCAAAAGCTTGGAATGCACCACATTTTCACAGGTACGTTTTGGAAATGGTTTATTATTCCAATCGCATTACATTTCGCTTGGGATTGCCCGTTCAATCCACTTCCAGCAATCGCGTTTAAACAAATTGTCTTAATCGTTGTTGTTTGGTTCGTTATCTTGCGTCTAATTAGTAAAGGATTGAAACAAGTTTCCGTCATTTCGGCCGCGAGTAAAGCAGCTAAATAATTAAAAGAGTCCTAAGAAAATTTCTTAGGGCTTATTTTTTTATCAAAAACCAGCTAAATAAAGCTTGGAAACTTGATTCTAATATGGACATATCCGCATTTTCATGTAAAATAGAAGTATTATCTTATTAGCAGAGGGGTCATAGAAATGCGCGAATCTTTGAAAAATAGCAAGAGATTAGTTATTAAGGTTGGTACAAGTACATTGATGTATGGAAATGGCCACATTAATTTACGTACCATTGAAAAATTAGCGATGGTTTTATCCGATTTACGCAATGAAGGAAAAGAAGTTATCCTTGTTTCTTCTGGCGCGATTGGAGTTGGCTGTCATAAATTGCAACTTCCAGTACGTCCTACAAGTATTCCTGACCTTCAAGCAGTAGCTTCTGTTGGTCAAAGTGAATTAATGCATATTTATAGTAAATTTTTTGGTGAATATGGGCAAATAGTTGGACAGGTGCTGCTTACTCGTGATGTGACTGACTTCCCTATTAGCCGCGAAAATGTTATGAATACTCTAGATAGCCTTCTTGGTCGTGGTATTATTCCGATTGTAAATGAAAATGATACGGTTGCTGTTGAAGAACTGGAGCATGTAACTAAATACGGCGATAATGACCTTCTTTCAGCAATTGTAGCTAAACTCGTTCAAGCAGATTTGCTGATTATGCTTTCTGATATCGATGGCTTTTACGAAAGTAATCCGACAACCGATCCAAATGCAGTTATGTTCTCTGAAATCAATCAAATCACGCCTGAAATCGAAGCACTTGCTGGAGGTCGAGGTTCTGAATTTGGAACTGGCGGAATGTTAACCAAGCTTTCTGCAGCCTCGTATTGCATGGCTTCTAACCAAAAAATGATTTTAACAAACGGCAAAAATCCAACCGTTATTTTCAATATTATGCAAGGTGAACAAGTTGGAACGTTATTCGCTAGTAAAGAGGAGGAATTTTCACATGACTGAACTGATAAAAAAAGGTAGTGCCGCCAAAGAAGCCGCCCAATTTTTAGCACAGGCAACAACGAAACAAAAAAATGAAGCCTTACTGAATCTAAGCAATGATTTACTTGCACACACTGCGACACTTTTACAAGAAAATGAAAAAGATATCGTTCGCGCCCGGGAAAAAGGCACACCGGAAACGATGATTGATCGCCTTCGTTTAACAGAAGAGCGAATTAAAGAGATTTCAGATGCAGTTAAACAAGTAGTCGCGTTGAAAGATCCGATTGGCGAAGTAACGAATATGTGGAAAAATGAAGCGGAATTGACTATCGGAAAAACGAGAGTTCCACTTGGCGTCATAGGGATTATCTACGAATCCAGACCAAATGTTACAGTCGATGCTTCAGTTCTTTGCTTTAAAACGGGGAATGCGGTGATTTTACGTGGTGGTAGTGATGCGATAGACTCTAATAAAGCGCTTATGTCTGTTATTCAATATTCGATTGAAGCATCTGGTTTCCCTCGTTCTAGCGTACAACTAATTGAAGATACTTCTCGTGAAACGGCGCGCGATATGATGCGTTTGAATCGCTTTTTAGATGTCCTTATCCCTCGTGGTGGCGCAAGATTAATTCAAACCGTACTTGAAAATGCTACTGTTCCTGTAATTGAAACTGGTACTGGTAATTGCCATATTTACGTGGATAAAGCAGCAGAAAAGCAAATGGCAATCGATATTTTAGTCAATGCCAAATGCTCACGCCCTTCTGTTTGTAATTCCGCAGAAACGCTACTTATTCATAAAGATGTTGCACAAGAATTTCTTCCAGCGATGGAAACGGCTTTAAAAGAATATCATGTGGAACTTCGTGCTGACGAGCGTGCACGTGATATTCTAACAGAGTCTAAAGCTGCAACTGAATCCGATTGGGAAGATGAATTTTTAGATTTCATTTTGGCGGTTAAAGTGGTCGATTCAGTGGATGAAGCAATCAATCATATTAATAAATATGGCACGAAGCATTCCGAGGCAATCATTTCTAATGACTATGCAACCGGCCAAGCTTTCCATCAAAAAGTAGATGCTGCAGCAGTTTATATCAATGCTTCTACTCGTTTCACGGATGGCTTTGCAATGGGATTCGGCGCTGAAATTGGTATTAGTACGCAAAAACTTCATGCGCGCGGACCAATGGGCTTAACTGAACTTACATCAACAAAATATATTATTTTCGGAGACGGTCAAATCCGTAATTAAAAAGAAGGTAGCCTAATTATGGCTACCTTCTTTTTATATTCAACCAATCAATCACATCTTGAAAAACTGTTTCTTTACATAATTCATTCACAAGTTCATGACGCGCATTTTCATAAATTTTATACGTCACATCCTCTACCCCAGCTTTTTCTAGCGCTAAGGCGATTTTAGGCGTATCTTTTCCGAAATGGCCAACCGGATCAGCGCTTCCTGAGAGCAGCAATATTGGCAAGTCTTTCGGAACACTTTCCACGGTTTCTTTCTGCTGACTCACTTTTATTGATTCAAAGAGATTGTGGAAAAATCCGCTCGTTCCAACAACGGGACCACAAAACGGATCTTGTTCATACGCTTTATAAATAGCCACATCGCGCGTTAGCCAACTGAAATTATGATTTTCATTAAACGGACGATTATAACCCCAAAAAGCTAATTTATTTAGAAAGCCGCTTCTTTTCCTATCATCTTTTTTCACGCGTTGTTTCGTTACAATTTGTCCCATTTTTAGTAAAGCGGTTGGTTGTAAGCCAGTGCCGCTGAGGATTACGCCATCTACTTGATGTTTCGCCATAAAAGTTCGAATGATAAAACTTCCCATACTGTGCGCAAAAATAAAATATGGCAAATCTGGATAATTTTCTTTTAAATATGTTCGAACTACGCCTTCATCTTCTATCATATTTTTAAAACCAGTTTCACCGTCTAAATGACCTAAAGTAGCTTCATCCACAGCTGATTTTCCGAAGCCACGATGATCATCGGCTACGGCAATATAACCCGCTTGGTTCAAACGTTTTGCGAATAAATCATATCTAGCTCCGTGTTCTGCCATCCCATGAACAATTTGAACTACACCTACTGGGTTTTCCACCTCATCCCAAATATGTAAATGTAAATCTAGCCCATCTAGAGCTTTTAATTTCATTTGTTTGTACATGTGTCTCCCTCCCATTTCATCTTATTATTAGTATACCACCAGAGCCTGATTTTCACTCTTTACTAAGCTTTAATTAGGACTTTTGTATAACTAGTTAAAAAGTTACAGTTCCAACTATTCATTTATCGCAAGTAGATTGTTCACATAATCACAATATGCTATAATAGTCCCATAAGGAGATGACACACATGGATAACTGTTTAGCGCAATTACAAATGTATGATTATTTACTAAAAAAATATCGTAACAAAGAGGTTTTTCCTGAGACGAGAATGATTGTTGAAATCGATGGAAAACTTTGGACTGGTGACTTCCTGCAACTAGATGATTGTCATATTATTGAGATTGATTGGGAAGATACACGTTTTACAAGAATTGAACGTACAAAAGACGCTATCAATGATGAATTTAATGAAAAAGTAACGAACTCCAATGTGAATGTAAGTGAAAATCGCATTGATTCAAAAATTGGTAGTCTAAAAAATATTGAAATTTTATATCAAGAAATTGGTAATTTTGTTCGCCAAGTAGAAAGCAATACAACTACTTTAAAACCATTGCTTTACAACGCTTACTGTTTAGATACACGGGTTAAATTACCGTTCTTAGACATTAGCAAAAAAGAAATGACGTTAGTATCTTTAACTAATTAAACGAAAACCCGCGAAATGGCAGTTTCGCGGGATTTTTATGTAGTTTGCTCGATATGTTTAATTGTTTTTCCGGCTAATTGTTTTAATTCCACTCCAAGAAACGGTGGCAAAATAGTTATCTCATCCAACTTATCTAATTCAATCCATTTAAAATTTAACTCGTACGGCATCTCCTCGTTTTGGCCAAATGCTTCTGTTTTCGTGAATGTTGCTAATTCAGGCAGCTCACTATCCGGCCAAAGATTCACACAATAATAAAACTCAATACTATCCACTTCTTCTCCTCGATACAAAAAGCGATTTTCAGCAACTATTTTTAAATCACCAATGCTTACTTCTTCCCCAAGCTCTTCTTTCATTTCCCGCTTTAAGCCATCTTTCGTCAATTCATTTTCTACTGCGCCACCTGGAAGCGTCCAGTAATTTCCACCTTGGTTGGAGTGAAGTAAAATTTTGTTTTGGTGCGTGATAATTGCTGCTGTTCTAACATGTTTCATTACCATCCCTCCTTCTTTTTTATTTTAGCATAAATAAAGTGGTTGCGCTTTCAAGTTATTTATAGTATAGTAATGGCGAACAACTTGTATATACAAGTTTAAAAGGAGGAAGTTTTATGGTCGACTATAAAAAGGATGCAAGCACTCTTTTAGAATTAATTGGTGGCAAGGAAAATATTTCATCTGTCACACACTGTGCTACAAGAATGCGTTTTGTTTTGCAAGATCCAGACAATGCCGATATTCCGGCAATTGAAGACATTCCAGCAGTAAAAGGGACATTTACACAAGCTGGACAATTTCAAGTAATTATAGGTAATGATGTAGCTATTTTTTATAATGAATTTTCCAAAATTAGCGGTGTGGAAGGCGTAAATAAGGATGATGCCAAAGCAGATGCGAAGAAAAATATGAGTTTATTGCAACGTTTGCTTGCTGGATTGGCTGAAATTTTTACACCGTTAATTCCCGCAATTGTTGTTGGTGGTCT
The DNA here is from genome assembly GCF_014227425.1 of Listeria marthii. Lineage (NCBI taxonomy): Bacteria > Bacillati > Bacillota > Bacilli > Caryophanales > Listeriaceae > Listeria > Listeria marthii. The sequence goes on from NZ_JAASWB010000003.1 coordinate 459,771, forward strand.
TATTCTTGGTTTCCGTAACGTTATTGGGGATATTAAGTTTTTAGAAGATGGTACGAAAACAATTGTAGATGTTTATCCATTTTGGGCGGGTGTTTATAGTTTCTTGTGGCTTATTGGTGAGGCTGTATTCCACTTCCTACCTGTTGGGATTACATGGTCGATTGCGAAAAAAATGGGAACCACACAAATTCTTGGGATTGTCCTTGGTTTAACACTAGTTTCCCCGCAACTGCTAAATGCTTATAGTGTGGTGGAAACAAAAGCTGGCGATATTCCAGTTTGGGATTTTGGGTTTGCTCAAGTACAAATGATTGGTTATCAGGCACAAGTCATTCCAGCAATTATGGCCGGCTTCTTATTAGCCTATCTGGAAATCTGGTTACGTAAATTTATTCCAAATGCAATTTCAATGATTTTTGTTCCATTCTTTGCTCTCGTTCCTACCGTTCTAGCGGCTCACGTTATCCTCGGACCTATTGGTTGGAAAATTGGCGACGCGATTTCGAATGTTGTTTATGCTGGTTTAACTGGCGGACTTAGTTGGTTATTCGCTGCTTTATTTGGTTTCTTATATGCCCCGCTCGTTGTCACGGGACTGCATCATATGACAAATGCCATCGATTTACAGTTAATGAGTCAATTCGATGGAACCAACCTTTGGCCTATGATTGCTTTATCTAACATTGCTCAAGGTTCGGCTGTTTTAGCAATTATCTTTTTACACCGTGGTAATGAAAAAGAAGAACAAGTTTCGATTCCTGCAACTATTTCTTGTTATTTAGGTGTAACGGAACCTGCGATGTTTGGTATTAATTTGAAATACTTATATCCTTTCGTGGCTGCCATGATTGGTTCGGCGATTGCTGCCGTTGTTTCTGTATCAAGTGGCGTTATGGCGAACTCAATTGGAGTCGGTGGTTTACCGGGCATTCTCTCCATCAACCCTAAATACTATGCAGTTTTTGCCTTATGTATGCTAATTACTATCGTTGTTCCGTTCATTCTAACTGTATTATTCCGCAAATATAATATTTTAAACAAAGTAGATACTGCACCGATTCGTACTTTTGGTAAAAAAGAATATCGTGAATCTGCGAAAACTACCAACTAAAAAGTGAGGCTTCTCTTATGACAAAGTTTGCTCAAAAAACAATTTATCAAGTGTATCCAAGATCCTTTTACGATACGACTGGCAATGGTACTGGGGATATTCCTGGTATCACTGCTAAGCTTGATTACTTACAAAAACTCGGAATTGAGATGATTTGGCTTAATCCATTTTATCCTTCTCCGCAAAATGATAATGGGTATGATATCGCTGATTATACAGCGGTAGATCCTTTATTTGGTACGATGGACGATGTCACTACGCTTATCAATGAAGCAAAAAAAAGAAATATTGGCATTATGATTGACTTAGTATTAAATCATACTTCTACAGAACATCCTTGGTTTAAAAAGGCATTAGCCGGCGATCCATTTTACCGTGACTTTTACTATTTCCGCCAAGCAAAAGCAGATGGTTCTCCCCCAACGAACTGGGAATCCAAGTTTGGTGGTAGTGCTTGGGAAAAATTGCCAGATTCCTCGGAGTATTACATGCATTTATACGACATTACTCAAGCAGATTTAGATTGGGCAAACCCGAATGTACGCGAGGCACTATTTGATGTCGTCAATTTTTGGATTGAAAAAGGGGTCGAAGGTTTTCGTTTAGATGTTTTAAATGTCATTGCGAAGCCAAAATTTCTGGAAGATGATTTCGAAGGTGATGGTCGTCGTTTCTATACGGACGGGCCAGGGATTCACACTTATTTGAAAGAGTTGAATGAACGAACTTTTGGTGATAAGCCGATTATTACGGTTGGTGAAATGTCATCTACTGATATTGACAATTGTATCCGTTATAGTAAGCCAGATGAAAAAGAATTGTCGATGGTGTTCCATTTCCATCACTTGAAAGTAGATTATCCTAATGGCGAAAAATGGCGTTTGGCCGATGTGAATTTTGCTAACTTAAAAGCCATTTTCCATACATGGCAAGTAGCGATGTCGGAGGAAAATGGCTGGGATGCGCTTTTCTGGAATAACCATGATCAACCAAGAGCTCTTGGGCGTTTTGCAACTGATCAGCCAGAACATTATTATCATTCTGCCACCTTACTTGGTGCGACAATTCATTTCATGCGTGGAACACCCTTTGTTTATATGGGTGAAGAAATCGGTATGATGAATCCTAAGTTTGAGACAATTGATGATTATGTCGATGTAGAAACGCTCAACCATTTTGATATTTTACAAAAAAATGGGCTTAGCGAACAAGAGGTAATGGAGGTTATTAAAGAGCGTTCGCGTGATAATAGTCGGACACCGATGCAATGGGATGACTCAGAAAATGCTGGCTTCACAACAGGCACACCTTGGATAAAAGTAGCTGACAATGCAAACGAAATTAATGTGCAAACAGCCATATCCGATAAATCGAGTATTTTCTATTTCTATCAAAAATTAATTGCCTTGCGGAAAGAGCATCCCGTGATCCAAACAGGCGATTACACGCCATATCTAACGGAAGAAGATTCCATTATCGCTTATAAACGTTCCAACGCGACTACTTCCCTGCTCGCCATTCATCACTTTGGTTCAACAGCGAAAAAAATACAACTTCCAACTGAATTTTTAAATGCTAGCGTCTTATTATCCAATTACGGACGCCAAGCAATCAGTTCTGAAATAGAATTAGCACCTTATGAAACGTTAACTTTAATTCAATAAAAAAAGCCCGAGATTCGTTTCTCGGGTTTTTTAGCGTCTTCTCGCAAAATCAATAAAACGGAATTTATCCAATCGGTGGCGTGATTCTGTGTATTGAAACAGTGTCGTGTCTTTTAAAAACACGGTACTTTTCACGACAACGACATGCGTATCACCGTGTAGCGCTAAGTATTTTTTATCTTCAGCATTCAGCGGCTCAACTGTAATTTCTTTTTGAGCATAGCTGATTTCATAGCCTTTTTCATTTTCTAAGTATTGGTAAAGCGAATCTTCTAAAACCTCATTCGCGATTGGCTCCGTCTTATCTAGCAAGTAATCATAATCCAAAATGGTTGCCTCTTCTTCTAAATAGCGCACTCTCAGAATCGCCAAGCACGTTGAACCATGTGGAAGACCAGCGAAATCGGCAATTCGATCTGGCAAGGTCGTACGTTCATTTCGAATAACTTTTGTTGTTGCATTCATATGTTCCGATTTTTGTAGTTCTTTAAAACTAGTTAATCCAGAAACTGGAAAAGAATAACGTTCCCGGTCAATGACAACAGATCCTTTGCCTTGGAGCTTTTGAATACAGCCGTTTTCAAGCAATAAAACCAGTGCTTTTCTGATAGTTTCACGGGATACCGAAAAACGCTTAGCCAGGACATTTTCACTTGGAAGTAGTGTGCCTGCTGGATAAACGCCAGATGTGATATCTTGCTCTAATTCTAAATATATGTCGAAAAACTTATTTTTCTTATTCAAATTTACTCACCCACCGCTATTGTAGCACATTTACCCTTAATTGTAACCGAAATTTGCTAACCCGCTTTATTACCAAAATCAGCTAAAATTTGGTACACTGATAGTAGTAAGGTTTGCACTTGTGTTTTGATTTAAGAGGAGGTATTTTTTTATGACTAAAGTTATTTTAACTATTTTTGCAATTATCGTTCCAGCGTTTCTCGGATTTATACTTGCTTATCAAATCTATAAGAAAAAAACTGCCACTTATATGCCACTTAAAAATGAGTTTGTACACTGGGCAAAGTAAGCGCGAATTAGGGAGGGAAACAAGTTGAAAAAAACAGAAAGTGAAAAACCGCTTGTCATCAAAATTGTTATTAGCGTTCTTGTAGGTTTATTTTTACTTAATTTAATGCCATTTTTAGCGATTTTCGGCTAATTACTTTTACTTAAAAAAGGCTTGAAGCTGCTTATTTTTTATGGTATATTGTAAATTGTGTTGAAATGAATAGCAATTTTTTATGGTGAGACAATTAATGACAATATGTCAGTTAATGCTTTTTTAATAAAAAGACTCCAGAGTGCCTTTTTAGAGGTGTTCTTGGGTCTTTTTTTGTGTGGAAAGGAGAAATGGATATGAAAAATAAAACTGGTTGGAACATCGCAAAAATCATTACGGGGGCGCTTATTTTCTCGCTCGCTGTCAATATTTTTGCCATCCCGAATAATTTAGGAGAAGGCGGCGTTACTGGGCTAACGATGATGCTTTATTACTTGCTCGGCTGGACTCCCGCTGTCACTACTTTTATTTTTAACGGTATTTTACTAATAATTGGTTACAAGTTTCTTGATCGTATGACGATTGTTTGGACGATTGTCGCTATTAGTTTCACTTCGATATTTTTACATTTTTCTGAGCCGCTTGCTTTTGTGGCAAACCAAACTATTATTGCCGCGATTTTTGCTGGATTAATGATGGGCGTTGGAATGGGGCTAATTATGAACGGTGGCGGAACCACAGCTGGTAGTGCGATTTTAGCGAAAATTGCTAATAAATACCTTGGCTGGAATACGAGTTATGCCCTGCTATTCTTTGATTTACTAGTCGTGATCCCTTCTGTGTTTGTAATCGGATTTGAAAATATGTTGCTGACAGTCGTTTCGCTTTATATTTCGACTAAAGTACTTGATTTCATTTTGGAAGGTTATAATCCTAAGAAATCTGTTACGATTATTTCGGACTATTATGAAGAAATTGCTACGGAAATTGATGCGAAATTGGAACGTGGTATTACCCTTTTCAACGGTCAAGGTTTCTATATGCGTCAAGATAAAAAAATCCTTTATATCGTGATTAGTCGCGATCAACTACTACCGCTTACAAAAATCGTCAATAAATATGATGAGAAAGCGTTCTTTATTATTAATGATGTTCAAAGTGTAGTTGGTGAAGGTTTTACAAAACAAATTACAAGTGAATAATGTCGTTTAGCTAAAGTTATGTTACAATAATGTGGAAATTATTTTTAATGTAAGTGAGGCGTCCTTATGAAAATTTCTAAACCGGCTTATTTGGTTTTGCTTGTTGTTGGCTTGGTTTTTGTTTTTCTAGGACTATCTAATATCGGAATCTCTATCTTTTGGGATTTTAGCGACTTAGAGAATTTGATGGTTGGCGGTTTGCTAATTATCATCGGACTCATCACACTTAGAATTCGATATTCATTTAAAAAAAGAGGATAGAAAAGCACTGCAATCATCATTTGCAGTGCTTTTCTTCTGTTAAAAAATTACGTTTTCTTGAATAACGTCTAATTTTTTAATAATAATATAACGATTTTGCATGGTAATGACGCCTTCTTTTTTGAGCTGTTGGAAAATTCGGTTCACACTGCTCGCAGAATTAATCCCGCAAAAATGACCAATTTCTTCATTGCTCACTAGGAAATCAATTAAATATTGGTCTTCCGCTATTTCCACTCCGAAAAGTGTATAGAGTTCATAGAGTTGCGTACAAATCGCGCCTAGTTTCCCGTTCATCAACATTTGTTGCATTTTTTTTATTGATTGCAAAAGCCTAGTCCGGTAATAATCTTTGACATAAATTTGCAAATCCACATCACGGTTCACATCTTTCCAAAATCTCACCCGGTCAACTTGATACAGTTCTGCCGTATCAGACTCCACACGAATATTAAACGGCGCATTGGCAAACTGGGAATACTCATCTTTTAACAGCGAGATAATATCCATTTTATTAATGTAGTTTAAGTTAAACTCCCTACCATCCCTTGAAATAATACTCGTTTTGATAATCCCTTTTTTAAGTATGTACACATAAGAATCTTCAAGCCCCTCGTAAGTTAAATATTTACGTTTTCCCCTTGTAATAACTGGAAAATCATTTGTGCTTACATAATTATTAAGAATATTGTGCTTCATGTTCTTAACCTCCTTTTTGTCCTTCCAGTTAAAGCATATTAATCATACAAAATACTATTCCCTATTTTTTCAACATATGTTATACAAATTTGTATATATCAGAAATAATTACCAAATTAAAAAGTATCCTCTTCGAATTTCCCCTATAATACTGTTTGTCGCTGAGATAAATAACAGATTACATGTAGGAAGGGATTTTTATTTATGAAAGAAAAATTGTTTAACAAGGGTTTTGTCTTAATAACATTGATTAACTTTGTCGTTTATCTCGTTTATTATTTGCTTATGGTGATTATCGCCGTCATTGCCCAAGAGGAGCTGAATGCATCACTTGGCGAAGCGGGATTTGCGTCTGGTATTTATATTATTGGAACGCTTCTCGCACGGCTTTACATGGGGAAAAAGCTCGAACTGTTTGGCCGTAAGCGTGTTTTAAGATTTGGGATTTTATTTTTCTTAGTAACGACACTGGCTTACTTATACATGCCGACAATTGCGATTATGTTCGTTATTCGCTTTTTGAATGGGTTTGCTTACGGGACAACCTCAACAGCCACCAATGCGATTGTTACAGCGTATATTCCTAATTCTCGAAATGGTGAAGGAATTAATTATTATGGTCTTAGTACGAGCCTTGCTGCTGCAATTGGACCATTTATTGGAATGATTTTACTTAGCAAGACGAACTTTTATACGATTATTATTTTCTCCACGGTGATTGTCTTTTTAACTGCACTACTTTGCTTCTACTTACCAGTGAAAAATATCGTTTTAACAACAGAACATCGCAAAGCTTTACAAACTTGGACAGTCAAAAGTTTTATTGAAACTAAAGTTATTCCGATTACTTTTATTGCCTTTTTAATGGGGATTTCTTATTCGAGCGTACTTACATTCCTTGCTTCTTATGCAAGAGAAATCAATTTAGTAAGTGCTGGGACATTCTTTTTTGTTGTTTATGCACTCGTTATTACGTTCACTCGTCCAATGTCTGGGAAATTATTTGATGCCAAAGGTGAAAAATACGTGATGTATCCGAGTTATCTCTTTTTAGCAGTTGGCTTAGTGGTCCTTAGTACCGCAACATCAAGTCTTGTTTTACTTATTTCAGGTGGCTTGATTGGGTTAGGTTACGGGACGTTTATGTCAAATGGACAAGCTGTTTGTTTGAAAGTTTGCGAGCCACACCGTATTGGGATCGGCTTATCTACTTACTTTATCGGGCTTGATTTAGGGCTTGGGATTGGGCCTTATATTATGGGTGAAATTCATCATGTCCTTTCATTCCAAGGCATTTACATTATTGCTGGGGCTATCGCATTTATTTGCGTCTTTATCTACATGTTTTTATCCAGAAAAAAAGTGTCCAGTGGCGCGCAAGAACAACTAAAAGGGAGCGAAGAACTATGAATAAATTATTACTTATTACTGCAGCGGGGTATATCGTAGGTGCTAGAGGAAACGAAAGTGAGAAACGGCAGTCAATTCAGCTGCGCGATGTGTATATTAACAATCCATCGCAACGTTTAATTGATCATTTTGAAAGCATCGAAATTGCTAAAGAGCAGATTATCGGTCATAAACAGTTATCTACGGAAGATGCGAAAAATTTGATTAGTCGTTGGGAAGCTAGTTATTTTACGACATCTTGATAGAGTGGAAGCATTGCGAGTGGTCGCAATGCTTTTTTTATAAGGGTTGGTGGCTAATATGTAGTAAGGTTTTCCCTTGATATTTTGTGGTGATTTTTATTCGTGTCGTTGTGTCTTGTACATGCTGGAAAATATATGATAAATAACTCACCACACCCGTATTTTCCTCATCAAAAACCCAATGACGCTCTTTAAAATCTAAAATTCCTTCATCCATCGCACGTGGAGTTGGATAATCATAATCATCTGGAAGTTTTGCAAAAAACAAATGCATTCCACCTAGATATTCTTCATTTACAAACCAAATCATCTCGCCAATATCCCGAATTTCATAATCAGCTGGAGCAATCCCTGTTTCTTCAGTAATCTCACGCTGAATGGAATCGATAAGTATTTCCCCTGGCTCAATTTTCCCGCCAACACCATTCCAACTTCCCATCCATGGCGCTTTTTGTCGATTTAATAATAAAATTTGGTCTCCTCTTTGTATAAAACAAATGGTGTATTTGTACACGATGTCACCTTCCATTTTCAGTTTTACTTAGTATAGCATAATTCTACGCACAAAAAGAGCAGCATCCGCGTTTTGTAGGGAGACGGATGCTGCCAGGTGAGATATTTCATTGAAAAAAAGGTTACTCTTAATATAACGAATAAATGTGAACAAAGTGTGACTAAATCATGAAAGTTCATGTTTAATTTTTTGAAGTAAAAAATCACCTTGTTTGGTTATGCTGTAATATTTTTGTTTGCTATTATTTTCGTCTCTTTGAATGAACCCATGAAACTCAAGCCAATAAGTGCAATACAGTAACTCATTCCTTGTAGAATCTCCAACAACATCAGTATGCAAAAAGTGAATGGTCAATGATTTTATGTTATATATTGGATTTTTAACAACATTCAATACCATAAGAATAAGCTCATTACTGGGCCTTTCCATACTTGAAACCTTCTTTACTTAATATTATCGCTTTCTGGCTTCGTTTACTTTCAAGCGTCTACCTTTCACTTTGCGCGAACGCATCATGTCCAGAACAGCTGGGCCTTTTCCATTTAAAATTTCTACAAAAGAAACATGATCCTCAATGGTAATAATACCAATATCTTCTGCTGTAATTCCTTCTAGTTTAGAAATAGTTCCAACAAAATCTACCGCGCGAATTTTTTTCTTTTTGCCGCCGTTAAAGTAAAGTTTCATGATGTTTTTATTTAATTTTTCACCGCGCGCTTTTTTGATCACTGGACGTTTTTGTTGTTTTTTGTGGAAAGCTTCTTCATTTGCTCTTACTTCAATGATAGTCGGTTTGCGTTTTTTTTCAATCGTGATATGAAGCAATTCTTCTATCTCGCGCAAAAGTGGATTTTCGTTCGTCTTCACGAAACTAATCGCCTTCCCGCTTTTTCCAGCACGGCCAGTACGACCGATTCGGTGGACATAGTTTTCTTTTTCAATCGGCAAATCGTAGTTGATTACGAGTGACACATTATCTACATCAATCCCGCGCCCTGCCACATCTGTCGCAATTAAGAAACGCGACTTACCACTTTTAAAATCATCCATTGCGCGAAAACGGTCTTCTTGTCTTAAACCGCCATGAATTTTGCTGACTCTTAAATCGAGTAAATCAGTTAGCTCATCTACTTGATTTTTTGTGTTGCAAAAAATAATCGCACTATCAGGATTTTCTGTAATTAAAACGTCTTTCAGTGTTTTTTCTTTATTATCTGTTTGCATTTCAACATGGAAAATCGGGTTCGTTTTTTCCGATGCCATTTCAATTACCTTTGGATCGTCTTGGTAACGTTTGATTAAATCTTGCATTTCTTCTGGCATTGTTGCAGAGAAAAATAGATTTTGGCGCTCTTTTGGTAAACGGCTAAGAATGTCTTCTACTTGATCAATAAAGCCCATGCTTAACATTTCGTCTACTTCATCTAAAACTAAGTGGGCTACTTTATCAACATTCAGTGACCCTTTTTCGATGTGATCAAGTAGTCGGCCAGGTGTTCCAACGACAATATGGTTTTTTTGGCTTAATTCTAATTTTTGTTTGGCAAATGGTGATTGCCCGTAAATCGCTGCTGCTTTAATACGTTTAAAGCGGCCAATGTTCGTACATTCCGTTTTGACCTGCATTGCGAGCTCTCGGGTTGGAACGATAATAAGTGCTTGTGGCTTGTTCTCTTCCCAAACGACTTGTTCGGCAATTGGAATCGCGAATGCCGCTGTTTTCCCACTACCAGTTTGTGATTTAGCAACGATATCTTCTCCTGTTAAGGCAACTGGAATTACTGCTTTTTGAACAGGGGTCGCTTCTGTATATCCTAGTTCATTAATAGCTCTTTTAATTTCTTCACTTAATTTTAAATTAGTCATGTCAGTCCTCATTTCCTCCTATCATCATACCATATTTTTTCACAAATGACGGTACTAATTGTTTGTAGTTCGCCGCATCTTCCTTTAGAATGAACTCTAAGCCCCCAAAATAAGGAGGAAACAATGAATTTAGATGATTTGAAGAATAAAGTTACCGAGTCCCTGCCCCTGGAAAACCTAGGAACACTGACAGAAGAGGCAACAAACAAAGCATCTGAGCTTGGCGAACAAGCGAGCAATGTCACAGAAAATTTACAGAATGAAGCGACGAACTTAACAGAAAATCTACAAGATAAAACAAGCGGCCTTACGGAAAACTTGCAAGATACCGCGAATGAATTAACTGGTGGGTTTTTGGATAAAATAAAGAATTTGTTTCAATGACGTGAAAAAAGCACTCATTTACGAGTGCTTTTTTTATTTTGCGCTTTCAATATGCGCCCCACTTTCAAAATCATGATTAATAAAATTAACCAAAGTAAACTCTCCATTCTCATATTCAAACTTCAAGATACAGCAGTTTTTCAGTCCTGTTACTATGCCAATCTTACTCGTTTTCTCCCAATAGCGGGCAAATTGGGCGCAAGCGGCTCCGTGGGATACAGCGAGAACCGTATCATGCCTATCTTGGATCATGATGCCCTCCATTGTTTCCAGTAAGCGATCTCTAAAATCCATTTCCCGTTCCCCACCAAATGTCGCGAAAAAATCACCATATGGAAGTGGCGGATTTAAATCTTCGCTCTCCCCTTCAAACGTGCCGAAATTCCATTCTTTTAAGCCTTTCAATCTAGTGTAGCTTTTATCTGTAACAAGCTCTAACGTGTCGCATGCGCGCTCTGAAGTGGAACTATAGGCTTGGTCGAATTCAATCTTGTTTTCTTGAAAGTAACTTCCAGCGATTTTGGCTTGTTTGATACCAAGTTCCGTTAGTGGTGCGTCACAAAAACCTTGAATTTTTTTACGTTGATTAAATAATGTTTGGCCGTGGCGCATTAAATATAGCGTTTTTTTCATGTCATTCTCCCCCTGTATCTAATATCTTACTATTAGTCTATCACCTTGGAGTAGCTCCAAGTCAAGCATTTATCGGCTTAACTTTTCCTCTTTTTTCTCGTATCTGCTATAATAAATACACTTAAATCAATAAAACTATAGCGAATAAAAATCGAGGAGGAATTCAAATGACGTTAAATGTTTACTTGAATTTTAGAACACAATCCAGAGATGCTATCGCGTTTTATGAAGAAATTTTTGGAACAAAGTGTACAGATTTGCTGACATATAGGGAAATCGAGACAGCGGAGCAACCTATAGAAGATTCGCTAAAAAATTTAGTTCTGAACGCTAGCTTAGTAATAGACGGTGTAAAAGTCATGTTTTCCGACGTACCTAAGTCTAGGCCACTTACATTTGGCGACAATATTACGCTAGTTATTGATACATCTGATGAAATAAAATTAACGAAACAATTTCATCAGCTTGCAGAAGGTGGTACTGTCATTATGCCACTTGCCAAAACATTCTGGTCGGAAAAATTTGGAGAGGTTAAAGATAAGTTTGGTATAGATTGGCAGCTCAATTTATCATGAAAACAAATGAATCTGGGAGAAATTTCCCAGGTTCTTTCTTTAAGTCCATTTTTAGTAGACAAACCAAATTTGCAAGGCCTTTCATATTAAGTTAAAATAACACGTATCAAAGAATTATTTTTAAATGAAAAAGTGTAGAAAAGAGGAATTCTTTATGGCAAAAACCGAATTAAATCCTAAGGTAGATGCGTTTCTAGCTAAACCATCCACTTGGCAAGCTGAATTCAAAGCATTAAGAGAAATAGCAATCAAGTTTGAACTAGAAGAAGAATTCAAATGGGGAAAACCTTGTTACGCTCTCAATGGCGGCAATGTATTCTTAATTCATGGTTTTAAAGATTATTGCGCTTTACTCTTTATGAAAGGTGCACTTCTCCGTGATCCGGAAAACATTTTAGTACAGCAAACGGAAAATGTACAAGCTGCCAGACAAATTCGTTTCACTAATTTACAAGAAATCCTTGATCAAAAAGAGTTTTTAAAAGCTTATATTCAAAATGCCATTGATGTGGAAAAAGCGGGATTAGAAGTGGAGCTTAAACCAAGAGCCGAAATGCCTATCCCAGAAGAATTACTTGTGAAATTTGAAGAGCTACCTGCTTTAAAAACAGCTTTTGAAGCATTAACTCCTGGTCGTCAAAAAGCTTACTTGCTTTATTTTGCGGCCCCTAAACAATCGAAAACACGTGTTTCGCGAATTGAAAAATATGAAGCAACTATTTTAGATGGATTAGGACTGAATGATTAACCTAACAAAAAAGAGGCGCAACCTGCGAATGGTTGCGCCTCTTTTGTTTATTTTACTTCTTCAAAATCATATAGTTGCCAGCTATTATCAAAGGCTGGTTCGGTTGGTCCGTAAATGCGGAAATAGGTGAACCAATTGGCATCAGGAACTGTTTGAATCCATGGTAACGACTCATCTTCCGGTGGATTTGGTCCAAAGTAGAGCGTTGTATTTCCGTCAGCATCTACTTCGAATGTATCTTTAATGGAATTCAGCGCAGGCATAAATTGCTCGGTAACAATTTCTGAACGCGTGTCCATGTCATAAACTGTTACTGACCAGAAAATGCTGGATGGTACTGGTGTTGGTACTTTTAATGTATAATTTTTGCCACCATCCAAATAATTTCCTTCCTTATCCTTCACTCCAAGCATATAAACGGAGCCAAATCCGACTTTATGCATAAACATCATATGTGTTTCGAGTGTCGCTTGATAGAACCAACGCTCTCTTACAGGAAGATTTAAATAAGTTTTTTCGTAGAAGTCGTTATTTTCACCGTATACAGCCCATTCCCATTTCTTTCCTGGCCAAGTAATTGCAGCCGGATCATCTGTATTAAAGGAATTCACGAACATCATATCATCCGCTTTTTCGGCAGCTTCAATTAATAATGCTTTTTTATCTGGATCTGGATTAAATTCGTTATTTGGCGTTAAACCAATCGCTTTTAGCAATCCATACATTTGGTAGTATTCTGGATCGGTTTTATCATTATCGAGCGCCCATTTAATTACTTCCCAGTACTCGAATTTCCCTTCAACATAATATGGAGTTGAAATTGCTTTACGATGCGAAAAATCATGGAATGTACTTACTGGATTGTTATCTTTTTCTTTTAATGGATAAAATTTAACTTCTTTAAGAAGCGCAAATGCTTTTTCATAGTCACTTGCTTGGTGAACCATCGCCCGCAAACAAATAAGGAAACGATAGCTAGAAGGTTTTCGAATTATGTAGCCTTCCGGAATATCACCTTCATAATTAGGTGGTAAGTATAAATATTTAGCCCCTTTACCTTGTTCGTCACCTGTTAATCCCATATTCGTAATAAATTTAAAATTAATATCATCCGCCACGCCAACGATTGCGCCCGGTGGTAATTCGATGACAACTGGACCATTCTCAGTGTTTCCTGTTCCAAGGCAATACGGGGTATCCGAATTTTGCGTCAGTACATTTAAATCAGGAGTCGTAAGTTGAATAATAAAATCGTGGTTCTCAGTAATTCCTAATCCTTGTAAAGCCTTAAAATTTGATACGTTGGATACAGTTGGATAGAAAAACCGGTAAGCCTCAACAGCCCGATTTAAAAATCCCTCTTTTCTGATTGCCTCTACTTTACTCTCAGGTAGCATTTTTTTCATGTAAAAATCCTCCTTCAATTAGCTTTTTTTAGAACACTTGTATAATACCCCTGTTTTTGGATGTTCAAGCGTAAAACAAAAAATCTCCTCGTGCGAGAAGATTTATTTGTGATAACTAGTATTAATTTTTCTTTTTTCGCTTGTTTTTATAGAGCCATATGCTACTAAATAGTACAAAAAGTAAGCCTAATCCCCAAATCAAATTTGACTGTAAATCTCCTGTTAGCGGTAGAGGGAGCTTATTCTTAATTCTTAACGTATTTCCAGATGAAGTATCCGATGTTACGTCTAATTTAGCTTGATAAATATAGTTGATTGTTTGTTCTTCTAGCATAAATTTTCCAGTTGCGTTAGCTGGTTTTTTTATGAGCGTATAGCCTTGGATTTCTTTGGGTTCTGTAGAATATGTTTCGCCGATTCCTCCACTTAATACCTCGCTCATTGCTAATTCATTTTGGTGTTCATCGATGTATTGCACCGTAACACTTTTAGCAGAAATTGCTTCGTTTTTACGCGTACGATACACGTAAGTTACTGTTTGGCTGGTTTCGCTGAATTTGCCCATTTCATTGCTTGGAGTTTCAATGAGTGCATAACCTACAATTTCTTTGGCTGTTGCCGTGTAGTCATCGCCAATATTTCCTGATAAAATTTCGCTCGTTACTAGTTCATTGCCTGCTTCATCCACGTATTGGACCGTGATATCTGCGGCCGGAACAGGGATTTTCGAATAAACATACGTCACCATTTGTTCTTCTGCGCTAAATTCGCCTTCTGCATTTGCTGGCGTTTTAGTTAATGTATAGTCTGGAATTTCTTTGGCGCTTGAATGATATTCTTCACCAATATTCCCTAATAGTATCTCGCTTGGTGCCAGTTCGCTTCCTTCTTCATCCACGTATTGCACCGTAATGTTTGCGGCTGGGACAGGGTCTTTGGAATAGACATATGTCACTGTTTGTTCTTCCGCGCTAAATATACCTAGTGCATTTGCTGGTGTTTCCGTTAATGTATAACCTGCAATTTCTTTCGCGCTTGAGTTATACTCGTCATCGATATTTCCTAATAATATTTCACTTGGTGCCAGTTCGTTTCCTTCTTCGTCCACGTGCTGTACCGTAATATTTGCAGCCGGGATAATGTCTTTCGAATAAACATACGTCACCGTTTGTTCTTCCGAGCTAAATCCGCCTTCTGCATTTGCCGGCGTTTCCGTTAATGTATAGCCTGCAATTTCTTTCGCGCTTGAATGATAATCTTCGCCGATATATCCAGTTAAAATGACGCTTTCCGCAATTTTTTTCTTAGTTGTATCTTCATACTTAACCGTCACATTTGCTGCTGGTACCGGATCAACGTAAACCGTCACCTCTTTTGGAATAGCTTTAACCCCGTCGACATTCACTGCGCTGATTGTCACTACATATGTTCCAACCTTTTTCAAATTAACGATGGATTCAAAATTGCTTGTCACTGGCGTTCCATCATTGGTTTGCGCCTGAATATCACTTAAAAATTCAGTTTCGGTTTTCTCGATTCTTTGCGGATAACGAATTTCAGTATCTGTACTAATGATTGGTACGGTAGATGCTTTAACTTGTTGTCTTACAGTTCCTGTGAAAGAACCTTTAACGCCAGTTATATTAATTGGTTCATTAAATTCATAACTAACTGAATCAAGATTTTCGAGTGCTTTATAAGACCAGGTTATTTGGTTATTTGCGTATACACCACTATCTGATATAAAATTTGGTTGGACTACTGCCCCCACATTACTAATTTTATTATCAATAACTAAATCATCTAAAACAACGACTTTTTCTAAAACTATTGACTGGCTCCCTGCAGTTAATATCTTTAGGTTAGGCATAATGGTTGGCAGATCGCTTGGTAAAACACTAATGGCATTAAATGCGATATCCATAGAAGTTACTGCTGGTAACCCTTTAAGCATATTAATATCTGTCAGTTTGTTGTTTAGTAAATTTAAAGTCGTCAACTTTGGCATATTTTGAATGACACTGTCACTTTGTAAGCTATTATTTTGCAGAGTCACTGATGTAACGGCTGGTAAATTATCCATTACAGCCTTTTGTATTTTACTATGGTGAAATTTTAATGCTTTTACTTTTGGAAGATTCACCATTTCTACTTTCGTTAAACTCGGTATATTACCAAAGTACACACCTTCTTCACTAAAATATCCTAGGTTAAGTAATTCTGGATTATTTTTAGCAATAACAGTTGTTAAATTGGTCAAATCTAAATACTTGGAAGTTTGTACATTAGCCAATTTCGGCTGGTCCTGTACATCAATAACTGTCAGTGTAGGGTTATTTTGGATATTAAGTGTAGTTAACCTCGGCAGTTGATTTTCTGCATTTAAAGTAACTGTGCTAATTTGATTATCACTTAAATATAATTTCACTAAATTGGGTAATTGAGTTAGTGGAGAAATGTCTGTTATTTGGTTATTATTTAAATTGATAGTTGTTGCTTTAACCAATAAATCCATTCCCGTTAAATCAGCAATACCTTTGGCGTTTGCTGTTAAAATGATGATTTTATTCAAATCTGCTTGTGTTACTATTTTGCTCGTGTCTTCAGAACCGGTTGCTGCTTTGGCAATGGCTTGGGCTAGTGCCGCATCTGGAAAGACCTTTGCATATGTATCTCCTGCTTGAAGTGTTGTTTTATTGGGACTTTGTTTTAGGGTTAGCTTCGTATTCTCATTCTCTACTGCATCAATCATTAAAGGATAAGCGCTTAACGATTGAAAAAGTAGTATTCCGACTATGATGATAGTACTTATCCTTTGTTTCATGATTAATTCTCCTCAGATGTTAGTAGTGATTATAGTAAAGGACGCGCTGATTTTACTATTTGATATGTAAAATTATTTTATCTATATATTTAATAATTATAGCAACAGTAAGCCTAACATTTAAACATAGTATTAGGTTTTTTTTGAACTTCACTGTTTTTGTTCACACAACGTTCACACAATCATAAGTAAAAGTATATTTTTGAACTTTTTTATAGTTGCACTCTTATCCCAATTATGATATCAATCACAAACAAAAAACTCTCCATGTGCTAAGGAGAGTTTTTTGTAAGAAAGATTATCTGCAGTTATTTGATTTATCTTTTTCGCTTTTATTTCGGCGCAGCCATAGGATACTTAGAAATACTAGTACAATACCCAGTCCAAAAATCATATCTAGCGGCTGATTTCCTGTTCGAGGTAGGATTTGTTGGTTGCTACTCGTTGGTTGGTGGTTATTCGGTGGTTGAATGTCTCCATTTGAATTATCCCCAATTATTTCTACATTTAGCTTTACCTCGTCTTTATTCGCACGATAAATATATTTAATTGTTTGAGCCTCTACCATAAATTTACCACTTGCGTTGGCTGGTTTTAGCACGAGGGTATAGCCTTTAATTTCCTTAGGTGTAGTTGTGTAGGAATCATGAATATTGCCAGTTAACACACTACTTGTGGCAAGTTCTTTCCCTGTTATATCTTCATATTTCACAATAATCTTGGATGCCTGAATAGCATCCTTTTTATACATATAGATAACCGTTTGAGCTTCTGTTGTGAAATTCCCGCTAGCATTACTTGGCTCTTTTACTAGTGAATAGCCTTCTAGTTGTTTTGCTTTTGTTGTATAAGCTTCCCCAATTTTTCCGCTTAGTACTTCCGTTGGGGCTAGCTCGTTACTACTTTCGTCAAGGTGTTTCACAGTTATGTTTGCTGCTACCGGATTGTTCTCTACTCGATATACATACGTTACAGTTTGAGGTGTTTCAGTAAAAATGCCATCAGCGTTAGTAGGTGTCTCCATTAAGGTATAGCCTTCTATTATTTTAGCTGCTGTTGTGTAAGTCTCACCAATTTCACCAGTTAATACTTCTGATTCACTAATTTCAGCTCCAAGTTCGTCTTGGTAGTTCACCGTGACATCTTTAGCTAAAATTGGATCTGCTTGAATCGCACGATACGTATATCTTACTATTTGATCGTTTTCGGTAAACTTGCCCGTCGCATTACTCGGCGTTTCCATTAAAGTATAGCCTATAATGGTCTTCGCTGTTGTAACGTAATCTTCATCCATATTACCTGACAATGTATCACTAGTTGCAATTTCGATTCCCTCTTCATCCGTGTATTGTACTGTAATATCTTTGGCTGGAGTAGGATTTTTTGCGTAGATATAAGTCACTGTTTGTTCTTCTAAGCTAAATTCGCCTTGTGCATTTGTAGGCATTTCCGTTAATGTGTAACCAAAAATTTCTTTTGCGCTTGAGTTATATGCTTCTCCGACATTTCCACTTAATACGCTATCTTCTGCCAGTTTATTCCCGGATTTGTCTTCGTGTTTCACCGTTATATTAGCACCTTGTACAGAATCAATGTACACGGTCACTTCTTTTGGAATAGCCTTAATTCCGTCTATATTCTCGGCATTTAACGTTACAGTGTATATCCCCACTCTCTTTAAGTTTACCATTGTTTCAAAATCACTTGTAATAGCTAAATCATCACTTGTTTGTGCATGAATCTCACTTAAAAAAGCAGCTTCTGTTTTTTCTGTTCCTAGCGGGTAATGAATTTCTGTATCTGCATTAATTACTGGAACGGTAGATCTTTTAAATGGTTGCGTGACTTTTCCTGAAAAGTTTCCGTCTATGCCAGTTGCATTAACTCGCTCAGAAAATTGGAAATTAACCTCTGTTAAACTTTTGATTCTTTCATAGGACCAAGTTAGTTTTTCATTTGCATATGTTCCTGAATTTGATATCGGGATTGGTTGGCTTAGTTTACCAAAATTACTAATTTCATTGTTAATAATTAAATCTTCTTCATCTAAAGTAATTACTTTGTTTAGCGTAATCACTTGATTTATTGCACTCAGTGTCGTTAATTTTGGCATTTTTGTTTTTAGATTACTTGGTAAAACACCGATAGAATTCGATTCGATCTTTAAAGTAGTTATTTCTGAGAAGTCATTAAGCACATTTATATCGGTAATTTGATTATTGTTTAAATTCAGCGTCGCTAGTATCGGCATATTTTCAAATTCCGCTATGCTATCGCTTGTTATTTTATTATAGTTTAGATTCACTTCTGTTACAGCCTCTAAATTATTTAGCTCGATTTGATTGATACTATTACGATCTAATCGCACTACTCTTACTTTGGGAAGGTTGACTAATTCAACGTTCGTTAAACTTGCGACTTGACTAAAGTAGACGTTACTCATAGCGTAGTAACCTAAATTGACTAATTCTGGATTATTTTTAGCAATCACCGTTGTTAACTGACGTAATCCTGTATTTGAAGAAGTCTTTACGTCTACTAATTTGGGTTGATCTTGGATGTTTATTGAAGTTAGTTCCGAATTCCCTTCCATATTTAATGATATCAAATTAGGGAGATTTTCTACATCTATTTTGTCTAGCTTCACTTCTGTTAGTTGATTCAGGGACAGGTCTAATGTTTTTAAATTAGGCAGATTTTGAAGGTTATCGAACACGTTATCAGTTAGTTTATTTCCTTGTACTGGGAGATTTTCAATGAATAAATCAGTAACGTTCAACTCGCTAATACTATTCCGGTCAAGGATTACTTTCGTTACTTTCGGGAGATTGACTAATTCGACCTTCGTTAAACTTGCGACTTGACTAAAGTAGACGTTACTCATAGCGTAGTAACCTAAATTGACTAATTCTGGATTATTTTTAGCAATCACCGTTGTTAACTGACGTAATCCTGTAT